>JASJBG010000018.1 GCA_030066625.1 Woeseiaceae bacterium
TGAAAGGCGACAGCCGCACCCCGATCATGATCGAGAATTACGCGGCATTCCTCGAATCCCCGTTCATTGGTCACGGGCTGCACTATGACGAGTATGTCGGCAACCGGTACCGATGGAACTTCATCGTCAATCCTGCGGCACCGCTGGCGACGCACGGCATCATCGGTGCGATCGTCGTCAACCTGCACGTCATCCTGTTGTTCGGCGTGCTCGCGTTCGCGGCAACCAGCGGATTTCGCGACCGTGTCTTCATATTCCTCGTGCTGCTGGCGACGCTGGCGCAACGGCCGATCACGATCAATGGTTACGGTTACCTGTTGTTCGTGCTGCTGCTGTACGCGTTGCTCTCGCGAACCGATGAGCAAGGTCAACGAGTCGGCCGATGAAGGTGTTGCACATCGCGGGTGCGTTCGCGCAGCACGCGCTTTATCGTCAGCTCGTGCAGCATATCTCCGAGCGCGGAGTGTCTCAGTTCGTCTTCGCGCCTGTGCGGACCCGCACGGAGGCTGATCGCCAGCCGAAGGACTCGGATGCTACGCAGTACCGGTATCGACACATACTGAAGCCATTCCACCGCGTTTGCTTCGGCGCAAAGATCCGGCGAATCGGGGCCGCTTTGGAAGAGGACGTCGACACCGCCGGGTTCGACATCGTGCACGCGCATTCGGGCTATAGTGACGGCGCCGTTGCCCTCCGGCTGTATCGGGAGCATGCGCGGCCGTACGTCGTCGCGATCAGGAACACGGACGTCAACTACTTCATGCGCTATCGCCCTGATCTGCGCGGGCAGTTTCGGGAGATACTCGGGTCGGCGAGCTGCGTCGTCTTCCTGTCGCCGGCGTATCGCGATCGCTTTCTCGAAAAACTGGACGCCGGCAACCGCGACCGCGTCGAGGCAAAGTCGGCCGTGATTGCGAACGGGATCGGCGATACCTGGCTGGAGTCGCCCAATCGGCCCGCGGCCGACTCGACGTCCGTTCGCGCGCTGTATGTCGGCGACTTCAGCCGCAACAAGAATGTGCCGTCCGTCATGTCCGCCGTGGAGAAACTGCGGCGCTCGAGCGCGATCGGCCTGACGCTCGTCGGCGGCGGCGGCAATGACGAGGCACGCGTACGGAGCATGCTTGCCGATGAGAAATACGCGTTCGTTGAGTATCGGGGCCGCATCGATGATGCCGCGGTGCTCAGGGACGTGTATCGCGAGCATGACCTGTTCGTGATGCCGTCTTACAAAGAGACGTTCGGCGTCGTCTATATCGAGGCACTGTCGCAGGGCCTGCCGATCGTACATTCGGCGGGGCAGGGCGTGGATGGGTACTTTCAGCCGGGCTCGGTCGCAGAGGCCGTGGACCCCCGTGACCTTGCCAGCATCGTCCGGGGAATCGAGGCGCTCAGCCGTCGACTGGACAGCGTGAGAGCCGCCTGCATGGCCGAGGCCGCGCGCTTCGATTGGCGCCGAATAGCGGCTGAGTACGCGGCGCTGTACGATGCGGCAACATGCTTGCCGGACCGGTAGAATTGCTGTTTAATCTCGACCATTTTTGACGCGCCGCCGCTCCCGAACCCGACAATGAATCCGCCAAATATTCCGATCACTGATCGAAAGGTCCGCTTCGCACTCGTTGGCTGCGGCCGCATTTCGACGAATCACATCAATGCCATCGAGGCGCACGGGGAACACGCGGAGCTGGTCGACGTCTGCGATACGGACCCAGAGGCGCTCGCCAAGGCTGTCAAGGCGACGGGCGTAAACGGCCATGCGCGCCTCGACCACCTGCTCGACGACTCGACGGCAGACTGTGTCATCCTCGCGACGCCGAGCGGGCTGCATCCCAACCAGGCCATTCGCGTGGCCGCCAGCGGACGTCACGTGATGACGGAGAAACCGATGGCGACGCGCTGGCAAAACGGCCTCGCCATGGTCCAGGCTTGCGACGACGCCGGCGTGAAGCTGTTCGTCGTTAAGCAGAATCGACAGAACGCGACCCTGCAGCTTCTGAAAAAGGCGGTCGACGCGAACCGATTCGGTCGGATCTACTCGGTGGCGGTCAACGTCTTCTGGACGCGCCCGCAGGACTACTACGACAGTGCCGAGTGGCGCGGCACCTGGGAGTTCGACGGCGGCGCCTTCATGAACCAGGCGAGCCACTACATCGACCTGCTCGACTGGCTGATCGGTCCCGTGGAATCGGTCATGGCCTACACGGGCACGCTCGCTCGCAACATCCAGGTAGAGGACTCCGGCGTTGCCGCGCTGCGCTGGCGCAACGGCGCGATGGGTACGCTGAACGTAACAATGCTCACCTACCCGAAGAACTACGAAGGCAGCATCACGATTCTCGGCGAGAAGGGCACGGTGCGGGTCGGCGGCGTTGCCGTCAATGAAATCCAGCAGTGGGATTTCGAGGACGAGGACGAGGGTGATACGTCGATCCAGGAGGCGAGCTATTCGACGACGAGTGTCTACGGTTTCGGCCACCCCCTTTACTACGACAACGTGATCAAGACGCTGCGCGGCGAAGAGCGAGCCAGGACCGACGGTCGTGAGGGGCTGAAGTCCCTCGAGCTGTTGATCGCTCTGTACCTGTCCGCGCGGGACGGCAAGCGCATCGCGTTGCCACTCCAGTACTGAGCGTAGATGAGCGACTACAGCGTACATTCGAGCGCCATCGTCGACGACGGGGCCACGATCGGAGCCGGCTCGCGCGTCTGGCATTTCGTGCATGTGTGCGGCGGTGCCCGTATCGGCAGGGAGTGCTCGCTGGGGCAGAACGTATTCGTCGGCAATCGCGTCGTCATCGGCGACAACTGCAAGATCCAGAACAATGTCTCGGTCTATGACAACGTGACGCTCGAGGACGATGTCTTCTGCGGCCCCAGCATGGTGTTCACGAATGTCTATAATCCGCGTTCCGCGGTGTCGAGAAAAGACGAATACCGGGATACTATCGTCAGGCGCGGAGCGACGCTCGGCGCAAACTGTACGATCGTCTGCGGCGTTGCCGTCGGAGAATACGCCTTCGTCGCTGCCGGCGCGGTCGTCAACCGGGACGTGCCTGCCTACGCGCTCGTCGCGGGTGTGCCGGCACGGCACGTCGGCTGGATGAGCCGGCACGGCGAGCGCCTCGATCTGCCGCTCGACGGGAGCGGCGAGGCGAAGTGCCCGGGGACCGGCGATCATTATCGATTAACCAACGGACAGTGCGAGTACGTGCCAACATGATTCCTTTTGTCGATTTGAAGACCCAGTACCGCGCCATCGAGCCGGATATCAACGAGCGCATCTCGCGTGTGCTCGAACACGGCCGCTACATCCTTGGCCCGGAAGTCACAGAGATGGAAGAGCGGCTGGCAGACTACGTGGGTGTGAAGCACTGCGTATCAGTTGCCAGCGGCACCGATGCGCTGCTCATCAGCCTGATGGCGCTCGGCATCGGGCCGGGTGACGAAGTCATCACCACGCCGTTCACGTTCGTCGCAACGGTCGAGGTCATCGCACTGCTGGGAATCCAGCCCGTGTTTATCGACATCGAAGCAGATACCTGCAATGTCGACGTGAGCAAGCTCGAGGCGCTGATCAGCGAACGAACAAAGGCGATCATGCCCGTGAGCCTCTACGGCCAGTGCGCCGACATGGACGAGATCAACGCGATCGCCGAACGCCACGGCGGCATCCCAGTCATCGAGGACGCTGCGCAGAGCTTCGGTGCCGCTTACAAAGACCGCAAGAGCTGCGGCGTTTCGACGATTGGCTGCACGAGTTTCTTCCCCAGCAAGCCGCTGGGCTGTTACGGCGACGGCGGTGCGTTGTTTACCGATGACGATGACATTGCCCAGGCGGCGCGCGAGATTCGCGTGCACGGCCAGAGCGCGCGCTACGTCCACACTCGAGTCGGCGTCGGTGGCAGGATGGACACGCTGCAGTGCGCCGTCGTTCTGGCCAAGCTGGAACGCTTCGACTGGGAAGTCGAGCAGCGGATTCGGATCGGCGAGAAATACCGCAGCATGCTCGAGCCCCTCGGCATCGACAGTGTTGTCGTTCGTCCGGACAGAACTTCGGTGTTTGCGCAATACACCCTGTTCCTCGACGACCGCGACGAGTGCCAGAAACGCATGAGCGAGGCGGACGTGCCGACCGCCGTCCACTACCCGATACCGCTCAACGAGCAGCCGGCCTATCGCGACCTGTGCTGCCCCGACTGCACGCCAGTCGCGTCCGCGGTGTCGAAGAGGGTCATCAGCCTGCCGATGAGTGCGGACCTCGCGCCCGAGGACCAGGATAGGGTCATCAGTGCGCTGGCGGAAGCGACGCAGGACGCGGTCGCGGCCAGTATGTGACTACGCTGACGCGCGGCTAATGCGCGCGATGCTGTTACCATGTCGGTCGTCGTCCAGCGGCCTGAAGGCCTTGCATGTCATTTCGCCTACTGCTCGTCTCCCTGATCGCTATCGTCTCGACCCTGGCGCCGCAGCAGTCACTGGCGGAGGTGCTCGCTGCGCCCGGTGATCTCAGGCTCCGGCACGACATCGAGCTGCTCAACGACTCGCGCGCGATCAACATCTCGGCGACCGCCTGGCCCATCTCGTGGGGCGAGATCCAGGTGGCGCTGGATGGCATCGACCGGACCTCGCTGACGCTGACGCAGCAGCAGGCCGTCGAGCGGCTGCGCAAACAGTCGCAGGAGGCGCTCGAAGTCCGTTTCGTGACGTTGGACATCGGCGCTTCCGTGGCGAGTAACCCTCGCTTCATCCGCACCTTCGAGGACACGCCACGCGACGAAACCCAGTTCTCGCTCGGCATGTCCTGGGTCGGCGAGCGGTTCACCGTCAATCTGCAGGGGACCGTCGTCGCTGATCCGATAGACGGCGATGAGTTCCGGCCGGATGGCAGCTACGTAGGCGTCGCGCTCGGTAACTGGATGGTCACCGCCGGCTGGCAGGATCGCTGGTGGGGGCCGGGTCGGGACGGCAGCCTGATCCTCGGCAACAACCATCGACCGGCTCCCGGGATCTCGCTGCAGCGAAACAACAGCACGCCTTTCGAAACCAAGTGGCTGTCCTGGATGGGGCCGTGGAGCGTCGCAACGTTCATGCAGGTCCTGGACGATGAACGAGCGGTCGAGGACGCTTTGCTGTTCGGCCTGAGGGGAAGCATCAGGCCGGTTCGGGGGCTCGAGATAGGCTTGACGCGGAGCGCTCAGTGGTGCGGCGAAGACCGCCCCTGCGACTTCGGCACGTTTACCGATCTCCTTCTCGGGCGCGACAATGCGGGCGTCAACGTCGATCCCGACGAAGAACCGGGCAACCAGCTCGGTGGTATCGACATTCGCTGGTCGCTGCCACGCAACATCCCGGTCGCTACATACATGCAGTGGATCGGCGAAGACGGGCGCCCGGGTAGTGGACTCATCGGCTCATGGATGCGGCAGGTCGGTGTCGAATTCTGGGGGACGATTGGCGGCCTGTCACATCGTACGCATTTCGAGGTATCCGATACGCTGACCCGCGAGGGCGGTTTCGGTTTCAGCGACAAGAAGCCGAACACGGCCTACGAGCATCCGATCTATGCGAGCGGCTACCGATATCGCGGCAAGGTCATTGGCCACGGTGCGGACAGCGACAGCTTGTCGTACTCGCTCGGATCGACGCTGGTACAATCCGACGGTCACGTCTGGAACGTCTCCCTGCGCTACATGGAAATCAATCGAGAGGGTTCGCCGCAACCGAGACACACGATATCCGAGTCGCCACTCGATATCGTCGACGCGCAGGTCACCCACGAGCGCCATACCCGATTCGGGCGTTTCACCATCGGTGCGGGATACGAGAGCCGCGAGGACCCGTTGACCGGCCTCGACGAGTCGGACACCGCCTTCTTCATTCGTTGGAACTCACGGTAACGATGCGCAACACGAGAGTCTTACTGGGCCTTTCCCTCCTGCTGTTCCTGTCGCCGGCACTGGCGCCCGCGCAGGAGGAGCAGCTGACGCCCGAGCAGCGGCAAATGCTGAACTCGTTGCCACCGGACCAGCGTGAAGAAGCGCTTCGCGCCATGCGGCAGATGAGTGCGCAGCAGGACGCCGCCGAGGATGCGTCGATCCGCGAGGAAATCGAGCCGCGCGACGAGACCGACGACGAGCTTGCCGACGACGAGCTCGATATGTTCGAGGATGGTCGTGCTCGCGAGTTCAGCGAGTTGATCATCACACTCACGCCAAAGCCGTTTCTCGAGCCCGACGTCATCGAAGAAATGGAAGAAGATGCGCTGCTGAGCGACCTGTCCGGCAGCGCGAGCTACACACTCGACCGGGAAGGGCAACTTTTTCTACCGGGCCTCGAGCCGATCGCTGTTCTCGGCCTGAGCGCCGAGGAAGTCGGCCAGCGGCTGGCCGCCGTCGACCTGCTCGACAATTTCGACATCCTCGTCAACATCCTGCCGACAGAGCTCACCGGCCAGCAGGCCCTGGAGCCGTTCGGCTATGAGCTGTTCAGGCGAACGGACGCGAGCTTCCTGCCATCCCAGTCGGGTCCGGTACCGCCGGACTACGTGCTCGGCCCCGGCGACTCGGTCCGGGTACAGCTGTTCGGCAACGTCAGCGGTATCTACGAGTTCGAGGTCAGCCGCGAGGGTATTTTGAACCTGCCGCAGATCGGGCCGGTAACCGTGGCCGGTATACCGTTTTCCGAGTTCCGCCAGGACCTCAACGAGCGAGTTGCCGAGATGCTCATCGGTACCCAGGTCAGCGTGACGATGGGACCGCTCCGCACGATGCGGGTGTTCGTGCTCGGCGACGTCGAACGACCCGGGTCGCACATACTGAGCGGGCTGTCGACGATTACGCACGCCCTGTACGAGAGCGGCGGCATCACCGAGGTGGGTTCATTGCGCAAGGTGGAACTGAAACGCCGCGGTGAGCTGGTGGAGACTCTTGATCTTTACGCGTTGCTGCTCGAAGGCGATAACTCGAGAGATGCACGGCTGCAGCCTGGCGATGTCGTTTTCGTACCGCCGGTCGGTCCCACGGTTGGCATACTCGGTTCGGTCCGGCGGCCCGCCGTGTATGAGATGAAGGGCAGAACGTCGGTCGAAGCGGCGGTCGCGCTGGCGGGTGGACTGCGACCTGAAGCTGACAGGAGCGCGGCGAGAATCGAGCGCGTTGCCGGTGACCGCCAGCGGCATGTCATCTCCCTGGATCTCGGCGATGCCGAGGATCTGCAGGCGGCAGTCGAGTCCGGCGATTCGCTGTTCGTGCCGGAAATACTGGCCGATCTCGGCAACACCGTCGTACTTCGCGGTCACGTGCAGCGCCCCGGTCCCGCACAGTGGTTCCCGGGTATGCGTCTGACGGACCTGATCCGTTCACCGCTGCAGCTGAAGCCCGGCGTCGACGACGGTTACGTGCTGGTACGCAGAGAGAACGTCCGCGGTGAGCCCGTCGAGATGCTATCCGCGGATCTCGGCGTCGCACTGGCCAATCCCTCGAGTAACGAGAACATCGCTCTCGAATCCAGGGACACGGTCTTCGTGTTCAGCCTCTCCTACGGCAGGCAGCAGATAATCGCGCCGCTCATGCAGGAGCTCGAACTGCAGGCGACCTACGACCGACCGCTGCACAGGGTGGCCATCGCGGGCAACGTACGGGCTCCCGGTGCTTATCCGCTCGAATCCGGCATGCGGGTCAGCGACCTGCTTCGCGCGGGCGGTAGCCTCGCCGAGGAAGCGTTTACCCTCCGCGCGGAACTGACCCGTTTCGTTACCGAGGGTGGCGACCTGCGCAAGGCCGACGTCATCGATGTAGACCTCGACGCCGTACTCTCGGGCGACACGGTCGCCGACCTGATGCTGGCGCCGCACGACCACATCAGTATTACGCGCATACCGGAGTGGGACACCGATGGCAGTATCGTTCTCGAGGGCGAGGTGCGTTTCCCTGGCGAGTACAAGCTGCGCAAGGGCGAGACACTTCGGTCCGTGGTCGACCGCGCCGGTGGCCTGACCGACGTTGCGTTCCCTGCCGGCGCCATATTCCTGCGCGAAGACCTGAAGCAACGTGAGGCCGAGCAGGTGGAAACGCTTGTGCGCCGCCTGGAGGCCGACCTCGCATCCCTGAGCCTTGCGTCTGTCGAGACCACCGGTACGGAGACGCTCGCGACCGGTCAGGCGCTGCTCGAGCAGCTGCGCGGCTACGAGCCGGTGGGCCGACTGGTCATAAACACCGGCAACTTCGTCGGCGCCACCGGTCCGGATGCGGTCGAGATCGAACTGCGCGATGGCGATCGATTCCTTGTTCCGCAGCGTTCGCAGGTCGTAACGGTCATCGGTGAGGCGCAGCAGAACACATCACATCTGTACGATCCTGTACTCAATCGGGACGACTACATAGAAATGAGTGGTGGCCTCACCCGGCGCGCCGACCGCAAGCTCATTTACGTCGTGCGCGCGAATGGCGGAGTGATCGCGGGATCCCGTTCGCGCTGGCTGGGAGGCGGTCGACAGAATTCGATCGAGCCGGGCGATACCATCGTGATTCCGCTGGACACCGACCGAATACGGCCGCTCACGTTCTGGACCAACGTTACGCAGATTCTCTACCAGGGCGCGATCGCAGTCGCAGCGGTAAACAGCTTCTAAGTTGCGGCTGTCAACCGCCACGCTACAAGCGCGTTTTGACTATGTAAGGTAACTGCATCTACAATGCCCGCGACCGCTTCATTTGGGCGATCTGCCGCATATAGAGAAGCCCGTTATTATGTTGCGATAACCGTTGGCGCTAGGATGGGGAATGTCGTCGACGTCCAAGAATGAACAAGGAGCCGCGAGGCTCAGACAGTACCTTCTGGGGCGCTCCCGGCCACAAAAAGCGGCCATAACGGGCACCGTCGATCTCGCGGGCTTCCTCGGTTGCGGCCTCGTTGCAACCTGGCTATCCGGCGCGAGTCTCACCCCAGCGGCGATGGCCGCGCTGCTCACGGCGACCGTTCTCGCTTCGCTGCTATCGGCAAGACTCGCCGGCCTTTACCGATCTGTCGTTCGTTTCCTGAATGGAATCGATCTAGTGCGATCGGCGCTCATGGTCACGCTGCTGCCCTGCGTATTCGGCACACTGCTCGTCCTCAACAGCGTGCTGCCGGAGACCGCGGTCCGCTGGGCGTTCTCGTACCTTGCGGCATCCGTCAGCTACGTGATGGCAAGCCGGTATTTCGCGCTTTGGTTTCTCGCCGCAGTATCCACACGCAAGAGAGAAGACGTTATCGTCTACGGTGCGGGGTCCGCCGGCGCGCAGTTGATCGACAGCCTGCGCGGGAACCACAAGTTTCGCCCCGTAGCCCTCGTTGACGACGACCCGACCTTGCACGGGAAGCGCGTCAAGGGCGTCGACGTCTATCCGCCGAGTTCGATCAAGCCACTGATGCAGAAGTTGAAGGCGGGCAGGGTGCTGCTGGCGCTGCCGAGCGCCTCACCCAAGCGACGCAAGAACATTCTCTCCCGGCTCGCCGTGGACCAGATCCGCGTCCAGACGATTCCCGAGATCGACGACATCCTGAGTGGCCGTGCCAACGTCTCTGACATATCGGATATCGAGGTCACGGACATCCTCGGCCGCGAACCGGTCACGCCGGACATGGCGCTCCTGCAGTCATCCATTCGCGGCAAGACGGTGCTGGTAACTGGCGCCGGCGGCTCGATCGGATCCGAGCTCTGCCGACAGATCATTCCGCTCGCGCCGGAGCGCCTGATCGTGTTCGAAATCAGCGAACCGGCCCTCTACTCGGTCACGAACGAACTTGCTGCACTAAAGCGCACGCTGAAGAAACGTGTCGAGGTCGTCTCGCTGCTCGGCTCGGTGTTGCACGAAGCCCGTCTGCGCGAGGCGATCCAGGCATTCGATGTCGATACGGTCTTTCACGCGGCTGCGTACAAGCACGTTCCAATCGTCGAGCACAACATACTCGAGGGCATCGAGAACAACGTTCTCGGCACGCTCAGCGCGGCGCTTGCCGCATCCGAAGGTGGCGCGAAGTCGTTCGTACTCATCTCCACGGACAAGGCGGTCAATCCGACCAACGTCATGGGGGCGACCAAGCGCTGCGCGGAGATGATCCTGCAGGCGCTGAACGAGACGTCGAAGATGACGATGAGTATCGTCCGCTTTGGCAACGTGCTGGCGTCGTCAGGTTCGGTCGTGCCGCTGTTCCAGAAGCAGATTCGCGAAGGCGGGCCCGTGACCGTGACGCACCGCGACATCACCCGCTACTTCATGACGATCCCCGAGGCTGCGCAGCTGGTTGTCCAGGCCAGCGCGATGGCGAAGGGCGGGGATGTGTTCGTGCTCGATATGGGCAAGCCCGTCAAGATCGTCGATCTGGCGGCGCGACTGATCGGCCTCATGGGAATGAGCGTGCGCAACTCCGAGAATCCCGAAGGCGACATCGAAATCGAATTCGTCGGCCTGCGGCCGGCCGAGAAGCTGTACGAGGAACTGCTCATCGGCGGCAACGTGACCGGTACCGAGCATCCACGCATCCTGCGCGCGAACGAGGCGTTCGTGACCTGGGCGCAGATCACGGAGATCGTCCAGAACCTGCAACAGGCCATCACGGATCTGGACTGCGAGCGGGCCTACAGTATCCTCCTGTCCGCTGTTGAAGAGTACCGGCCGGCGTCGGATATGCACGACACGGTCTGGGCGCAGCGCCTCGCCGCCATGGCCGGGGACGGCGACCACACGATCGTCGAGTTCCCGACCCCGCCCAAGTCCTGATCGACGCGCGCCCCGGCCGCGTTTAACCCGCTCGTTACATAGCCCGGTATAATTGCGCGTCTTTACCTCGATCAGGACTGTCTGAATGCACCTCAGTATTTTCGGATCCGGCTATGTTGGCCTCGTCACGGGCGCCTGCATGGCCGAGATGGGCAATCACGTGGTCTGCGTCGACATCGACGAGGAGAAGGTTGCCAGGCTGAATGCGGGAGAGGTGCCAATCTACGAGCCCGGCCTCGACGCCTACATCGAACGCAACATGGAGGCGGGTCGGCTGGAGTTCACGACCGACGTCAAAAAAGCGGTCGACCATGGCCTGTTCCAGTTCATCGCGGTCGGTACGCCACCCGACGAGGACGGATCTGCTGATCTCAAACACGTCCTTGCGGTCGCCCGCTCCATCGGCGAGGTAATGGATGACTATCGCATCGTCGTCGACAAATCGACCGTGCCGGTCGGTACGGCCGACAAGGTCAACGCCGAGATCCGCGGCGCGCTCGAGTCGCGTGGCAAGAATATCGAGTTCGATGTCGTATCGAACCCGGAATTCCTCAAGGAAGGCGCGGCGATCAGTGACTTCATGAAGCCCGACCGGATCATCGTCGGCACCGATAATCCGCGCACGACGGAGCTGCTGCGGACGCTGTATGAGCCGTTCAATCGCAATCACGACCGGCTTATCAGCATGGACGTGCGTTCCGCCGAACTCACGAAGTACGCTGCAAACGCAATGCTTGCAACGAAAATCAGCTTCATGAACGAACTGGCCAATCTCGCGGAACGTTTCGGCGCGGACATCGAGAAGGTCCGCGTCGGCATCGGATCAGACCCGCGTATCGGTTACCACTTCATTTATCCCGGTGCCGGCTACGGTGGTTCCTGTTTCCCGAAGGACGTGCGTGCACTCGCAAAGTCGGCCACCAAAGCAGGCTATGAGGCCAGGCTGCTCGAAGCCGTCGAGGACGTGAACAACCGCCAGAAGCACCGCGTCTTCGAGAAGATGATGGCTCACTACGGCAATGACCTTTCCGGCAAGACGATTGCGCTGTGGGGTCTGTCGTTCAAGCCGCGGACCGACGACATGCGCGAGGCACCGAGCCGCGTCCTCATGGAGGCGCTTTGGGATGCGGGTGCGAGCGTTCGCGCCTACGATCCCGAAGCTATGGACGAGGCCAGGCGTCTTTATCCGGACCAGTCGGGACTCACGTTCTGCGACACGGCCTACGGAGCACTCGACGGCGCGGACGCGCTTGCGATCGTCACCGAATGGCAGGAATTCCGGAGCCCTGACTTCGAAACGCTTGCGGGTGCGCTGGCCGACAAGGTCGTCTTCGACGGCCGCAATCTCTACGAGCCGGCTGCTGTCGAAGCGCTGGGGCTCGAATACTACGCAATGGGCAGGGGGCGCTGAGTACCATCATGCAGGTCATCCCGGTAGTTCTCTCGGGCGGGTCCGGTACCCGTCTCTGGCCGGCGTCTCGCGCCATGTACCCGAAGCAGCTGTTGCCGCTCGCCGGGGAGCACACGATGTTGCAGGCGACCGTTCTGCGCGCGGCCGGCGTGAGTGACGCAGCCAAGCGCTGCATCATCGTCAGCAACGAGGCGCATCGTTTCTCGGTCGCCGAACAAATGAACGCCATCGAGACTCGGGCAAAGATCCTGCTCGAGCCGGAAGGCAGGAACACGGCTCCCGCCGTCGCGCTCGCCGCGTACGAGGTCCTCAAGGACGACGACGCGCTCATGCTGGTCATGCCGGCGGACCACGTCATTAAGGACGTCGCCGCGTTCACAGACGCAGTCAACCTCGGCATCGACAGTGCCCGGGGCGGCCGGCTCGTAACCTTCGGCATCGTTCCGAATGCCGCGGAGACAGGCTACGGCTACATCGAGGCGGAAGCGGACAATTCACGTGCAGTCCCGGTCCGGAGCTTCGTGGAGAAGCCGGATGCCGAAACGGCGGAGGCCTATGTCGAGAGCGGCAGGTATTTCTGGAACAGCGGCATGTTCCTGTTCAGGGCGTCGGTCTACCTGGCCGAGCTGCGGGACAAGGCCCCGGGTATCGCCGAAGCCTGCGAGCGCAGCATGGCCGGCCGCACCGTCGACGGGGATTTCGTTCGTCCGGACATGGAGAGCTTCCTGGCGTCACCTTCCGATTCCATCGACTATGCCGTCATGGAGAAATCCGACGACGCCGCGATGATCGCCCTCGATGCGGGCTGGTCGGATGTGGGTTCCTGGTCCGCATTGCATGACGTCTGCGACAAGGACGATGCGGGCAATTCGGTGGAGGGTGACGTTGTCGTCCAGGATTGCCAGGGCACTTACGTGCAGGCCGAAAGTCGACTCGTTGCGGCCGTCGGCCTCGATGACGTGATTGTCGTCGAAACGAAGGATGCGGTGCTCGTCGCGGCGCGCGACAGGGCACAGGACGTGAAGCCGCTCGTCGAGAAACTCAAGGACCACGCGCGCGACGAGGTGCTGCTCGGCCGGCAGGTCTTCCGGCCGTGGGGCAGCTACGACAGCCTCGAGAACGACGCCAATTTCCAGGTCAAGCGCCTGATCGTGAAGCCCGGCGCCGTCCTGTCGCTGCAGAAGCACGCCCACCGCTCCGAGCACTGGGTCGTCGTCAGCGGAAAAGCGCGAATTACTCGCAATGACGAGGTTTTCGACCTCGGCGCGAGTGAATCGACCTACATCGAGATCGGCGACGTGCATCGCATCGCCAATCCGTTTGACGAGCCGGTACATATCATCGAAGTGCAGTGCGGGGAGTACCTCGGCGAGGATGATATCGTTCGTCTCGAGGATAACTACGGCCGCGAAGGCACAAACTCATGACAATAAGCATCGAATCCTTCAAGGCCTACGACATCCGTGGCCAGATTCCCAACCAGCTAAACGCCGACATCTGCCACCGCATCGGCAACGCGACCGCCGAGTTCCTTGGCGCGAAGCGCGTCGTCATTGGCCGCGACATGCGCCTGTCGAGCGAGGAATTTGCCGATGCCGTTGCGACCGGCCTGATCGAGGCGGGCGTCGAGGTCCTCGACATCGGCCTCTGTGGCACGGAGATGGTTTACTTCGCCGTGATGCACCTCGAGGCCGACGGCGGCCTCATGGTGACGGCGAGCCACAATCCGGCCGACTACAACGGCATCAAGATCGTTCGTGAGGAAGCGCGTCCTGTCAGCGCCGACACCGGTCTTGTTGACATTCGTGCCCTTGCCGAGGCCGACGAGCGCAAACGTGTCGACGGCGGCAGTCGCCGGTCTGTCGACGTGTTCGATGCCTATGTCGAACATATGCTCGGCTACGTCGACGTGGACAAGCTGAAGCCGCTCAAGCTCGTCGTCAACGCGGGCAACGGCTGTGCCGGAATCGCCGTTGACGGACTCGAGAAGCACCTGCCGTTCGAGTTCATAAAGCTGCACCACGAGCCTGACGGGACCTTCCCCAACGGAATCCCGAACCCGCTCTTGCCCGAGAATCGCTCGTCGACGATCGACGCGGTCAGGGAAAACGGCGCCGATTTCGGTATCGCCTGGGACGGCGACTTCGACCGCTGTTTCCTGTTCGACGAGAACGGTGGCTTTATCGAGGGCTACTACGTCGTCGGTCTGCTGGCTGAGGCGCTACTGCAGTCGCACCCGGGTGCGAAGATCGTCCATGATCCGAGACTCACGTGGAACACGCTCGACATCGTCGCCGACGCCGGCGGCGAAGCCGTGCAGAGCAAGTCGGGTCATTCGTTCATCAAGGAAAAGATGCGCGATATCGATGGCCTGTATGGCGGCGAGATGAGCGCACATCACTATTTCCGTGACTTTTCCTACGCCGACAGCGGCATGATTCCGTGGCTGCTTGTGGCCGAGCTCGTCTCTGTGACCGGCAAGCCGCTATCGGCACTGGTCGGCGAACGCCAGGCGAAGTACCCGACGTCGGGCGAGATCAACCGCAAGGTCGCGGACGCAGCCGCGACTCTCGAGTCGCTGCATGCCGAATACGCGGACAAGGCGCTGAGCGTTGACGATACGGACGGCTACAGCTTCGAGTTCGACACGTGGCGCTTCAACATCCGCAAATCGAACACCGAGCCGGTCGTGCGTCTCAATCTCGAGACGCGCGGAGACGAGGCGCTCATGCGGGAAAAGACCGACGAGATTCTCGCGCTGTTTTGAGCTCAGGCGCCGGCGCGACGCTTCAGCGACTCTACGGCGCGCGCCGCCGTCTGGCCATCCCACAGTGGCGGACGGGCCCCGGTCTTCCAGTTTCCGGCGACAACTATCGCAAGTCGTTCCGATAGCGAGTCGGCGTCGATCAACTCGTTGGTGCCGAGGGTTACGGTGACGGGCCGCTCGGTATTCTCGCGCAGCGTCAGACACGGAATGCCGAGGTAGGTCGTTTCCTCCTGCAATCCGCCCGAGTCGGTAATCACGACCTGTGCCGTGGTGACGAGGCTCATGAAACGCGCGTAGGGAATCGGCTCCTGCAGCAGTACGTTGTCGTGCGCCTCGAGCTTGTCCTTGAGTCCGAAACGTTCGAGGCCCTTCATCGTCCGTGGGTGCGCGACGAATACGACCGGCAACTCGGCCGCCGCCCCGATCAGCGCGTCGACGATGGGCTCGAGTGTCTCGCGCGAGTCGACGTTGGACGGCCGGTGCAGGGTTACGAGCGCATATCCGCCCGGCGCAACACCGAGGGTTTCGGCCGATCGTGCCTGCTCGATCCGGTCGCGAAGCATCTCGAACGAGTCGATCATGATGTTGCCGATGAGTTCGATCTTGTCGCTGGCGACGCCTTCCTTGAGGAGGTTCTCGTCAGCATCCTCTGACGGCGTCCACAGCACGTCCGCGATCACGTCGGTGATCAGGCGGTTGATTTCCTCCGGCATGCGCCGGTCACGGCTGCGAAGCCCCGCCTCGAGGTGAATGACCGGGATCAGCAGCTTGGCGCCGACCTGCGCGCAGGCAGCCGTCGAGTTGACGTCGCCGACGACCACGATCCAATCGGGCCGTGTCTCGGTACAGAGCTTCTCGTACGCGATCATGACGTTGCCGGTCTGCTCGGCGTGGCTGCCGCTGCCGATGCCGAGATGATGATCGGGAAGCGGGATGCCGAGGTCCTCGAGGATCGCGTCCGACATGTTGCGGTCGTAGTGCTGACCGGTATGGATGAGCGTTGGTTGCGCCCAGTCGGTTTCCGCGAGCGCATGGTAGAGCGGGGCAACCTTCATGAAGTTCGGCCGGGCCGCGCAAATCAGGTGAACGTCGATCACTTTTCGGAGCTTCCATCCTGCGAAGCCGCGATACTACTCGTTCCGGTGCGCCAAGTCGTAGCGGTTTTTTTGACCAGGCATACAACGTCCGTGCCCGGATCCGGCGCCGCGTATCCTGGTATCTGGCTTTTGCGGTACCCTCGCGTTAGTCGAAAAGTGGCCTGCAACCTGCAGAAAATTTTCTCGATCGATCCATTTCGAATGAGCGATGAGCAAATCCGGCATCGAGTCACGCTATAAAGTGTGAACCACGTCACAGTGCGTGAATGCATGTGCATCACGGCGACGCGACGTTCGCAGCATTTAATATTGTTGACAGTAGCTTACGTGACAGGGCGATTCTAAAATTGGTCATGCACTTGACAGAAATGTGGCGTAAACTACTGAAACAAATAAGAAACAACTTACCAATAATCAAAAGATGATCACTGCCTGGCCAGCCCTTAACCGTGTTCGCGTGCCGTTCCTCATCATGGCGGCAATCGAAGCGGCGATCATCTTCTCGTCCGTGTACGTTGCCTCGTTTATTGCCTTCGGCAGCATCGAGGCGTCGCAGTCCGTTCTCGGTCCAATCGCTCCGAAAGCCATCCTGATCGCGGCAACGATCCTGCTGTGCCTGACGGCTATGGGGCTGTACCAGTTCAACCAGCGACTCTATTACCGGGAAGCAGCCGTGCGCATCCTGGTCGCTCTCGCCATTGGTTGCCTGGCGCTGGCGGTTCTGTTCTATGCCTTCCCATCGGTCATGGTCGAGCGCGACATCGCTTCGCTTGCCGTCGGCTACGTACTCGTCCTGCTCTTGCTGGCTCGGTACCTGTTTTCGCGCACTGTCGATGAAAATATTTTCAGACGCCGCACGCTCGTCTACGGTGCTGGTTCACGCGCATCGGCCATTGACGACCTTCGCCGTCGCGCCGACCGCCGCGGCTTCAAGCTGGTAGGCAAGGTGGCCGCACCGGGCGATACGATGTCGAGCGCCAGCGCGATCCTGCTAAGCGAGGGGCGTTCAATTCGCGACGTTGCCATCGACAAGGGCGCGGACGAAATCGTCATCGCCATGGACGAGCGTCGTGGCAACCTGCCCATCCGTGCGCTGCTGGATGCGCGCCTCAGCGGTATCAATGTGATCGACATTCTCGAGTTCCTCGAACGCGAGACGGGCAAGATTCGCATCGACCTGATCAATCCCGGTTGGCTCATCTTCTCGCCCGGCTTCCGGGTATCGAGCGTGCGGCGTATGAGCCAGCGACTCATTGACGCGCTGTTCGGCATCGCAATTCTTCTGCTCGCATGGCCTGTCATGCTGCTGGTTGCCCTGGCGATCAAGATCGAAGACGGCCCGTCCGCACCGGTCCTCTACAGGCAGCGTCGCGTTGGCAAGGGCGGCGTGGAATTCGATGTCCTCAAATTTCGCAGCATGCGCGTCGACGCCGAGGCCGATGGCAAGGCGCGCTGGGCGCAGAAGAACGACCAGCGCGTGACGCGTGTTGGACGCTTCATCCGGCACACCCGGCTCGACGAGTTGCCGCAGATATTCAACGTGCTCGGTGGCCACATGAGCCTGGTCGGGCCGCGGCCGGAGCGGCCGGAGTTCGTTCGCGAACTCGAAGAGAAGATCCCGTATTACTCTGAGCGCCACACGGTCAAGCCCGGTGTGACGGGGTGGGCACAGCTCAAGTATGCGTACGGCGCGACCGATGCCGACGCCGCCGAGAAGCTGCAGTACGATTTGTACTACATCAAGAACCAGAGTTTGCTGCTGGACATCTTCATCATTCTGCAAACCGTCGAGGTGGTTGTCTGGGGCAAGGGCGCCCGCTAAGCGCGCCGCCCGGTCATGCTGCCGCTAGACGCAACGTTACAGTTCCTGGGCTACGCCCTCGCAACGATTGTCTACATCGTCCTCGCCATACTCCTGCTGACAAGCTTCAGCGGCCGCCTGCGCGGCGGCTTGCTTGCCGCCGCAGCAGTCGTGACGGCGGCATGGGCGGGGCTGCATTCCTGGGGCATCGCGTCACTCAAGATCACGCCGCTGCAGGTCCTGTTGCTCGAGATGGCGCTCGATGCCGCCTGGATCCTGTTCCTGTCGTCCCTGCTCGCCGGCGCCATCGGCAGCCGGGGTCAACTCATCGCCCGCTACGGCGGCATCGGCCTCGTGCTGTCGCTGGTCGGGCTCGGCGTCTACCGCGAGTTGGGTGGCGATGCCCAGGCCGGTGGCCCGGGTTCCGGGGGCGTTGTCATTCTCGGCTCGATACTGACCTCGCTGTTTGTTCTTGTAGCGCTGGAACAACTCTACCGTAACGCCCGCGACGGACAGCGTTCGGGTCTCAAGTTCCTCGTACTCGGGGTCGGCGGCATCTTCGCCTACGATCTGCTGCTGTTTTCGAACGCCATCCTGGTCGGCCAGATGAGCCCGGGTTTGTGGACAGCCCGCGGAGCCGCAGTGGCTCTGTGCGCGCCGCTGATTGCGGTTGCCGCCAGCCGTTCACCGACCTGGTCGGCCGGCATATTCGTTTCGCGACACGTCGTCTTTTACACCGCAACGCTATTCGGTGCGGGCCTGTACCTGACGGCGATAGGCTTTCTCGGCTATTACCTGCGCCAGACGGGAGGCGAGTGGGGCGCCTTCATCCAGAACGTGCTGGTATTCGCGGCCGTGCTCGCGCTTGGCGTGTTCCTCATCTCCGACCGTGTTCGCCGCAGCCTGCGGGTCTTCATTACCAAGCATTTCTTCGAAAACAAGTATGACTATCGCGAGGAATGGCTGCGTCTGATTGCGACGCTGACGGCCGACGAGGAGAAGCTGCCGCTCAAGAAGCGGGGGATCAAGGCGCTCGCACAGATCCTCGAAGTGGAGGCCGGCGTGCTGTGGATTCGGCCGCCGGAGTCTGATGTCTACGTCTGTGTCGCCGGCTGGAATGTCGGCGCTGAAGCCGAGCCGATCGGCCGAGACCAGCCGCTGCTTCGCTTTATGGACAAGACAGGCTGGATCATCGAGGCGGAGGATCTTCGCCAGAATCCGGCGCGCTATGAAGGCATCGATTTCGACGCCGCGATCTTCGGAATCGACCGCGCCGGCCTGGTGATTCCGCTCATGCATGCTGGCGGTATGCTCGGTTTCGTCGCGCTGCCGGCAGGGCGTCATGGCGGCAACCTGAATTTCGAAGATCGCGATCTGCTGAAGACCGCGGGCCAGCAGATCGCCAGCTATCTTGCCCAGGAGCTGGCGACCGAACGCCTTGCCGAAGGACGCCAGTTCGAAGCGTTCAACCGGCTGACGGCGTACCTGATGCACGACCTGAAAAACGTTATCGCGCAGCAGTCACTCATCGTCGACAACGCGGAGAAGCACAAGCACAAACCGGAGTTCGTTGACGACGTGGTCGCGACGATACGGGGCAGTGTCGTGCGCATGCGGCGCATCATCGAACACCTGCAGCAGCGCTCGCTGGACCAGACGATGACGCGGGTCGAGCTCGGCAAACTGATCATGCGTGCGGTAGGTCAATCCGAAGACCGTGAACCGGCGCCGCGAGCCAGGATCGGCGACGAGAAGCTGTACGTGCGCGCCGATGCCGACCGGCTGCAAATGGCGCTGTATCACGCAATTCGCAACGCGCAGGATGCCACGCCGGCCGACGGCAAAGTGGAGGTCGTTCTCAGCCGAACGGAGCGTGGCTCGAAAATTGAAGTCGTCGATACCGGCAGCGGCATGGACGCGCGTTTCGTTCGCGAGCGCCTGTTCAAACCGTTCGACAGCACCAAGGGAACACAGGGGATGGGCATCGGCGCCTACCAGCTGCGCGAGACGATTGCCGCGCTGGGCGGGCGAATCGACATCGACAGCGAGCCGGGCGAGGGGACCCATCTGTGCATCGAACTGCCCGGCGTCAATGACGAAGAGGCACCAGACATAAGCCCGGAAAAACTGTGACGGAGTTCACATTTTTGCGGCCTACACGAGTCGCGGCGACGGCACGTAAAAGGTTTATAATCAGTGACCTTACGAGGGGAATTCCTAGTTCGTCCCTACGTCGGGCGCCTTCAGGCGGCAGCCGGCGGTGGTCCGCTGTTGACGCCAAAAAATAGACTAAAAACAGGAATTTAGATGCGTAACTATCGAGCGATTCAGAGCCTCTGCCGGCACTCGTCCCTGCGACTGGCGACGCTTGCTTCCGTCTTGTTGCTGAGTGCCTGCCAGCCGTCCCCCGAGGAGCGGCTCGCGGCAGCCAACCAGTACATGGCGACCGGTGACTATCCGGCAGCGATCATCGAGGTCAAGAATGCCCTGCAGGCCGATCCGGACAATGCGGCCGCCCGTGCCCTTCTGGCTGAGGCGTCGTATCGCGTTGCCGACTTCGAGACGGCGACGGACGAATATCGGCGCGCGCTCGCGGGTGACGAGAGTATCGATAACTACCTCGGCCTCGGTCGTTCCCTGCTGCGTTCGGGTAACGCGGTCGAGGCCTTTGACAGTGTCCATGAGCACCTGCCCGATTCGTCCGACGACGAGCGAGTTCACGTGCTCATGGGCGAGATCTACTCTGCGCTCGGCAACTACGCAAACGCGCAGGCCGCCTTCCAGCGGGCCGTGGATATCGAGCCCGCGTCGGTCGGCGGCCTGGTCGGCATGGCCGTGGTGACCGGAGCGCAGGGCGACACGGCGCAGGCCCGCAGCTTGCTGATCAAGGCAACCGAGGCGGACCCCAGCGCCGCGCGAGCGTGGACCGTGCTCGGCAATTTCGAACGGGTCGCCGGGAATCTCGACGCCGCGACGGCGGCCTACAAGAAGGCTGTCGCGCTTGATTCGCCCGCGCTGCCCGTGTCTGAGCGCTTCGAGGCGCGCGCGGCGCTGATTACCACCGCGATCGAGACCCGCGATCTGGAACTCGCCGAGGGCGAACTCGCGCTGCTGCAGGCGCTGTTGCCGGGACATCCGACGCTCAACTACCTGCGCGGCCAGCTGGCCTTCGTGCAGGGCGACGCGGACACGGCGGCGTCGGAGATGCAGAAGTACCTGAGCCGGGTGCCCAATGACGCCCGCGCCCAGGCCGTTATGGGTGCGATCAGCTACTCACAGAATCACTTCAGCCAGGCCGAGATGTATTTGCAGCAGGCACGGCTCGGCAATGCTGGCGAGAGCGGCAACCGGGCGGTCAATCGCCTGCTTGCGGAGACGCGGCTGCGCCTGAATCGGCCCGATGACGCACTTGCGATCCTGAGCGACAGCAATGCGAGCGAGATCGACGATCCGGCGCTGCTCGGCTTGCTGGGACGGGCGGAATTCAGCGCCGGCAACCGTGCAACGGCAATGGAGTACTTCGAGCAGGGTCGGCAGGCAGCGCCCGACGACCTTGCCATCAACCTGATGTACGCGGTCGCGCTGCTGACCGAGGGCCGCAATGACGACGCGGTCGAAGTGCTTGAATCGCTGCCGCCGGCCGCAGACGACACGCTGCACCGGCGTTCGATGCTGCTTATTGCCGCGCAGGTTCGGGCCAGTGATCTCACGGCCGCACGCGCAACCGCAGATGAGCTGATTGCGACGAATCCGGAAGACGCGGCGGCGCATGCCGTCGTCGGC
>JASJBG010000149.1 GCA_030066625.1 Woeseiaceae bacterium
TGGGAGCTGAACGAAGCCTTCGCCGTGCAGGTGCTTTACTGCCGCGACACGCTCGGCATTCCCGACGACATTCTGAACGTCGACGGCGGCGCGATTTCGATCGGCCACCCGTACGGAATGTCCGGCGCGCGCATGGTTGGACATGCACTGATCGAAGGCCGTCGCCGCGGCGCACGCTATGTCGTCTGCACGATGTGCATCGGCGGCGGCCAGGGCGCGGCCTCGCTGTTCGAGATCGCCTAGGTGAGAGCACTCGTCTGCAAAGCGTGGGGCTCGACCGACGACCTCGTCCTCGAGGACTATGACGACCCGGTTGCCGGGCCGGGCCAGGTTGTCGTCGACGTGCATGCCGCAGGCATCAACTTCCCCGACCTGCTCGTGGTCGCCGGCAAGTACCAGGACAAGATCCCGCCGCCCTTCATCCCCGGCAACGAGGCTGCTGGCATCGTCTCCGCCGTCGGCGAAGGCGTCGACCGGTTCAAGCCCGGTGACTCCGTCATCGCCTTGCCGCGCGGCGGCGCGTTTGCGGAGCAGGTAGTGGTCGACCAGTCACTGCTCGCCCCGCTGCCGCCGAATCTTGGCTTCGCCGAAGGCGCCGGTTTCGGCGTCATCTACGGTACGAGCTACCACGCGCTCAAGCAGGGCGCGAACCTCCAGTCGGGCGAGACCGTACTCGTACTCGGCGCGGCGGGCGGCGTAGGCATCGCTGCCGTGCAGCTCGCGAAAGCCATGGGCGCCGAGGTCATTGCCGCGGCGAGTACGGTCGAGAAGCTCGACTACGCACGCGCCGCAGGCGCGGACCAGGTCATCGACTACACGAGCATGCCGCTCAAGGAGACCGTCCGCGAGATGACGGACGGCGCCGGCGTCGATGTCGTCTTTGACCCGGTCGGCGGAGACCAGGCGCAGGCGGCGCTTCGCGCACTCGGCTGGCACGGCCGGCACCTCGTGATCGGTTTTGCGGCGGGCGACATTCCCGCGTTTCCGGCCAACATCGCGCTGCTGAAGGAAGCCAGCATCGTCGGTGTCTGGTGGGGCACCTGGGTGGCCCGGCACGGCGCGGAGCATCTCGACAACATGCGCGAACTCGCAGACTGGCTGGCTGACGGCACGCTCGTACCGCGCGTCAGCGAGACCTTTGCCATCGACGACTACCGCGAGGCCTTTCGAAGAATCAGCGAGCGCCGTGCGCTCGGCAAGGTTGTGCTCACGCTACGATAGGTTTCGATGGCGCTTATCTACAGCATTGTCACCCTGCTCGCCGGGCCCTTCATCTACGCATGGGGCCGCCGGAAACCTGTAGTCCGCCAGGTTATCGACGGCTTCGTGCTTATCACCGTCGCCGGCATCGTCTGCGCACATATCATTCCGGATTCCATCGAAGGCGGCGGACTCCTGGCCCTGGCCTTCCTCGCCGTCGGATTGCTGTTCCCGATTGCGATCGAGAAAGCCTTTCATCATTCCATGCAGCGCGCGCACGTGTTCATCGTCCTGCTCGCGGCCGCGGGGCTGGTCATCCATGCGATCATCGACGGCATCGCGCTGCTACCGGGCAATTCGGCCGACACGGGCCGAACCAATAGCCACCTGATCGGGTCTATCTTCGGCAACGAGCTCGCGCTCGGGGTCATCCTGCACCGTTTGCCAGTCGGGATGGCCATCTGGTGGTCGGTCCGGCCGAGCTTCGGCACGGCGGCGGCGGTCGGCGCGATGCTCATGATCGTCGTGGCGACGACGCTGGCCTACGTTTTCGGCGGTGCCGTCGTGGACTGGGCGGCGACCCGCGAGCTGGCCTGGTTCCAGGGCTTCGTCGCGGGCTCGCTGGTACACGTCGTCGCATTCGGCGTAAGCCACGACCACGATGCCGGCGACATGATCGGCGGCGTCAGCTGGCGCTACCGGGTAGGGATCCTGCTCGCGATGTTCCTCGCGTTCACGGTCCCCGAGATTTACTGACAAACAAACGCCAACAATCAAGGAAACGCCATGAAACGCCTGCTTGCAGCGACGCTGCTCCTGCTTCCGCTGGTCGCGACCGCCGACGACGGCGACGACCCGTACCTGTGGCTCGAAGACGTCGAGGGCGAACGAGCGCTCGACTGGGTGCGCGGCCAGAACGACTCGACGTTCGCGGAACTGCGCGAGAACGAATTGTTCCAGTCGCTGTACCGCGAGGCCTTCTCGATCCTGACGGCCGACGAACGCATTCCGGAAGGTCAGATCATTGGCGACGACTTCCACAGCTTCTGGCAGGACGAATCGGCCGTCCGTGGCCATTGGCGGCGCACGGACATCGAATCGTTCAAAACCGGGCAGCCCGACTGGGAAATCGTCCTGAGCGTCGACGAACTCGCCGACAGCGAGCACGAGAACTGGGTATGGCAGGGCGTCAACTGCCTCGGCGGTGACAGCGACCGCTGCCTCGTTGAGCTCTCGCGCGGCGGCAAGGATGAATCGGTCTACCGTGAGTTTTCGCTGACCGACAAAGCGTTCGTTGACGACGGCTTCGTTGTCCCGGAAGCGAAGTCAAATGTCGCCTGGCTCGACGAAGATCGGCTCCTGGTGGCGACCAACTGGGGCGACGGCAGCCTCACGAACTCGGGCTATGCACGCGAAGCGCGCCTTTGGACACGTGGCGAGCCAATCGAAGAATCGACGTCGCTATTCGTCGCCGAAACCGAGGACACGCTGCTCGCGCCCTTCGTCATCCGCAACGGCGATTCGACCTACGCGTTTCTCGTCCGCCTTTTCGCCGACTGGAACGAGACGGAATATCGCCCCGTCGTTGACGGCAAGGCCATGCCGCCACTGGATATACCGCTCAGGACCGCGTTCGCCGGCATTATCGATGGCGACGTCATTCTCGGTCTCGAAGAGGTCTGGGAACACTCCGGCGAGCGCTACACAACCGGCGACATCGTCACGTTCGACCTCGAATCCGGCGAAACCGGGCTCGTCTTTTCGCCCAATGACAAACAGGCAGTCCGCGACGTCGAGGTCGGCCAGGGCAGTTTGTACCTCGGCCTTCTCGACAACGTGATCGGCCGCATCTGGCGACTCACACGTGACGAGGACGGCTGGCAGCGGAAGGAACTGGCGCTGCCCGACAATGGCGTTGCTACGATCGTTGCATCGAGCAGCAGCAGAGAAGACCTGTTCGTCAGTTTTGAGAACGCGGTCCAGCCAACGACGCTCTATCACGTGTCCGGAGACAACGAGCTCAGTACCGTCATGTCGCTGCCCGCTCAGTACGACGCGACCGGGGTCGTCATCCGCCAGCAGTTCGCGACCAGCGCCGACGGCCAGTCGGTGCCCTACTTTATTGTCGGTCGCGAAGACGTCCTCGAAGAAGGCGATGCGCCCGCCATCCTTTACGGCTACGGCGGTTTCCAGATCCCGATCCTGCCGGTGTACTACAGCGACCCTTCGCGGCCCCAGCACGGCGCGCTTGCGGGCCGCATGTGGTTGTCGCGCGGCGGCGTCCTGGCCATTGCCAACCTGCGAGGCGGCGGTGAATTCGGTCCGCGCTGGCACCAGTCGGCGCTGCGTGAAAACAGGCAGCGCGCCTACGACGATTACTTCGCGATTGCCGAGGACATGATCGACGCGGGGGTCACCTCGCCCGACAAGCTCGGCGCGCTCGGCCGCTCGAATGGCGGACTGTTGCTCGGTGTCGCGCTGACGCAGCGACCCGACCTTTTTGCCGCACTCGACATCGGCGTGCCCCTTCTCGACATGAAGCGCTATTCGAAGTTGCTCGCCGGGTCGAGCTGGATGGGCGAGTACGGTAACCCGGACGTCGCGGAAGACTGGGAGTTCATACGCGAGTACTCGCCGTACCAGAACCTCGAGGACGGCAAGGATTATCCGAAGGTGCTTTTCTACACATCGACCCAGGACGATCGTGTGCATCCCGGCCACGCGCGCAAGATGGCCGCATGGCTCGAAGACAAGGGCTATGACTTCTTCTACTACGAGAACATGGAGGGGGGTCACGGCGGCACGGCCAACCAGGATCAGCTGGCGATGCGCACGGCGCTCGAATACGCCTATTTCATCCGCATGCTAATGCCGGCCGTCTGGGATCGCGAAGCCATCGAGGCCCCCTGATACAGGGCTGGCTAGATGACGGTGAAGGACGGCTTCCTGGTCGTGTAGAACGTCCCTTCGGCGTGGCGGATGGAGTCGCAGTGCTCGCCGCCATCGCCGAGGCGGCGCATGTGAACATTGGGCAAACTGTCGGCCTTGGAACGTAACACCGCGTAGAACACGTCGGGCATGTCGCGGCGGGCGACAATCAGGCTCTGAAATCTCGCCGTCTTCGCTTTCGAAACGGTCTCGAGATGGTCGTACAGTGCCTCGAACTCGTGCTGCGAGTTGCCCACGGTGACCAAAACCAGTGGCAGTTCAGTCATATCACTCTCTCCTTGATTCGACCGTAGAAACCAGTTCTTCCCGACTGGCCAATAACCCATATTTGAGACAATTTATCTCAATTATGAATTCGATCGTCAAGCAGTTTCGCGCATTATGTCGCCTGACAGCGTATCGAGGATCTCCGGGATGCGAGATTTCAGCTTGAAATAACCTTTTCCGGCGTACGGCCAGGTTGCTTCGTCGTAATGACGCCGAACGCGTACGAGGCTTATGTCGCGTTCATCGAGGGTCTTTTCCGTACTTCGCAGCAGCTCAGCGACCGGCCCCACCGGTGCATAGGCGGTAACGATCGTGTCGAGTGCGTGCTCCGCGGCAAACTCGGTCAGTGCGTCGTCCCAGCGCACGGAGTTCTGCGTCCGCGACGGGACCTCGAAGGCAGCAGCCGTACGGGCGGTGCCGTCAGCAACCGCGGCAGCGGCGAACGCCGCGGCCGGCTGGCCGACGGTGAGCGGGGAACGCAGCGCCGTTGCTGTGAGACCGAGAACCGCGGTCGGCTGCGTGTCGAGTTCGAGCGGCAGACCGTGACAATCCTCCTCGGTAATCAGCAGCCCGACCCGGCCTTTGAGTTCGGGCAGGGGCACCTCCGGCAAGGCCACGCGAGTCGGCGGCTCGTCTTCAGCTAGCGGCGGCGCGGCCGCAGCGAGCTGACCGACCGGATTGAAGCGGTCGTCGGTGTAGCTCGTGATGTTCGATACTCGCGCGAGATAGGTCTTGCCGCGCGTATGCAGGCCACCGACCCAGCGCCAGCTTAGCGTGTTCGACGCCGGATCGCCGTCGAGCAGGTGCCTCAGGAAGAAATCGGCGCCGAGCTGCCAGGGAAGCCGCAGTGTGAAGATCCAGATGCTCGCAAACCACATGCGTGCGTGATTGTGCAGGTAGCCTGTCCGGGTCAGCTCGTCCACCCAGGCATCGAAACAGTCGATCCCGGTCTGGCCGGTTACGGCGCGATCGTAGGCGGCGCATAGATCGGCATCGACCTCGAGCGTAGAGATGGCGGCAACAAGGTCGCGCCGGTAGCGGCGCCAGACGTCAGGATGCTGCTCGAGCCAGCCTTTGAAGTAAGCGCGCCAGAAGACCTCCTGGACGAACTTCTCAGCTGCGGTCGACGAATGTCGCTCCAGCGTCTGCTCCAGAACCTCGCTCTCGAGCACCAGGCGATGGCGCACATAGGGTGACAGAACCGAAACGTTGCCGCGATTGTCCGGGCCGTAGTCGAAGTTGCGCGTGCGCGCGTAGTCACGGCCCGCACGAGGCAGGAACTCGGTGAGGCGCTCGAGGCCGGCGGCCCTGGACGCGTCTGGATAAAGTGTGTGATCGGACATTACTCGGAGTCCTCGAGACCAAAAGCAAACGGGAGCTGCGGCCGCCGACTGCGCGCAGATCTCGGGCCTCTGCGCTTGCGACTGCCGTGCTTCGAAAATATGTCATTGGCGTGGTGGCGGTGCCCACGATCGCCCCTTATCGACCAGATGCGCTCGCGAGCCGCGCGAGCTGCATCGAGATGATTGACCAGCGGCGCCGGGTAGCGCCGGCCGATGACCGACGGTGCTTTCTCCCATTTCCAGGGCTCGTGAATAAACGCGTCGGGTACGGCATCGAGTTCGGGCAGCCAGCGACGAACGAAGCTGCCGGCGGGGTCCTGGTCGAAGCCCTGCTTCACCGGGTTATAGATGCGGGGCGTATTGATGCCCGTCGTTCCCGACTGCATCTGCACCTGCGGCCAGTGGATTCCGGGTTCGTAATCCGTGAACTGTCGCGCAAGATGCAGACCCGGCTGACGCCAGTCGAGCCAATAGTGGTAGCTCGCCACCGCCATCAGCATCGCGCGCATCCTGAAGTTGATCCAGCCGGTCGCACGGAGTGAGCGCATGCAGGCATCGACGAACGGCCAACCGGTCTCGCCCGCTTCCCACGCCTCGAGCTTGCTGGAATCCGGTACGGTCGGCCGGAGACCGTTATAGGCCGGGTGCAGGTTCGAGCGCTCGATAGACGGCTCGTCTTCGAGCTTTTGCATGAAGTGACAATGCCAGTGCAGACGCCCGGCGAACGACTGCATCGAGCCACGCCAGTATTTGGTCGTCGCCGCCGGCAAGCTCGACAGCTGCGCTTCCCGGCGGAACGTGCGCCGTGCGATCTCACGCATCGACAGCGTGCCCCAGGCGAGGTGGGCGGAAAGCCTGGAACAGCCGTCCCACGCTGTAACCGGGCTCGACATGTCGGTGCGGTAGTGTTCGCCGCGCTCTTCGAGAAAAGTCGTCAGCCGCTCCAGTCCCGCACTGCGGCCCCCCTGCTGTCGATCCGTGCAACGGTCGTCGGCAAGCCCGAGCTCGCGGCTGTCAGGAAGGCGTTCGCTCTCGATCGACAACGTGGGCAGACCGGAAGGTGCTTTGCGCTCGGCGCCGTGCATTTGCCGGTCCCACCGTCGTGCCCAGCCGTTTCGCGAACCGAGTCGTCGAACAACCCCATGCTGACGCGGCTCGTGCCATTCGATGCTGTGTTCCAGGCACCAGGCGCGTACGCGGTTGTCGCGGGCGTAGGTCCACGCATTACCTGTCTCCTCGTGCGACCACAGCGCCGCAATGCCGTGTTCCCGGTGCAGTCGACCAAGCGCCGTCACGACGTCGCCCGTATGAATCACAAGCGGCTGCCCGAGTTCTGCGAGGGCGGCGTCGAGTTCTGCGAGACACTCACGAGCAAATGCCCACTGGCGGGCGGATACGTCGGGCTGCTGCCAGTACTCGGTCTCGACGACATACAACGGCACCACAGGGCCAGCGTCAGCCGCGGAGGCGAGAGCAGCGTGGTCGTGCACGCGCAAATCGCGCTTGAACCAGACGACCTGGTAGCCGTTGTTCATCGTCTTGTCGGGAATAAAAAGGGCCGGCAGAGAGCTGCCGGCCCGAGAGAAAACGCAGAGACGGGGGAACGGGGGGAGGAGAGTTCAATCCCTGCGCTTTTTGTACTGACTTTCGACGCCAGACCATCGTTAAGTCGACTGTAGTTTCCCTCGCACATCGTATCACTGTCAATCATTTGACTAAGTAAAACGTAGACAGAATTGCAACAGAATGTAACGACAGCCGTTAGAAATTGATGCCTTCGGCTTCGGCGACGCGCTCGAGCGCGGACTCGATCATGCCCCGAGCAGCCGCAGTGGTGCGGTGCAGGTAGCGATGCAGCGCCGCATCTTCCTCGTTGCGGTTGGCGCAATTTGCGCTGTAGATCTCGAACGCGCTGAGACCGCTGACCAGCTGTGCCAGGTGCTGCGGGCATTCGCAGTCGATCGCCGTCGACACCATGCCGAGCTTCGCCAGCTGCTGCTGGGTGAAACGACGTGGCGGTACCGGCCCGTCGAAATTCCAGTCATTGGTTGCCGGAACTTCTTCCCGCCGGCGTGCCGGCGACGACGACGGTCGCGTGTAGGCGCGGACAACCGCTGCCTGCACCTCGTCCTCGCTCACGGGCGCACGCGCCAGCACGATGTTCGAGTTCCTGAGCTTCGCGCTGTCCACGGAGCGACCGAAACTGTAAACAAGCACGCCGCGCTCGGCCTCGCAGGCCTCCATCAGCGCGCGGAGCTGGACGACAACCTCTTCGTCCAGCACGGCCGTTTCGAACACGACTACGTCGATCGACTGTCGCTCCAGGTCGGCCGCGAAACGCTCGAGGTTGTTGTCGGCGGTGACGATCTTGATCGGCGCGAGCGACGCTTCGGCTGCCACCACGCGGCTCGGCAGCAGGTCGCCGACGAGCGCGACCCGGATCTCGTCGGGCAGCGGCGTCGTTGCGATCTCGCTGATCTGCTCGGCGCGGCTGCGCAACTCCTCGATGCTCGAGTTCGCGATCGACCCGATGGACAGTCCACTGTCGGTCAGCTGTTTCAGGAGTCCGAGCTTCTCGACGTCTTCCAGCGCATAGACTCGCCGGCCGTTCGCTGCGCGTTCAGCGATGACGGCACCGTAGCGCCGCTCCCAGACACGGATCGTGTGGTCAGTCAGGCCGGTCAGGCGCGCGACGGCGCCAATGCCATAGGTATCGGTTCTCTTGCTTGCGTTTGCCGTCATCGGGAGGCTCCAGCTTCAGTTAAAGGTCAAATTCGTCGGGCGATCGAGACGCCGACAACGGATCCCGCGCCGATGATCCGCGGCCACAGGCCGCCACGGTCATCGTTCGCGCGCTCCGCTGCGTCGTCCCGGTGGTGCAGTTCATCGTCGCGGAATCGGCGGAGGACCTCGACGAGATCCTCGAGTCCCGGACGAGCCTGCATCGAGTCAATCTGCTCGGCATAGTGGCGGTCGACGAACGTCTCAACCGCCGCGATCGTTCGGAAGACGCTTTTCTTTCCCCAGAGCGCGGCGAAGGCACCCAGGATCCAGCCCGCGCTCTTCCAGACCGGTAGTAGCTTGCTGCGCCGTGCGGCCGGCAGCCAGGCGTCAAAAAACGCGAGATGGCGACGCTCGGTTTCCTGGTGCTCGCGGGCGAACTGTCGAACCTCCGGGTCCCTGCTGATAGCGAGGATCCCGGCGTAGATCATGACCGCGCCGGCCTCGCCCGCGTGGTCGGAGCGAAGATCCGCGATGTCGTGGGCCGTCAGCGGCAGCAGGCCGAATTTTGGGACGTCGTGTATTGCCATGCTGTCAATATACTGTATAGTTTTCTCTTAGACAACTTCTAGACGATATTGTGATGTCTATTTCCGTTTCAGTACTCGCGATCGCTACCGCCGTTTGGGTGGGTGCGATCCTGTTCCAATCGGCGGTCGTTGCCCCGAGCGTGTTCACCGTGCTCGACGAGGCAGCCGCCCGTCGCTTCCTGCGTGCCCTGTTCCCGCGCTTCTTTCGGCTCGGGGCAGCCTGCGGGGCCGCGATGCTGATTGCTGCCCTCGTCGGCGGACTGGTCGCCGGCTGGACGCCCGTTACCGTCTGGGCGAGCGCTGTATCGACCGCAACCCTCGTACTGTCGCTTACAGCGCTGTCGATTATTCCGGCCACGAATGCGGCCAGGGACGCCGGCGATGCGGGTCGCGCTCGCTTCGTCACCCTGCACCGCGTGAGCGTCCTGATGACCGTTGCGATGCTGTTCCTCGGGCTGGTGCTGCTGGTAATGCTCGTCCAGGTGAGGAGCTGACGATGCCGCGGCAGGCAAACGGAGGCGACTGGCTGATCCTGCTGGCACTGACTGCCATGTGGGGCACCGCGTTCCTGTTCAACGAGTTCGCCCTCGTTGCGTTCTCGCCCGCTCAGCTGGTTGGGTCGCGAATGCTGATCGCCGCTGCGGTCCTGTTCGCCTATCTGAAGGCTTCAGGCGCACGCCTGCCGGCATTCGGCCGCGGCTGGCTGCCGATGATCGTCATGGCCCTGCTCGGCAGCGTGCTGCCGTTCCAGCTCACCGCCTGGGCGCAGCTGCACATCGACTCGGCCCTGACCGGCGTGTTGATGGCCGTTATGCCGCTGTTCGTGCTGACGCTCGCGCACTTCTTCGTACCCGGTGCATCGCTCTCGCCTGGCCGAATCACGGGCTTTTTGATCGGCTTTGCCGGCGTCGCCATTGTGATCGGTCCGGGCGCCCTGTCGCTCAACGGCCCGATGACCCTGCCCGCCATCGGCGCGGTATTGCTTGCCGCGCTGAGCTATTCGATCAATACAATCTACGCCCGACGCCTGGGCGCGAGAGATCCGGTTGCCCTGTCCGCGGGGATGATGCTCGTCGGTGCGATGCTGACCACCCCGCATGCAGCGATCGGCATCGTCACGCTGCCAGCGGTGCCGCCGCTGGCAGCGGCACTGTCGGTCCTGGTCCTCGGCCTGCTGTCGACGGGCCTCGCGACCGTACTCTACTTCCGGCTGGTACAGGGGCCTGGACCGACATTCGTGTCGTTCGTCAACTACCTGGTACCGGTCTGGGCCGTTCTCGCAGGTGGGCTCGTGCTTGGCGAGAGCCTGTCCGGCTTCGTCTTCCTCGGTCTCGGCCTGATTCTCGGCGGTATCGCCGTCAGCGAGTTCGGGACGACCCTGTTACGCGGGCTGACACTGCGGACAAACAAAAAGGTTTCGGCTGCTCACGGTTAGTCGTTCAACCGCAGTACCGCAGGAACGACACGGTAGATCCTCGCGGCCGAATACCTGGAAGCGCCGCGCCTCGTAACCGGTCCCGGCGTCCTTCAGGGATCGTGCAAGCGACGGCGGCACGGTCAGGCCGCGGGTCCGGTAAGAGCGTTTGCTGATCGCGATCGTCTGCTTTGCCAGGCAAACGAGCTGCGCCCGGGTCAGCGCCGACGGCTTGAGCGACGGGTGCAGCCCGGCGGCCCACAGTATCTCGGTGCGCAAGTAATTGCCGAGACCGGCAATGAACGATTGATCGAGATACAACGCGCCGAGCGACCGGTTTCGGAATGCCGAGCTCTCGAGCCTGTCTACAACGGCATCGGCCGTCAGCACCGGGTCGAGCACATCCGGTCCGATCCGCTTCAGGAAGGGATGACTGCCGAGCTCAGGTTCCGTCAGGACTTCGATGTCCGACGCGCTGTACAGGATGGCGCTGTGGGTCGCGGTATGCAGCGCGACGCGCAGGGTTCTTCCCGTCGCTGGCAGGCGGGGCCGTTTGACGGTGTACCAACGGCCGTACAGCTGGTTGTGGCTGTAGAGTGTCAAGCCATTGTCGAAACGCGTGAGCATGGCCTTGCCGCGCGTGTCGACAGCATCGACGGTCGCGCCGGCAATCTTCGGCTCGAAGCGCTTCAGCGCCGGCAGCTCGAGCTGAGCCTCGACAATAGTTTCGCCG
>JASJBG010000150.1 GCA_030066625.1 Woeseiaceae bacterium
CACCGGATTTCCTGCTGTCGTCGCTGGTGAACATCCAGCCCGACGACGAGGTTCTGATTATCATCGTCGAACGGCGCGTCGGCACGGAGTGGCAGGCTATCTTCATGGGCGTCTTCAACGAAGTCGCCTATGGCCCGCTCGTCCCGTTTCGATACCTTGACGCCTACCGTGCACCACACGCATTCCTGACCGGCCTGCTCCTGCATCGTGAGTGTCCGGATACCGCGCTCGAGGCATTCTTCGAGCAGGTCGTGCGAGCCAACCGAGGACGCTGGTCCGCGGTGCGGCTCGTCTGCTATCCACGGACGCGAGCGGTGAGTGACGCGTCCGACCGGAGCCTTCGCGAACGCAAGGTGCACTGGCATGAGTACTGCCCCGAGCAGCGAGCCTCAATTGCGCCGTCGTCCGTACCCGCCGACTACCTCGAAAAACAGCTTTCGCGCCGCTCCCTAAGGAACCTGCGCCGCAAAAAGCGGCAGCTCGAGTCCATGGGCGAGTACGAGTGGCGCTTCGTACCCTCGGCCGAGGTTGGTGAACGGACAATTGCCGAGTTCCTGCGCCTCGAGGATCTCGGCTGGAAAGGTCATGAAGGATCGTCGCTCATCGCGACGCCCGGACACCAGCGCTTCTTCGAGGAGATGATCACGAAACTGGCGGCACGCGGCCAGGTCTTTTTCACCGAGATATTGCTCGATGGCGAAGTGATTGCGTCGACCAGCAACCTGATGAGCGGGCGCTCCGGTTTCGCCTTCAAGCTCGGCTGGGACCCGGCGTATGCGCGACAGAGCATCGGCATTCTGAACGAGCTCGAACTCATCGAACACATGCCGACCTATCTCGCCGACATCGACCACATGGATAGCGGGGCAATGCCCGGCTCGTTCATGGAGGACCTCTGGTCGGGCCGCGATACGCTCTCCGGCGGCTACTACGCGACCGACGCGAAATCCACTTTCTACATTCAGGCCTACAAGATGGCAGCGACGATCAAGCGCTGCCTGAAAGGCCAGTGGTAACTGTATCGCCGAGTGCCTCTGCCTCGACCTCGGATCCGTCGCCGATACGCGCGACGACCTCGAGGCCTGCCTCCGTCCGCTGGAACAGTGTGCCGTGATTGCTGCCGTCATGGTGTGTACGGACGATGCAAAGGTAGCCACCGCCCAGCAGCCGCGACGCGAGGTCCGCAATGCTCTTCTCGAGGAATCGCCGATCGAAATACGCGAGATTCAGGATGTTGGCCGTCCGTATCATCGCGTAACGCGACTCGAGCTCCCGGACGTTCTGCAGATCGTACTCGAATACCCGGATCCGCCCCGGATCACGCAGGTGCCGGGTGACGAGCTGGACAGGTGTCCGGGAGTCGGCGCTGCCAGAGCGCAGCGCAAACCAGGCTCTGAGCGCCGTTACCGGCAGTGCCCGACGCAGTCGCCTGCCCCACGTCTCGCCAAAGGTATTCTCGATTGTCCGTCCCGACACCTCGAACTGCAGCGGTCGCCCGCCCGAATCACAGAGCACGTGCAGCCGCTCGCCGAGCGACACGATGCTAGCATCCACGCACAGGTCAAAGGCGTCGAGCTCGAAGTCGATGCCGGCAGCGTCGAGCGCCTGCACCCACTCCCAGGTCGTGATTCCCGAGGAAACCGCCACGTCCAGCAAGCGAACAGGCTCGCCGAGAGCCCGGAGGTACTCGTTGCAGAGCGCATCGACGTCGGTGAGCCGGCGCGCAAAGGTGGTCTTGAGAGTACCGTTGGCCAATACGAGCTGATTTAAGAAACGCTTCTCGAGCGCGTCGGCCGCGTCGGAATCCATATCCGCAATCGCGGCGTCCATGAGCACCTTGCGTGCACTAGGCTTCGAAATCGGCATCGTGGAATTTGCTCAAGTCGACCGGCCGCGGAACGTCGTTGAAACCCGTTCAGAGAGCTATAGAATTGCGACTGGTCGCCCCCGCCCGTCCTTGTTGGTGAAGGAATTGAAGATACTCGAAGCGCTGTATTCTAACACCCTGGGCGGATCGGAAATGCTCGGGCTCGCGCTCGCTAATGAGTTCGTCGCACGCGGCCATGACTGCGACATCCTGACGGTCTTTACCGGCGACGGTTCCTTCGTCGCGGATCTCGATGCCTCCGGTCGCAACGTCTACGAAGCCGGGTTTCACGGCCGCCACCTGTCGCGTCGCCTCACGGTGCCCCTGTATCTTTATCGCTTGTTCAAACAACAGGCCTACGATGCGATTCACTGCCACCACATGGCAGTGTTCTTCCACTGCCTGCTGCCCGCAAGGCTCGCCGGGATCCCGCGCATCGTCGTTACCGAGCACGCGCATCAGCACTTCGCGGGCAATGACAAGCTCACGCGACGCTCGAAGCGGCTGGGCCCGAAGGCGGATTGCGTAACGGTCATACACCGTGAGCTCGAACGTTTCTTCGGCGAGGAACTCGGTATCCCCGCCGACCGCCTGCGGTTCATCGCCAACGGCGTCGATACCAACGTGTTCAGCCCAGCACCTGCGCCGGCCGAACTCCAGGACCGTATCGACGCCCACGGCTGGACGCACACGATCGGCTGCGTCAGCCGCATGCATCCGGACAAGGACATCCCGAACCTGCTGCGCGCATTCCGCGCAACGATCGAGCAGAGCAGCGGCAGGCCGGGACTCATCGTCGTCGGCGACGGCCAGGAGCGCCCCGTGGTCGAATCGCTGATCGCTGAGGCCGGAATCGGAGACCAGGTTCTGCTCGCCGGTGTGCAGACGAACATCAACGAATGGATGCGCGTATTCGACCTGTTCGTGCTGCCGTCACGGCGCGAAGGAGTGCCGCTGGCCATTCTCGAAGCGCTGAGCGCGGGACTCCCGATCGTCGCAACCCGTGTCGGGGGCGTGCCGGATATCGTCGATGAGTCGGTCGGCCGACTCGTCGAACCAGAAGATCCCGACAACCTCGGCCGCACCCTGGCCGATATGATTGCCGACCCGGACCGGCTCGAGCGTATGTCGACGCAGGCGCGTCGGACCGCCCTCGAGCGCTATAGTTTTTCGAACATGGTGGATCGTTACCTGGACGCGCTAGGCGTCGCGATTGATCCCTAGTCGCCTGATTCGGCGTCCAGTTTCGCCGCGGCGCAGTATTTCTCGTCGCCGGCACGACGCCATTCGATAAAGTCGAAGGCCATCCGGTACTGCTGATTAAAGTGCTTGCCGGAATTGGTCGACCCGGCGCGCGCACCGGTCGCAAACAGCCGATCGCCGATTTCCCGAAACTCGACGTCACCGGTCTCTTTCCACAGCCATGCGTATACGTGCGCGATCATCAGGTTGAGGTCGTAGGCCGGTCTGACTTTCTTGATGCTCTGGTAAAGAAAGGCTTCGCCACGTCGGTCGACTTGCAGCATCGGCACGCCCGTCTCGTGTTCGGCCTCCTCGACCGCCCACATCGCGACGTCGGCAAGCGCATCCGGGATGGTCTCCCAGGTGATCTTCGGCGTTTCCGCGACCGCGGCCTGACCGTAGTCGATGGGCCACTCCGTTGGCCAGTAGCGGTTCGGATCCTCGCCCTGCTCGCGCTCCCACTCGTAATACTCGATCAGCGCATGGCTGGTCATACCGAACATGAAGGGCGCGAAACGCGGGATATTCCTCGGATAACGACCCTGGTAGTTCCCGGTCCGCCACTCGTAGAGGTGAGAGCCCATCCAGGGCACGAAGACGGACAGCTGCTCAACACCGTTTTCGGTGCCTCGGTCCGAGCCGGCGCGCTCGGCATGCACGTGCGCCTGAACCGCCAGCGCGATGGCGCGGGAGCGCTGCTCCGAGCCGCCCTGGTCGCGCCCCTCGCGAATGTTCGAGTAAGCCGGCCGGTCACGTAGAAACTCGAGCTCTTCCAGTGTGACGTCGCCGCCCCGTTTGAAGTTCTCATACAGCCCGTGCGAAGAACGTCGCCAACCCGCGGCGCGCCAGTTGTTGGGGACAAGATAACCGTCTCGATACACGGACAGCGCGTATTCGGCATACGTCGTCCAAGGCTCGTCTTGTTGAAGGTAATCAGAGATCCGATAGAAGGTATGCGCTGAATCGTAAAACTCGTTGACGAGCTTCTGCTTCGGCGTCGCCTCGCTGCGCGGACCGAGGTAACTGCCCCAGACCTTGCCACGGTCAACCATCTGCCGTTCCCATTCCCGCAAGCCGTCCGGGCGGTCGTCCTTGCAGATATCCACCGCCTGTGCCGCGCCGGAGGCGCTGATGCCGGCGATGATGACGAGGCTCCAGACCAGCGCTCGTCCCTGCAGACGCTTGTTCATTATCGACATGTTCTTCCTAGAGTTGCGGTCGGTTTGACTCTACAATTCCGGCTCTCCGGCCTACCGTCGAAAACGGGTCCAGAGTCTACCACGAAGCCTCAAGAGTCCTCGCGCGTGCAATGAGTGTGTCATCGTCTGAAAACAGACCGGTCTTTTCCTTCGTGGTTCCCGCCTTCAACGAGGAGGCGTACATCGAAAAAACTCTGCGCGACATACACGCGGCTTTTACCCCGGAATCGCGGTCCGAATACGAGATTCTGCTCGTCGACAACGGCAGCACGGACCGCACGCCCGAGATCGCCGAATCGCTGGGCTGCACCGTCCTCATCGAACCGACACTCGGCATCAGCGAGCTGAGAAACCACGGCGCCCGGCGCAGCCGAGGTGACATAATCGTGTTCATCGATGCCGACGTCAGCCTGACGCCGGAATGGCGCCGCGACGTCGAGCCGTTCATTGCGCCGTTGAGGGCCGGCGCCCGCGAACTCGTCGGCTCCCATTACCAGCCGAGCCGTGCAACGCCCCTTCCGTTGATCAAGTGGTTCGAGGGCAGCTACCAGAATCCGCGCTCGACCTTCCTGCCTGGCGGTCACACGATCCTGGCGCGAGACGCGTTCGAAGAGATCGGTGGCTTCGACCCTGCCTTCAGCACCAGTGAGGACATCGACTTCTGCCACCGCGCGACGGCGAAAGGATTCGACGTTCGCCACTGCCCGGAGGTTGGCGTCGTGCATATGGGTGATCCGCGCAGCGTTCGGCAATTCCTGAAGCGCGAGTGCTGGCACGGCGGCTCGGACTTCGAGTCCATTCCCCGCATGCTCACGTCGCGCACGGCATGGGCAACGCTGTTTTTCGTCGCGATGCACGTCGCCCTGGTTCTGCTGCTCGCAAGTGGAGAGTTGGCACTCGCACTGCTGCCGGTAGCGGGCATTGCGGCTTTGCTGCTCGCCACTTCGACCCATCTTTTCCCGCGCTCCTCGATCGGGCTTCGTCTGATCAACGCGGCAAATGCATACCTTTCCTACCTGGGGCGCTGCTGCTCGATACGAGCGCTGTTCGTAAAGTCGAGGCGCGACTAGATCGCGAAGAAACCCGAGGCGCGTGCTGCGAAGATCGCATCCGCCCGCCTTGGTGCACAGATCCGGTCGATGTCGAACGGCTTGAGTTCGTCGACCCTGACGTCGCGCGCCGCGCGCCGGAAATTAAATGCACAGGCGTAGCCCGCCGACCGCGCCATGCGCCTGGACACGTCGTTGTAGTGCGCATCGTCTCCGACCGGGTAGGCAAAGGTCCGAACGGGCACGTCGAATCTCGCCTCGAGGAAGCGCCGCGATTCGCGCAGCTCGAACGCCTGGCCATCGTCGTCCAGCGTCGTCAGAACGGCATGTGATACAGAATGGGCGCCAATCGCGAAGCCGGGCTCGGCAAGAATTTCCCGGACCTGTTCGTCAGTCATTATCTGGCCCGACTCCACCGACTTGTCTGGTCGCTCCGCATTCAGCTGACCGTACAGCGACTCGACGTCCGCACCGGTCTCCTTTGCTATCCCGATCAGTTCGTCCGTTGCCGCGCGCTGGCCTTCCGCGGAGTCCAGCTGCGTGTCGATTGTGAGCCCACCGAACTCGACGCTGCGAACGCCAGTATCGGCACGCTTGACCGCACAGGCGATGTGGTCCCACCACTCGAGCTCGCGCTCCTGAAGCCGCTTCGCCGGCAGGTAAAAACAGGCCGGGGCCGAGTACTTTTTCAGAATCGGGAACGCGATCTCGAAGTTGTCCGCATAGCCATCATCGAAGGTAATCAGCGTCGGCCGTGGCGGCAATGCCGGGCCACCTTCAAGCGACGCCACGAAATCGTGCATGCTGACTATCGTGCGGTACCGCGTCAGCATTTCGAGCTGCGCATCCAGCACATCGGGTGTACATGTGACGACGCCATCATCAAACGGGTTGTTGGCAGCGCCATCCAGAATGCGGTGATAATTGACAACCAGCAGACGGTCGCTGGCACGACTGCGCCACAGGCGCAAGAAACCGATTCGGTCCAGGACGCCGAGCACGATCGCGCGCTTGTTCATTCAGCGCCCTCTGCGCTCTCGCGTCGGTCGCGGACACGGCGCGCCGGATTGCCCACGTAGATTCCCCAGTCATCGCAGGTGTTCACGACGACCGAGCCTGCACCCACGACACACTCCTCACCGACGTCAGCCATGACGACGGCGCTGTTGCCGAGCCAGCTACCATTGCCGACGTGCACCGCCGTCATGGTCCCACCCTGCTGCTTGATCGGTACATCTGTCTGGTCGAAGTGGTGCACCTGCGGCCCTCCGATTATGTCGACGTTGCTGCCGATCAAAACGCTCTCTCCGATATGCGCGAGTCCGACCGTGCAGTGGGTACCGATATACGTGTCGCGACCTATGCGCGTTCCGCGCATGGCAAAGACGGTGCCGAAGCCGATCGCGACGTCGCTGCCGCATTCCTCGAACGCGATACGGTAGTAGCCGCGTCGCAAATAGACGCCGATGACGCCGGGAAACAGGCTTAGCGTGTGACATAAGATCGTGAAGAGCACGCTCGGACGGCCTTCCGCGGCAAACACACGGGTCGGCAGCGACAGCGGCAGCATAAGCACCAGGCACAGCAGATTGATGCCGTCTTTGATCAGTGAACGCATCCCGCAATGATACATGCAATGCGGATGAGTCGATGGTGCCGACGCCGGCTGTGAAATTGGGACGCAGTGCAAACGCCCGGCTTATAATGAGGCGTCCAGGACCAGGGCGGACCGACCGCCGCGACGAGGAGCCGGAATTCGTGGCGACATCCAGTACCAATTCAGAGTCTTTCGCGGTACGCCGCTCGATCGCGACACGGTCGCGTAGCTGACGACGTCTGTTCTGATCACGAATGCCCGACGATAAGCCGCACTACCTGATCGTTTCCTACCACTTTCGCCCGAGCAGCGCGGTCGGCGCACGCCGCCCGACAGCGCTGAAGTCGTTTCTCGAGGCGAACGGCGCCCGCGTCTCGGTCATGCGCGGCGTCGAGTCCGGTGTGGACGCGGCCGGCGACGAGGCGACCGACCTTTCGGTCGTGTTTCCGAAGAAGCGCCTGTCCGCCACCTGGCGTGCCCTGAAGGCTCGTCGTCGCGGCAATGGTCCCATGGGCCCCATGGCGCCGGCCACGGTGCAGGCGACAAACGCCGAACGCGACATCGCCTGGATCAGGGATGGCCTGCGCGCCTGGAACTCCTACCTGCAGAGCGACAAGCTTTGGCTCGCCAGGTTCGCATGGAAGCTCCGTGGCCTGCCAAGATCGACCCGATACTCAGCCATTATTGCCTCCGGGCCTCCGCTCGCAAGCTACGTGGCCGGCCTCATGGCGGCCGAACGCTTCGCCGCGCCGCTGGTCCTCGATTTTCGCGACCCGTGGTTCCTGCACCGTGAATTCCCACGCGGCACCCATCCGGCACACGCCTACTTCGGGGGCCGCGAGGACCGCCTCGGCCAGCGCTGCATCGACCGTGCGAGCCTTCTGGTCGCAGCCTCGCCGGGAATCGCCGACCATCTGACTCGGACCTACTCCGTCGGGTCGACGCCGCTGACCATCGTCCGCAACGGTTACGACGAAGAGTCGATCATCGATTCGGCAGCACCGACCGGGCGCCTGGAAATGATTTACGCGGGCACGCTGTACTACAACCGTAACCCGTTCCCGTTCCTCGAGGCGCTGGCCCGGTTCGTGACGTCAGACGGAATAGAACGCGACAGGATGCGCTTTCGATTGGTCGGCAAGTGCGATCGCTGGAACGGGTTGTCGGTCGCTGCGTGGATCGAGGAACAGGGCCTGGGCGATGTCGTCAGCGTCAACGGTCTCGTGCCGCACGACAAGCTGACCAAGCTGATCGAGGCCTCGAACGTGCTCGTCAACTTCTCACAAGGGCAGCCGCTGCAGATCCCGGCCAAGTCCTACGAGTACCTGGCGTCAAAGCGAGACGTTTTCTGCATCGCGGAATCGGACAGCGACGTTGCCCGCCTGCACGAGGAGGCCGGCTATGGCGACGTCGTCGCCCCGAATGATGGCGATGCGATGCGCGAGACACTTGCGCGGCTTTACCGAAAGTACGTTGCCCAGCCCGGCGCAGGCGACGCTCTACCGGATACGTCCCGCTACCGGCGCTCTGCCCAGTTTCGCGAGTTGCTGCCAGCCCTCGCCGCCGTCGACGATACCTGACTACTGCGGGCACGGTGTGACCGCCGTGCAGACTGCTTGTCGCGCACAGGGCTGCCACAGTACAGCAGCTCGCAGGCCGCAATCAGTCCGAGCAGCGCATAGAAGACACGTCCGTAGCCCATGGACAGGAAAAAGCCGCTGACCAGGAAGCCGACGATGGCACAGCGGATGCCGAGCGCCAGTGCACCTGGTGAAAGTCCTTTCCGGGATACGTCGCCGTCTCCGTCTCCGTCTCCGTCTCCGAGCAGCAGCATCGCGCGTGTCGTACGCCAGGCAGACCGGTAGAGGCTGATGTAGATCAGCAGGCCGGCGACCCCGAGCTCGACAGCTACCTGCAGGAAGGAATTATGCGCCGTCAGGCCGACACCGCCGGCACGAAGATCCGACGACTGGTAGGCACCGCCGCCGACGCCCCAGGGCTTGCTGAGAAACGTCTCGATGCCGCGCGTCCAGATCGCCATACGACCGCGGTTGCCGGTGGTGTTGTAGTCATCCTCCAACTCGAAAATCGTCAGAATCCGATCCCAAGACGCGTCGGGCGTAATCAGGAAGACGACGATGAATGCGGCCAGCATTCCGCCAATCACGCGCGGATTCGGCAGCTGATAGAACTTGCCGTCGACTATGGTCCGCTGCGCAATACTGAAATACAGCACCACGGCACAGAGCCCGAGGAATGCACCGCGCGACTGGGTCGACAGGACGATCGCAAAACCTACCAGGCTCAACAGCAGGACGAGTTTGCGCATCGGTAGCGCCTTGTCAGTTGCGAGGCCGAAGAACAGCGCGCTGATGGTCAGGACGACGAGGCCGATGTCGTTGGGGTCGTAGCTCTGCGAGAACTCCACCCGGGCGCCCGTCGCGTTCAGCAGACCAAACAACGCCATCAGGCCGAGAATCGCGGCGAACACGACCAGGTAAAAGCGCAGCGTACGGACATTGACGGTCGTCTTCGCAATTAGCACGAACAGGAGCACGATCCGCAGCAGGTCCAGCTCCAGGAACACGAGGGTCCTCGAGCCCCAGATCGAGAATGACAGGCTCAGGATAGCGAGTGCCGTAAACAGCGCCATGCGGACGCCCAGCGACGTCGAAAGGACCGTGTTGCTTCTTTTCAGGTTGAACAGCATGGCGACAATGGCTGCCGCGAGCGTGACTTTGCCGAGGTGCAGTGGCCGCAGGAACTCGAAGATCTCGGGCAGTCGACCAACCGCAACCGCCATGAAAAGCGCTACGAAGATCGCCGCGGGATGCAGCTTCTCCGCCTGCAGGCGCATCGCTCGTGACTTGGCGGATCCGTCGCTCATCCGGCGACTTGCCCTGCATTGCCGGCCGCCGACGGTGCCATGTCGTTGAAATGTTCAGCAAGCGGCGAGCCGGCCACGATGTCGATGACGAGCTGCCGGTCTTCCGCCGCCAGCTGTTCTTTCCATGCGTTCGCGGCGATCCTCGGATCCTTCATGACGCTGAAGTAACGCGCGTCGTCCCGAGCGGCACCGGCACCGATAAATGCTTCGGTCTGTTCGTCCCATTCGAGCCCTGCAAACTCGATCATCGCTCGCGTGCCCGCAACAGGGTCCTCACAGAGCGCGTCGTAGTTGACGAGCAGTACGTTGTCGAGCCCGTCAATGTCGGCGAGGGCTTTCTCGTTGTCGATGACCCATTCCCAGACCATGCGCTCCTTCCGCGACCATCGACGCACTGCGTCGATATCGATACCGCGGGCACGCGCCGGCGCGGACGTCAGACGACGCTCCCATATGCCGACGTCGAAGTCGTCGTCTGTCGTCGCGGGCATGTTGCCGCTGTCCTGGCCACGCACGTAGGAATTCAGGTAACCGCATGGATGGCGCATCACGAACACTGATCGCGATTTCGGCAGCGACGTCGCGAAAAGCCCGACGCGGCACGGCGCCTCCACGCTCTTCCACACCAGTGTGCCGCGATAGTCCGGCAGCGACTTGAGCACGTTGAGTACCGGCAGTTCGACGCCGGCCAGCCGCTTCACGACCTTGCTCATCGATGCACTCGCACGCAGCGTTGCGAAGGAAACGGCGCCGAGGAAGTTCTTCGGGAACAGCGGCAGCTTCGCGACGATGTGCGGGCGGGACGCAGAGTCGACCGCGTCGAAAAACGTGCTCAACGAATCGGCATCGAGCCGGTCCTTTTCAAGATCGGGATAATAGGGCACGCCATCCATGGCAAAAATCGAATCCGGCTCGTGCCGATAGACCGTGTCGGGATGGCTATCGAACAGCTTGCCAATCCAGGTTGTGCCAGAACGGCGCATACCGAAGACGTTTACGATCGAATCTCTCATGTTTTCAAGCCCAAGCGCCGGGCGAGGCCGACGAAGAGTGGTGCGGCCTCTGGCCGGAACAGCGCGCCAACGGCGCAGACGCCGATACGGAGTCTAGCGTCGTCAGCGGCAGCTGAGTGACCGCTCCGTACATAATGGCAGATATGGCGAACTGCAGTACGAGTACGCATCGCTGCGGCGCGCTTTCGGGAATACTCGACAACACGATACGCTAGCCTCGGCGCCAGCGGGGCCGACGCCTGAGCAGGTCGACGACAGAACTGTTGCCGTCACGATTGAGGGTATGCGTGCCGACCTGCTGCGACTGCCAGTCCGGCGACAGGCGGCTGACGGTCGACTC
>JASJBG010000151.1 GCA_030066625.1 Woeseiaceae bacterium
GATCGACCCGCGAGCCCGGGTCGATCTCGTCGTCTCGCTGGGGCCCGCGGACGTGCCGGTCCCGGACGTCGTCGGCCAGACGCAGGCTGCCGCAGAAGCGGCGATCACCGGTGCCAGCCTCACGGTGAGTAACGTCACCCAGCAGAACAGCAACTCGGTGCCGGTTGGCAACGTGATCAGCCAGAATCCGACGGGCGGAACGATGGTGGCACCGGGCTCCGCTGTCGATATCGTCGTCTCGCTCGGCCCCGCCACGGTGGCCGTACCGAACGTCGTCGGTCTCGGGCAGGCCGCAGCGGAGTCGGCCATCACCGGGGCCGGTCTAACGGTCGGCAACATTACCCAGCAGAACAGCAGCTCGGTCCCGGTTGGCGACGTCATTAGCCAGAACCCCATTGGCGGCACGCAGGTTACCCCCGGCTCCGCCGTCGATCTCGTTGTCTCGCTCGGCCCGGCCGTTAGTACGTTCAGTGACGAGTTCGATGACGGCACCAGCCTTTCCGACTGGTCGCTGCGCCACGTCGTGGAAAGCACGTCGCAGCAATACACGACGCTCGATATCGACACGTCGCGCGCGGGCTACCTGACGATCATCCCGACGCAGACGCCGGGCTGGTTTGGCGGCGGCACGGCACCGCTGATCTTCAAGACGATCACGGGCAACTTCGCTGTCGAAACCCGGGTTATCGCCGACAGCCTGAGCAATCCCGGCAACCCGCCGGGTTCGAACTTCAACTCGGCGGGCCTGATGGCGCGCGACCCGGCGGGCGCGACTGGACCCGAGAACTACATCATGTTGAACACAGGCCGACAGGACAATCGCATCCCGACCGGCGTAGGCAGCGAGACGAAGACGACCGTGAACTCGTCGTCGACGCTGTTCCTCGACCAGGGCGCCAACTCGGGCCGGCTCATACTGTGCCGCGTCGGCAACACGTTCTATTCGTTCCGCTTCCTCGACGACGATTCGGACTGGACGGCGACAGATAACTTCGTGCGCAATGACCTGCCGGCGACCTTGCAGGTGGGCATGGTCGTCAACGCGTTTGCAGCGCCGCCCGACCTTCGCGCCGAGTTCGACTACATCCGACTGCGGCCGACGCCCTCGGTCGTCGGCGACTGCACGCCCTGAGGATGCCAGCGCTCGACCGTGGCTAGACGTTGCGTCATCGTCGGCGCCGGCCTTGCCGGCTGCGTATTGGCGAACGCGCTCTCGGACGACTTCGAGGTCACCGTACTCGAACTCGGCCCGGCGCGCGGCATTACCTATCCGCGTCTTGCCTTCCCGCGGAAGACGCTCGGCGTCGTCAATACCTTCTGCCACGGCCGCGGCGGCACCAGCAACCTGTGGCACAACGGCCTGATACCGTTGCGTCCGGACGACGTGGGTGACGCGACGTTCAAAGCCATGCTGGAGGACGCGGCGCGGTATGCCGACCGCGCCGCAGCAATGCTGCATTTTCCGGGCGAGTCCTACTCTCGTTCATTTGCCGGCCTGCTCAACGACGTCGAGTCGCTGGCCGCAGGCATTGGCACGTTCGCCGACGGCGTCGATACGCTCGTCTACCCGAAGCACACGACCCCGCTGTCGCCGCCCTCGTCCGCCGAGTGCGCATTCGACGTTCGCTCGATCCGTGTAGAAACCAGCGGCGAACGCATTACCAGGGTGTCGTGGTCCACGCCGGAAGGCGACCATTCTGCGGACGCCGACCTGCTTGTCGTTTCAGCCGGCGCTTTCGGGACACCCGGCGTCCTCACGGACGTCCTTGAACCGTTCGGGATCGATCCCGGCAAAGCGGGCAGCGGCTTCATCGATCACCCGATGGGTTTCGTCGGCAAGTTGCGCTTCCCGAAGTCGGTTGCGGACTCGGTCGCGCAGTTCGGGCTGCTCGACCGCGGCGACCACGAATGCCGCAGCATGATCCGGCTCAGGAGCGACGATGGCCTGCTCGGCTGCGCCTACTTCAGGCCGTGCCTGTCCATGAACAACGATCTCTCGATCTACAAGTACAAGTCCCTGCTGGGGGCGAGTTCGGGCCGCAAGCGCCTGCGCAACGCGCTGTCGCCGCGCATCCTGCATCCCGACATCGTGTCCGAGATTGTCTCGCATACGACCGGCTTACAGATCCCCACCCGAACCTACTCTGTCCTGTTCATGGGCGAACAGCGCGAACGCGTCGGCGGTGTCCATACTGATGGCGACACGCACACGATCGACTGGGGCATCAGCGACGCGGAACTCGGCGCTTACTCGTCGATGATCGACGGCCTGTTTAACCAGCTCGCAGACGTCGCCGAGACGGCAACCGTCACCCGCGACCTCACCGACGAGTGGCTATGGTCCGGCGCGCATCACTCCGGCACGGTGACAGTCGGCGACGCGGACTCTGACCTGCTGACCGCGGACCTCCAGGTTCGCAACACCGCCAACGTCTTCGTTTGCGATGCCTCGGTCATTCAGGAACACTCATACGCCAACACGGGGCTCACGATTGCGCAGCTCGCACTGCGCCTCGCCGACGCGCTCAGGCGCTGAGGCTCCAGCAACTCCGGGATTTCAGCGTGCAGAAGACAGTACTCGTCACCGGCGCAAGCGGCTTCATCGGCCAGCGTATCGTCGCGGCGCTAAAGGCGGCCGACCACCGGCCGCGCGCCCTGGTCCGGGCGAGCTCTCGGAAAGGCGCGCTCGAACGTGCCGGCATCGAGCTTGTGGTTGGCGACATGCAGTACGCGGACTCGCTGGCCAGCGCGATCGACGGTGTCGATGCGGTTGTGCATGCCGCCGCCGACACGAGCGGCACCGAGGACGGCGGCCAGCGCATCACGATCGATGGCACGCGGACACTTGTCGAGCTCTGTGCGTCGCGCGGAATCCGACTCGTCTATGTCAGCTCCTGTTCGGTCTACGGAATCGCCGACCTCGATGCAGCAGCCCGAGTCGACGAGGATTCCCCGCTCGAACCGAGGCCGCGTGAACGCGGGGCATATTCCTGGGCCAAGCATGCGGCCGAGGGAATCGTCACGGCGGCGATCGAGGACGCGCGCATTGACGCCGTGAACCTGCGGCCGGGATTCGTCTACGGTCCCGGTGGCGACCTCATCAACCCGATGATCGGCTTCGGTATCACGGATCGCCTGCTGCTCGCGATCGGACCGGCCGGTTTCGTGCTGCCACTGGTGCACGTCGATAACGTCGCTTCGGCGGTCGTCGCGTCGCTTGCCGATAGCGCTCGCGGCCGCACCTACAACCTCATCGATCCCGACCTGGTCAGCAAGCGCGAATACATCGACCGCTACGTTCGGCCGCAGCGGCCAGGTCTCCGCGTGATCTACCTGCCGAAGCCTCTGCTGACGCTCACGATCGCCGTACAGGAATTGGTGTTCAAGCTGCTACGGCGGCCACCTGTCCTCAGCCGCTACCGCTTTGCGAGTTCACAGAACCCGGTGCGATTCGTCGGTGAACGAATTGGCGACGAACTCGACTGGGTACCCGACGTGCGATTCGAAGATGCCGCCGACGCCGTTCTGACTATGGCGACCAGCAAGTGATTATGTCGCACCTATTTTATTGCGATCATGGTCGCCGTACGACGGATGTCGATGCCACGTTTTTCCACACGCTGAAGGTCCGGTAGAGACACGCGCGAGACGGTAAACGAAAACGCGTCGCATTCAAGGATTTCGATGCTTCCTGCCAAGAAAACCGACAGTTGACGCATGTCTTTCGAAGGCGTTCCATGTGTCTTTCAAGAATGCCAAAAGTAGTGAGGTTAATAACCAGATCTTTACGCTACTTTCGATGAAGGCATCAGCAAGACATCTGAGGGAGGATGATCAACATGTCGGGGGAATACTCAATGAAACAGAAACGCCAACAAGGCGTTCGCAGGCTTGCGCTCGCCGCAGGCGTGGCCCTGCTCGTGGTCGGTACCGGCGCACAGGCAGGATGGAACAACGGCTGGTGGAATAACCTGCCGGCACCGGTAGCGGATGCGGACTACTTCGCCAACGGCAACCAGGATCCGGCCAAGGTCAAGCTCGGCCAGGAGCTGTTTTTCGACAAGGTCCTGAGCGGCAACATGAACATTTCTTGCGCGACCTGTCACCACCCGCTCGCAGGCACGGGCGACGGCCTCGCACTGCCCGTCGGCGAAGGCGGCCGCGGTCTCGGCGTTACGCGCGACACCGGTTCAGGTTCGGATGCCGTTCATGAACGTGTGCCACGCAATGCACCGCCCGTCTTCAACCTGGGCGCCAACGAGTTCAGCGTGATGTTCCACGACGGTCGTATTCAGCCAGATGCGGGTATGCCGAGCGGCTTCGAATCGCCGGCGGGCATGGACCTGCCGGAGGGACTGGACAATGCCCTCGCCGTACAGGCGATGTTCCCGGTCACGTCGGGAACCGAGATGGCCGGCCAGCCGGGTGAAAACACGATCGCCGACGTCGCCGCTGCAGGTGACCTTGCCGGACCGAACGGTGTCTGGGCACAGCTAGCCGAACGCCTGCGCGGCATCGACGGTCCCGGCGGCTACGTCGAGCAGTTCATCGCCGTATTCGACGACGTCAACTCCGCCGACGACATTGAGTACCGGCACGCGGCCAACGCGATCGCGGCATTCGAAGCCGTCGCTTGGCGCGCGGATGACAGCCCGTTCGATCGCTTCCTGCGTGGCAAGCGTTCGGCAATGAGCCTGAACCAGATTCGCGGCATGCGCATCTTCTATTCGAATCGTGGTAACTGCTCCAGCTGCCACAGCGGCAAGTTCCAGACCGATCTGAACTTCTACGCCATTGCGATGCCGCAGGCTGGCGGTGGCAAGGGAGACGGCATGTTCGGTTACGAGGACTTCGGTCGCGAGCGGGTCACGGGCAACATCGCGGATCGCTATCGCTTCCGCACGCCGACGCTGCGCAACATCGCGTTGACCCCTCCGTACGGGCATGCCGGCACCTACGATGACCTCGAGTCCGCGGTCCGCCACCATCTCAATGCGGTCAACAGCCTGTACAGCTATGACATCAGCCAGCTCAGGGTGCCGCCCCGGCCCGACCTCAACGCGGCCGACGCACAGGCAATGAACGACCCGGCGGTCGTCGACGCGATTGCGGCCCGGAGCGAGATCGCGCCGCGCAATCTCACGGACTGGGAAGTTGCAAGACTAATCGACTTCCTGAACGCGCTGACGGATCCGAGCATGCTCGACATGCGTGACGACGTGCCCGTGCAGGTACCGAGCGGCCTGACGCTCGCCGAGTAGCACGACAACAGCACGATGAGAAAGGCCCGCTATGCGGGCCTTTTTCTTTCGTGCGATTGTCCACTCTAGCCGCGCGGAAACTCGCGCACGCGAAGCTTGGTCTCGTGGCCGGCGAAGCTGCCGCCGGTCGAGTCCTCGCCTTTCATGTAGGTGCGCTGCCAGCCTTTCTTCGCGGCCTCGGACCCAGCCTTTTGCAGTTCCTCGTTGAACTCGAGTCTTGAATCTCGCCACTTGACGTACTGGCCATACAGCTTCGCGTCCTCATTCAGGTTCTTGCGCGCGGGTTCGAACTTGCCAAGGTAATGGCGTGGGTACGGCAGCACGACGGCGATAGGCTCGTCCTTTTCGAAGCGCACCTTGTGGCGCTTGCGCGTGAACTGCCAGTTCATCGTGAACGTGAACGGCGCCCAGTCGGTTTCGATGATGCCTTCGAGCGGCGCAATGCCGTCCTTGGGCTGGTTCGCCGGTCCTTTCACCCAGAGATTGTGGGACTTCGTCGTACGGAACAGGTAGCCGAGCGTAAACGTCAGGACGCCGTTGCCGAAATGCGAGCCGACCAGCGGCGACGTGTCACCGTCAAACTTGATCGTGATCGCATCGAGTCCGTCCTTGCCGTTCCAGCGCGCCGTGAACGCGGCCGGGTTGAGCAGCTCCCAGCCGGCCTGATTGGCAATCGTCAGCGGCAGGCAGCGATACGCGAAGCGATCCGGCAGGGCCTCGATCCAGTCGCGACGGCGCTCGCCAACGCGGATGGTCATGGGATTCTCGATGACCTCGTAGGCCGTTATCCTGAGCTTGTCCTTCACAGCGCCTCCTGAACGCATTCAGAGCCAGCATTGTAGCGTGCAGCAGAAGGCGCGCCATTCACGCAAGCTGTTATGCGGGTTATGCTTCGCCCTCATGAGGATCCCTCGACCGAACTGTCTGATCGCCTTGCTTTGCGGGCTGCTCATCGCCGCATCGAGCATTGCCCAGGAGGCCGATGAAAGCGCCGCGCCGGCGCTCCCGGATGTGGCGTCGCTGGAGCAGGACTGGTGGAGCTACTTCGTCGCTGCTCCGGACGAGATTGAACCGCGCATCGAGGCCTTCCTTGAACAGGTCAACGCCCAGATCTCCGGCCTCGGGGCCCAGAACCAGGAACTCGCGCCGGCGATCGTGGACGCCGTGCGTGACAATCTCGAGGTCTATCTCTCGCTATCGGAAGAGGTCGATGCCGAGCCGCAGACGCTGCCGGAACCGGATCCGACGTACAGCATCGACGAGCTCCTCGGGATCGCCGCGACTGCGCGCGCCGCGCGTGCCGACGCGCGGGCTGCGGAAACCGAGGTCGAGCGCGAACGCCGTATCCTGGATGGCGCCAGCGAGCGGCGCGACGCACTGTTCAAAGCGTATCTTGACGCTGCCGAAGGCGACGAGCGCTGGCTGGCCGGTCTACGTCTCGTTCGCGCCCGCTCCGCGCAGGCGATCGCGGCCCGCCGGCTCGAGATACTGACGCAGAGCGCCGAACTCGCCACTGCCTATGCGAATGCGGTCGCCGACCGGGTCGACATCGTGCTGTCCCGCCTCGGGACGGACGGCAACGAACAGGCACTGGACGCGCTCGACGATATCGTCAACGAACGGCAGGCCGAGGTGGACGCAGCGATCGAGCGCGAGCGCGAAGCACAGGTCGCCGCCAGCGGTATAGGCGCCGACACGGCCCAGGGTCGGTCGGAGCAGCGCGTCGCGCAGCAGCGTGCGCTGGATGCCGAGGTCGAGCTGGGTCTCGCCCGCATCATGCTGTCCGCGGCGCAGGCTCGCCGCTACTGGACCGCGCTCGAGCTGCGCGCCGACGTCGACCTGTCGGATGTCGAGGATGCGTCGATCCAATGGTCGGAACTCATCCGCAGCATCGAGACCGAGCTGCCCGACTGGAAGCGGCAGACCGGGGACGAACTGCTCGCGGTCCAGGGCATCGATCGCGACGGACTGGACCGAGCCACGCGGCGCGTACTCGATCAGCGTGTCGGCACCGCGCAGGAGACACTCGGCCACATCGGCGACCTCGAAAGTGCCATCGCCGATCTCGAGCTGTTGATGATTGCGGTCGACGACGCGATCGCCGAAACCTCCGGCACGCTCCGGCAGTGGCTGAGCAACGCCTACCGCACCGTCAAGACGGCCTTGATACGCCTTACCGAGGTCTCCGACACCACCCTGTTCTCGGTTGCGGAAACGCCCGTCACGGTCGGCGACCTCGTGCAGGGATTTGTCATACTGATCATCGGCTGGCTTCTGTCGCGTGGCATCCGCTTCGCGATCAACCGCGTGGGTCGCGACGAATCGGTCGGTACACAAGCCTCCCTGTACACGCTCGGCCGACTGACGCACTACACGATCATCATTGTTGCGGCTCTGATCGCGCTGACCTCCGTCGGGCTGAGCTTTACCAATGTCGCAATCGTCGCCGGTGCCCTTTCAGTCGGTATCGGTTTCGGCTTGCAGTCTATCGTCAACAACTTCGTCTCCGGGCTCATCATCCTGTTCGAGCGCACCCTGCGCGTTGGCGACTACATCGAACTCGATACCGGACTGACCGGCACGGTCAAGGCCATCAATGTCCGTAGCACGCTGATCAACACGAACGACAATATCGACATCGTCGTGCCGAACTCGGAGTTCGTATCAACAAAGCTGACAAACTGGACGCTCGGCGAACACATCCTGCGCGTTCGAATTCCATTCGGCGTTGCCTACGGCTCCGACAAGGAAGTCGTACGCAAAGCGGCTATCGAAGCATGTGAGAAGGTGCCGTACACGTTGACGCACATGCGCGGCCGCGAACCCGATGTCTGGCTGGTCGAATACGGCGACAACAGTCTCAACTTCCTGCTGCTCGTCTGGGTGAATCGCCAGGGGGCGCGACGGCCCACGAGAACCCGGGCGGCTTACCTGTGGGCACTCGAAGACAAGCTCGCCGAGTACGGCATCGAAATCCCGTTCCCGCAGCGCGACCTGCACCTGCGTTCGGGCTGGCCGGACAGAGAGGTACCGCCCTGCTAATGCGCCTCGACGTTGTTTGCACTACGCAGCGGGGGTCGCGCTATGATGGGTGTGACGGCGAACAACAACGATTGGGGGGACCCATTGACGAATAGTGCAATCGCTGCCGACGATCAGGGCAGCACGGGCTATATCGTACTGATCAGCTGCATTGCGACAATCGGCGGCTTCCTGTTTGGCTTCGACTCCGGCGTCATCAACGGCACCATTGACGGCCTGCAGACGGCCTTCGACTCGGACAGTGTCGGCACGGGGTTCAACGTCGCCTCCATGCTGCTCGGCTGTGCCGTCGGCGCGTTCTTTTCCGGCCGGCTGGCAGACCGCTACGGCCGTCGCTTCATCATGCGCATTGCCGCCGTCTTGTTTATCGTCAGCGCCTGGGGTTCGGGCGTCGCGTCGGGATCGGCCGAGTTCGTGTTCTACCGGGTTCTCGGCGGCCTCGCGGTGGGTTCCGCCAGCGTCCTCGCACCCGCCTACATCAGCGAGGTTGCGCCGGCTCGCTACAGGGGTGCACTCGCGACCGTACAGCAGATCGCGATCATCTCGGGGCTGTTCATGGCCTTTGTGTCGAACTTCATCATTGCGGGCGCGGCTGGATCGTCGACGGCCGAGTTCTGGCTGGGCTACGAGGCCTGGCGTTGGATGTTCTGGGTGGAAATCCTACCCGCAACGATCTTCCTGCTCGCGCTGCTGATCATCCCGGAGAGCCCGCGCTTTCTCGTGTTATCGCAACGCCGTGAAGAAGCAATCGTCGTACTCGAGCGCCTGAGCAATCGTGCAGCGGCGCTCATCAAGGTCGAGGAAATCACGGCCTCACTCGCGAGCGACAGGCATAGGCCGCGTATGAAGGACCTTATAGATCCCGTCAGCGGGCGGATACGCACACTCGTCTGGGTGGGCATCGGCCTCGCGATGCTGCAGCAGTTTGTCGGCATCAACATCGTGTTCTACTACGGTGCCGTACTCTGGCAATCAGTCGGTTTCACCGAGAACGACGCACTCCTGATCAATGTATTGAGCGGCGGCCTGAGCATAGCAGCCGTGACGCTGACGGTATTGCTCATCGACAAAGTCGGCCGCAAACCGATCCTGCTCGTAGGCTCCATCGGCATGGCCATCACGCTTGCGCTCCTCACCTTTGCGTTCAGCACCGCCGAGACCGGCGCTGATGGCAACGTCAACCTGACGGGCGGCTTCGGACCGCTCGCGCTGATCGCTGCGAATGCCTACGTCATGTTCTTCAATTTCTCCTGGGGTCCGGTTATGTGGGTGATGCTCGGTGAGATGTTCCCGAACCAGATCCGCGGCACGGGCCTCGCCGTATCCGGCCTCGTGCAGTGGGGCTCGAACTTTGTCATCACGATGACCTTCCCGATCATGCTCGGAACGATCGGTCTTGCAGGCGCATATGGCTTCTACACGGTGTGCGCCATGCTATCGATCATTTTCGTGATAGCGCTCGTGCACGAGACACGGGGGGTGGAGCTGGAGGATATGCAGGGGTAGTTGCGCTTTGGCGTAACTTTTTCGTCGCTCACGCCATCCAAACAACAGAAGCCGGTTGCGGAGACCCACACATGCGCGTTACGACAATATTCGCCGTCACCCTGGCCTTGCTCGGCTGCAGCCCCGACGCGACGACCGATGCCCGAGAAAACACGGCGGAGGAACGCGGGCTGACCGCGCAGGTCAACCCGGACGCTGGCCCGACTGCCTACGTTAATGGGCTCTGGTATACCGATTCCGGGAACGGCATCGAGTTCGTTGCCGGCGAGCGCCACGCCAACAACGGCGTGTTCGTTGCGGAGCGTCCGGCCGATGCGACGGTCATCGATCTCGGTGGCGCTTTCGTCGTGCCGCCCTACGGCGAGGCTCACAATCACTCGGTGGACGGGCCGGGCACCGAAACCGCGGCTGCGAAATACCTTGCCGAGGGAGTCTTCTACTACAAGAATCCGAACGGCATTTACTCGTACACCGCACCGATGCTGGAATTTTGGGCAAGACCCGACACCCTGGACGTGAGTTTCTCCTACGGCGGCCTGTCGATCGACGAGGGGCACCCCGAAGCGTTGTACCGGATGCTGCTCGGCTACGGCATGTACAGTGGCACTGACGCCGATAATCTCGACGGGAATGCGTTTCACGACGTAGGCACGCTCGAGCAGCTTGATGAGAAGTGGGACTTCATCCTTTCAACGGAGCCCGACTTTCTGAAGCTATATTTGCTGGAGTACGACACCGACGAGAGCGACGGACTGACAGAGGACGTGTTCCGCGAAGTCGTCCGCCGCGCTCACACGTACGGGTTGCGGACGGCCGTGCACCTCGAGACGGCGCAGGACCTTGCCCTTGCGGTCGATGCCGGGGCCACCGAGGCCGCGCACCTGCCGGCGTACGATCTCGAGATCGCCGAAGATGAGGCGCGCTCGCGTATCCCCGATGGTGTCATCGAGAAAATGGCCAAGCAGGGGTTCATCGTCGTAGCAACGACCAACGTGTCCCAGGGTCGTGAATACGGTGCGGAAGACCTGAAGACCGTCATGGACCGGCAGGCCGACAATCTAGGCCGTATGAAGGCGGCGGGTGTGCCTATTGCCGTAGGCTCGGACTCCTTCTTCCAGACCGCCTGGAATGAAATCCAGTCTCTGAAAGCGCTGGACCTGTTTTCAGACGAGGAGCTGCTGCAGCTTTGGGTCGAAACACCTGCGCTCAGCATATTCCCCGGCAGGGCTATTGGCGCGCTCGAGGTCGGTTACGAGGCGAGCTTCCTGGCGCTCGACTGCGACCCGATGACGGATATCGCGTGTGCGATCAAGATACAGCAACGCGTGAAGAGCGGGCAGGTGTTGGAAGTTGACGGTAACGAGGGTGCCGAAGGAAGTTAGTTGGCCTGACTGTTGCTTCCGTTCAGGAGCTTCGCCGCCCACCGCAGTCTAGAGCTCAAGGTCTGCAGGATCGCCCTTTCGCCGCCGTCCGGCTTTCCACTCAGGATCCAAAGGACTGTGTTCG
>JASJBG010000152.1 GCA_030066625.1 Woeseiaceae bacterium
TTCGATGCCAACACGCCGTTTCCCGGCGTTCATGCGCTGGTGCCGACCGTGGGTACGGTGTTGATCATACTGTTCGGCACCCGATCGACGTGGGTCGGTCGCTTATTGTCGATTCCTTTCATGGTCACGGTCGGGCTCGTCAGCTACAGCGCCTATCTCTGGCATCAGCCGCTGTTCGCGTTTGCTCGCATTCGCTTGCTGAACGAGCCGGGTGCGGCCGTCTACCTCGCGCTGAGCGCCCTGGCGATCGTACTGGCCTACCTCAGTTGGCGGTACGTCGAGGCACCATTCCGCAATCGTCGGAACTTCAGCCGACCGCAGGTGTTCACGATGGCCATCGTCGCATCGGGCGTGTTGATTGCGGTTGGGCTCGCAGGACACGTCGCTGGCGGGTTCCAGGGTCGTCTTTCGGAGGGGGCGACGGCGATGCTCGCCTACCGGGAGGACCGGGGCGAATTGCGCGACTTCTGTGATGCCGGTGTCGGCGACTACCAGGTACCTGCGGAGCGCTGCACGGTGGGCGCGGACACGGATCCCACTATTGCAATCGTCGGCGATTCCCATGCGCGCGAACTCGCCTGGTTCCTCGGCGAGGCAGCGGCGACAGAGGGTTTGAGTGCCAAGGTGCTCGTCTACAGCAGCTGTCCGCCGATACGCGGCGTCCGCAGGATTGACCTGGCACAGGACAATTGTCCGAGAAACAACGACGACGTATTCGCCTATCTGCGCGACAGCGACGACATCAGCCACGTCGTCCTTGCAGCTCGCTGGACGCTGTATCTCGAAACCGATCGATTCGACAACGGCGAGGGCGGGGTGGAACACGGTGATCCGTTCTTTGTCGCGCCGATCGATGTGCCGATACCGGCGGTAAATCGTGCGCTGGTCCGGCGGACACTCCCGGACCTGATCGTCCAGAGCATCGAAGAATTGCTCGCCGCCGACAAGACCGTGATCGTCGTCTACCCGGTCCCCGAGGTGGGTTGGAACGTGCCTGAATACCTCGCGCGCGCCGAGATGTACGGCGAGGCACGCGACGCTGGTTTGTCGACCAGCTACGCCCGGTTCAAAGAGCGCAATGAACTCGCCCTGGCAACGCTGGACTCTCTCGGAGAACGAGACGGCCTCATCAGGGTGCGTCCACACGAGATCTTCTGCGACTCGGCAATTTCCGGGCGTTGCCTCGCCCAGGACGGCGGTCTGCCGCTGTATTTCGACGACGATCACCTGAACAGCGTCGGCGCCGAACCGGTGGTGGAGCGCATCCTCGAGCACGTCACGCCCTGAATCCGCTAAGCTCGGGTTCCGATGTTTCACGTGGTGAAGGGCAGGGACAAATGAAGCTCCGCAGAAAGTTCATACTCGCCGGCATCGTCCTTCTGGCCGGGCTGTTCCTGTGGTTCCGTGAACCGCCCGAGGTCGAACTGCCGGCGCCGCTGGTCGAGCGACTCGCGGCGATCGGCGATCGCGGGCTCGACTATCGAACGGTTGCCGACATCATCAACTTCGGCCGGGTCCGCACACCGATGTACACGGTCAATGTGCCTCAGGACGCGCTGCCGAACAGTCTCGCCATCGCCATGGCACCGTTCTTCGTCGACTGGGAGTCGAAAGAGGGCGACGACGACAGCCTGCTCGTACGCAACGTCAATATCGCGGGCAACCCGGTTGCGGGTACGGCGCTGCTCGCGACCGTGCGGGTGCCGATCGACGGCGTCACGGGGGTCGAATGGTGCGTGACGCCGGACGCGAACAGCGGCCGCATCGGCTCGATGATGGCGCACGCGCAGCTTCGCTTTGTGTTTGCCCAGGATCGCCTGCCGGAAGTCCTGGATCTCGATGGCGAGACCTACGCGCTTATGCCGACCTTCGACGACCTGGTGCTGAGCTGGGAAGCGTGGCGGCCGCCACGGACGCGCTGGAACGCCGTTGAGGGCATCAAACCGGACGTGTACGCGCTGACGTCGCGTGCCTACAGCGGCGAGTTCCGCTGGCTTGGCGACGCGCTGCGCGGCAACCCGTGGCAGTGCTATCCGCTGGCGCTCCCGGAGACGGAAGACGCAACCCGATCCGTGCTTCTGACTGCCTTGCTCGTCGGCGACGCACTCGCGCGACGCATGATCGAATCGATGACACTCGACGACAATCTCGCACTGCCGGAGGAGGCGCTGGCAGAGTGGGAGGCGCTGTCGGACGAGGAACGCGCGAAGGTCAGGGCGGTGCTTTCGAGCGAGGGGCTCCCGAACGACCCCGTTGCCGACCTGATGGGGCAGGCATCGCTGTCTTACCAGCTCTTGGAGCGTTCCTGCATTACCCAGTCACTCGGCGTCGTGCAGCTCGCGTTGCTCAGGATCTACCACGATAACGACCTCGGCGAAGCGCCGGAGATGAGGATCGTTCCCGAGGACCTGCCATCCTGGGTGGAAGACCTCGCCACGGCCGGTACGGGCAAAATGATCGGCTACGTCCCGGGCGCGCTGCTGTACGTCGCGCGCAACCAGCAGATCATCCCGACCGAGGCCTACCGGATCCTGCAGGACGCAGGCCTGCTCAAGATCGAGAATGGCGCACCCGTCTATTATTACTACCAGCACAAGGGCAATACGCCCTACGGCGAATTCCGCGAAAACATGATGTGATGGACCACGACGAGTTCGAGGCGCTGGTGCGGGAGACGCTCGAGAGCCTCCCCGAATGGGTGCACGAAGCACTGCACAACATCGACGTGCTGGTCGAGGACGAGGCGCACGAGGATCTCGATCCGGACGGGGAAGGTCTCCTCGGACTCTACGTCGGCCTGCCGCTGCCCGAGCGAGGTGCCGATTACGCCGGCGAGTTGCCGGATGTCATCTACATCTTTCGGCTGCCACACCTGGACCTTGGCCTAACGATTCCGGGTCTCCGCGAGGAGGTGGCGAAAACGGTCATTCACGAGATCGCCCACTACTTCGGGATCGACGATGACCACCTCGATGAGCTCGGCTGGGGTTAGCTGGCGGCCGTAGCCGCGCGAGGCATTATTCCTCGGGGACGACGCCCTCGTCGACGAACAGCCGGTATTCCTCGCAGGCCTTGTCGCGCAGCCGCTCCGTTTCCGCGCTCGGGCCGGCCGAGTGCAACTCCGTCAGCTCGTAGCACTTGTCGAACAGCACCTGGCCGAGCATCGTGTCCAGCCGGTCCTCCGCTTCGCCCGGCGAACGGGCCCCCTCGAGCTGGGTCTCGAGGTCCTGCTGGATCGATTCCAGCTGTAGCTGTCCCTGGTCCGCGATCTCCTCGGCCTGTTCCACAGGCACCGGCTGCGCCTTGTCCCACGCGACATAGGCATAGACGCCGAGACCGAGCAGGACGGCGAGTCCGAGGGCGAGCGCAAACAGTGACCGGCTAGGCATCGTTCAGGGCATTTTCATGGCATAAGGACTTGTGCGTATTACCACGCTCCGGTCGATCCGGACAATTACGCAGGGACCTGATTCTGGGGAGTTTTATGTCTAAGGACAACACTGAGAGCAAGGTGGGCGCAACGGACGCGACGGTGAGCACCATCGCGACCAAGAAACAGCCAGCGGCGGAGAATCCATCGCACGTCTTCGGCGAGATGCGGCATAGCCCCGAGAAGATCCGTGAGCTGTTCCGCGAAGGGCGCTACCCCTACAAGACGAGGATCCGTCGCGAGGTCTACGAGCGCCACAAGGAAGAGCTACAGGTCGAACTCCTGAAGGTACAGAACTGGGTCAAGCTGACCGGCCAGAGAATCATGGTGATCTGCGAAGGCCGCGACGCGGCCGGGAAGGGCGGTACGATCAAGCGCTTCATGGAACACCTGAATCCGCGTGCGGCGCGGGTGGTTGCGCTCGAGAAACCCACCGAGCACGAACGTGGCCAGTGGTACTTCCAGCGCTACATGCAGCACCTGCCGAGCGCGGGCGAAATGGTCTTTTTCGACCGCTCCTGGTACAACCGCGCCGGCGTCGAGCGGGTCATGGGTTTTTGCGATTCCTTCGAGTACCTCGAGTTCATGCGCCAGGTGCCCGAACTCGAGCGCATGCTGGTTCGCTCCGGGATCCGGCTCTTCAAATACTGGTTCTCGGTGACGCGGGAGGAGCAGGAGCGGCGCTTCAATGCGCGCACGCACGATCCCCTGAAGCAGTGGAAGCTGAGCCCGATCGACGAAAAGTCGCGCGGTATGTGGCAGCAGTACACCGAGGCCAAGGAGGCCATGTTCTTCTACACCGATACCGCCGATGCCCCGTGGACCGTGATCAAGTCCGACGACAAGAAGCGCGCTCGCCTGAACTGCATGCAGCATTTCCTGGCCGGCCTGAACTACCCGGACAAGGACACGCACATCGTTCACGGCCCGGACCCGTTGATCGTTGCCGACTCCTCGCAGGTCATCGAAAAAGACAGCCACCTCTGGGTATAATCGCCGCCGGCTCGCGTCGGCTTCCCCGCGACGATTAGCCGTGAACTCCGCCAGGCCCGGAAGGGAGCAACGGTAGCGGTGACATCGGGTGCCGGGGAGCAGCTGGCGCGGGCCACTTCAGGCCCGCGCGGCCGGTTGCGGCCCGGGTCCATTCCGTTACACTGACCGATTGTCGATCAGGCTTCGTTTCAGCGCCTCACACCCATGAGCTACCTCGTTCTGGCCCGCAAATGGCGGCCCAAGACCTTTGCCGACACCGTCGGCCAGGAACACGTCCTGAAGGCGCTGGTCAATGCGCTCGAGTCCGGGCGCCTGCACCATGCCTACCTGTTCGCCGGCACGCGGGGCGTCGGCAAGACCACGATTGCGAGGATTCTGGCCAAGGCGCTCAACTGCGAGACCGGCGTGACCGCAGAACCCTGCGGCGTCTGCAGCGCCTGCGTGGAGATCGACGAGGGACGCTTCGTCGACCTGATCGAAGTTGACGCGGCGTCCAAGACCAAGGTCGACGACACCCGTGAGATGCTCGACAACGTCCAGTACGCGCCCGCCCGCGGCCGCTACAAGGTGTACCTGATCGACGAGGTGCACATGCTGTCGAAGAGCTCGTTCAACGCGCTCCTGAAGACGCTCGAAGAGCCGCCGCCGCACGTCAAGTTCCTGCTGGCGACGACCGACCCGCAGAAACTGCCGGTCACGGTGCTATCGCGCTGCCTGCAGTTCAACCTGAGCCGGCTGACGCCGGGACTGATCGGCGATCGGCTGAGCTACATCTGCGGTGAGGAAGACATCGAATTCGAACCCGCAGCCATCAAGCTGCTGGCGCGCGCCGCGGACGGTAGCCTGCGCGATGCGCTGAGCCTGCTGGACCAGGCGATTGCCTACTGCGGCGGCAATGTAGAAACCGACGGCGTTGCCGCGATGCTGGGCACGATCGACCGGGGTCACGTCATGCGCGTGCTCAGGTTGCTGAGCGCCGCGGACGGTCCGGGCATTCTGGAGACGATCGAGGAGATCGACGCGCAGTTTCCGGACTACGAGCGGCTGCTTGAGGACCTGGCCCGGGTGCTGCAGCGGGTCGCCATTATCCAGGTCATCGGTGCCTCGGAGCGTGAAGACGAGTTCGACACCGAGGAGCTTCAAGCGATTGCCGACGAGCTGCCGGCCGCGGATGTTCAGCTTTTTTATCAGACCGCGCTGGTTGGCCGGCGTGACCTGCACCTGGCGCCGGACCCGCGCAGCGGCGCCGAGATGGCCTTGCTGCGCATGCTCGCATTCCGGCCTGCCGCACCGAGCCAGGCCGCGGGCGGCGGCAAGCCGGCCGCGAAGGCCAGGCCGCAGCCGAAGGCGGCAGCACCGGCAGCACGCAAGGCGAGGGCGCCGGTAGACTCCGCGCCGGTAGAGCCCGCACGAGTAGAGCCAGCACCAGTAGAGCCCGCGCCGGTGGCCGCAACCGACTGGAGTGAGCCCGACTGGACCTCGCTTATCGCGACGCTCGGCCTGAAGGGCGCGGTGCGCATGCTCGCAGATAACTGTGCCTACCTGAAGCGCGACGGTCAGACCATCTACCTGGGTCTCGACAGCCGCTCCGAGTCGACGCTGACGCCGCAGCGCCGCGAGGCCCTGAGTGAGGCGCTGTCGTCACATTTCGGCGAGAGGCTCAAGGTCGATATCGCCCTCGATGCACATCGCGACCAACCGGAGGCGGAGACACCGGTCGAACGGGCCTCGCGCGAGAACGATGAGCGCTACGCCGCTGCCCGTGAGTCCATCGAGTCCGACCCCAACGTGCAAGCGCTCAAGAACATGTTCAGCGCGGAATTGAAATCCGAGACGATCGAACCCATTAATCCGACGCAATCCGACTGATCAGGAGCACGTGATGAAAGGTGGCATAGGCCAGCTGATGAAACAGGCCCAGCAGATGCAGGCTGACATGAAGAAGGCGCAGGATGAGATGGCGTCGCTGACCGTGACCGGCGAATCGGGCGCGGGGATGGTCAAGGTGACGATGACTTGCCAGCACCAGGTCCAGCGCGTCGAGATCGACGACACGCTGATTGGCGATGACAAGGAAATGCTCGAGGACCTGGTTGTCGCGGCCTTCAACGACGCGCAGCGCAAGGTCGAGGACACCGTCAAGGAAAAGTTCGCAGGCGTCACGGGCGGACTCAACCTGCCGCCGGGAATGAAGCTGCCTTTCTAGGCCCGAAAGAACACCGTGTCGTATTCACCGCTTCTCGTCCAGCTCATTGATGCGCTGCGCTGCATGCCGGGCGTCGGCAAGAAGTCCGCGCAGCGCATCGCGTTTCATTTGCTCGAACGCGATCGCGACGGGGCGGGCAACCTGTCGAAAGCGCTGGCGGATGCCGTCGAAGGCATCGGCCACTGCAGCCGCTGCAGGATGCTGACCGAACACGAGCTTTGCTCGATCTGCTCGGCGAACGGTCGCGACAGCTCACAGCTCTGCGTCGTCGAGTCGCCGGCGGACGTCATGGCGGTCGAAGATGCGACCGGCTTTCGCGGTCTTTACTTCGTGTTGATGGGGCACCTGTCGCCGCTCGACGGCATCGGTCCCGAGGAACTCGGCCTGTCGGTTCTCGAGGACAGGCTTCGCGACAGCGAAATCAAAGAGCTGATCATCGCGACCAACCCGACCGTCGAGGGGGACGCCACCGCACACTACCTGGCCGATCTCGCCGCGCGTAGCGACGTGCAGGCAAGCCGCATTGCCCACGGCGTGCCTTTGGGCGGCGAACTCGAGTACGTCGACGGCGGTACGCTGTCACACGCCTTCTACGGCCGCCGCGCCGTCGAGTAAGCGCCACCGGGGGAGACCATGATTGACTGCCTGTTTTGCAAAATCGTCGCCGGCGATATTCCAGCCGACATCATTCACGAGACTGAGACGACGCTGGCATTTCGCGACATTAATCCGCAGGCGCCCACGCACGTGCTGATTATCCCGAAGGAACACATCGAGACGATCAACGACATTACCGACGAGCAGCAGGCGCTCATCGGCAGCCTGTACACGGCGGCACGCGACATTGCGAAGCAGGAAGGGCTGGCCGAGGACGGCTATCGTGTCGTCATGAACTGCGGTGAGAAGGCGGGGCAGAGCGTGTTCCATATCCACCTGCACCTGCTGGGCGGTCGACCGCTGCGCTGGCCGCCGGGGTAGGGTGCGCCGCGGGTGGTCTTCGCCGCCCGCATGTGTATCATCTAGCCAAGCGCCGTTCGGCGCCGGGCAATCTATTCAGAGAGATTTCAATGACGCAAAAGGTTTGCGCCGGCACGGTGTTGCTGGCTTTGGCAGGGACGCCGATCGCATCGGCGGAGACGTACAATTTCGAGGTGGGGCTCGGCTACGACCGCACGCAGTTCGACTCGTTCAGGGTGCAGACGGTCGATCAGCCGCAGCCGCCCAGTCCGATCACGTTCACCGATGACACGTCCATCGATACGGACGACATCAGCCTGTTCGGTAGCTGGTATTTCGCCGGCCTGTCCGATGACAAAGGTCCGCGGGCGCGGGCCGTGTTTGTCGACCGCGCGTCCGTCGCAACCCTGGCTTACAGCCGCTCCGAGGAGATGTTTTCTTCGCGCTTTGACAATGATTCCGGACTCCCATTCCTGCCGCCGGGCGAGTTCTCGAGCGACCAGACGCTGGATGATCTTTCCGTAGCCCTGAGGCTGGTCGATCGAAGCAGCGGTTGGTATGGCATTGCGGGCGTTTCGCGAGTCGAAGGCGAAATCGACTTCAATGTCCCGGGGCCGATCGGCTCCGACTTCGATGCCACGAGCTACAGTCTCGGTTTCGGCAAGTATCTCTTCGCGACAACGTCTCTCGAAATCACCGTCGATTGGCTCGAAGCGGAGGGCAGTGATGCAACCAACGTCGCCGTGGACTTTACGCACCTGGGCTCGATTGGGTCTTCATGGCAGTACGCGGTCGACCTCGGGTATTCGCAGACGGATGGCGACTTCGGCGCGGATACCGATGCCTACCTCGCGGGCGTCTCCCTGTACCCGACGAGGGACCTCGAATTCGGACTCACGCTGAGCGAAGAAGACGGTCCCTTCGGCGGAGATCAATCCAGCGTTGGTGTTTTCGGCAGCTGGTTCTTCTCGCCAAATGCGTCCGTAAACGCGCGCTATCGCATCGACGACGTCGACAGTGGATTCGCTTTTGCCCCGCCAGACGTTGCCGACGAGGACCAGGATTCCTGGGGTATCGGCATCACGGTCCGCTTCTGATCAGTAGCGGCCCTCGGCCAGCTTCTCGGTGGTAATGACGATGCGCCGGTAGCTTTCGTAACGGCGCGCGTCGATCGAACCGTCCTCGACACCCGCTTTGACGGCGCAGCCCGGTTCCTGCATGTGCCGGCAGTTCGCGAAGCGGCAGTGTTCGCTTGCCGCAAGTATTTCACGGAACCCCGCGGCCGCGGCCGCCGAGGATTCCAGCGCAGGCGCATAGTCGCGGACGCCCGGCGAGTCGATGACATTGCCGCCGGCATCGAGCGGGATCATTACGGAGTTGACGGTCGTGTGCCGGCCTTCGCGATGCTTCGTCGAAATCTCGGCGGTTTTCTGCAGTTCGGAGCCCATCAACTCGTTGATGATGCTCGATTTGCCGACGCCGGATTGACCGACTACGATCGCGATGCGGTCGGCCAGCCGATGACGCAGTTCGTCGATGCCTTGCCCGGTTTCCGCGCTGGTGACGAGCGACGGGTAGCCGAGTTTTTCATAGACGGATAGCGTCGCGGTGTCCGGTGCCTCGATGTCGGCTTTGTTGTAAACGACCATCGCATCGGCGCGCATGATCTCCGCAGCCGCGAGGTAGCGGTCGACAACGAACCAGTCCGGGGCAGGCAGGGCGGCCGCCACGACGACGAGCAGGTCGACGTTCGCGGCCAGCACCTCCGGCTCGCCGCGCAGGTTCGGGCGGGTGAGTTCATTGTCTCTCGGCGCTATCGCGGTGATGAGCCGGTCTGCCTCGTCCGCCAGTTCTTCGGCTGCCACGCGATCCCCGCACACGGGCTTCAGCTTCTTGCCTTTGATGCGCGCGTCGACTTCGCTGTCGTCCGGGAGGCGCAGGCGCATGCGGCGGCTGTACGTGGCAATGACCGTGGCGTTGGCTTCTGGCATGGATCGGCGCGCTGCGAAGGAGCGCCAAGTATGCCCGCGGCGGGGCGGCGTTGCACTTCACTCACGGGTACACTAGCGGCATGGATAAAAGCACCAACCTGATCTGGATCGATCTCGAGATGACCGGTCTCGACACGACGAGCGACACGATCATCGAGATCGCGACGATCGTGACTGACAAGCACCTGAACGAACTCGCCGAAGGGCCCGTCATCGCTATCGGACAGTCGCAGGCTACGATGGATGGCATGGACGACTGGAACACCCGCCAGCACGGCGAGACCGGATTGACCGAGCGCGTGCTCGCGAGCAACTCGACGCACGCAGACGCGGAATCCGCGACGCTAGCCTTCCTTGCTGAGTGGGTTGACCCCGGGGCGTCGCCGATGTGTGGCAACAGCATCTGCCAGGACCGTCGTTTCCTCGCCCGCGAGATGCCGGCGCTCGAACGTTTCTTTCACTACCGCAACCTCGATGTCAGCACGTTGAAGATCCTTGCCCAGCTCTGGGCGCCAGGGGTAGCGGCCGGATTTGCAAAGGAATCGACCCACCGGGCGTTAGCCGACATCCGCGACTCGATCGAGGAGCTCGTTTGGTACCGGGAGCACTTGCTGGCTGTCGAGACAGCGGACTGAGTCATGGCCGCGCCGTCCAGCGAAGTGCCATTTGCGCCCGCGGCGAGTCGCAACACGCAGCCCATTCTGGACGTGCTGCGCGATGAACTGATCGAGACGAAAAGCGTTCTCGAGATCGGTTCCGGAACCGGGCAGCATGCAGTCGCTTTTGCCGCCGCGTTGCCGGAGCTCCGCTGGCAGCCGAGTGACGTCGCCGAGAACCTGCCCGGCATCGAGCGGCAGCGACGGACAGCCGATGTCCCGAACATCCTGCCGGCCATCGAACTCGATGTACTCGATGGGGACGCTACGGCAAGCGCCTACGACTGTGTCTATACCGCGAACACCTTGCACATCATGAGCTGGGAAGCGGTTCAGTCGATGTGCGACATCGTCGGCCGGGCGTTAACACACGGCGGCCTGTTCGTTGCCTACGGCCCCTTTCGCCGTAGCGGCGTATTCAGCACGCCGAGTAACGCGGCATTCGACGAGTCATTGCGCCGGCAGCATCCCGACATGGGCATCCGTGAGCTCGACGACGTCGACGCTCTGCTGGGATGCGTGGGATTGAGCCGCCGTCACAGCTACGCGATGCCTGCGAATAACCTGCTGCTGGCGTGGGAGAAGCACGGGTGACTGACAAGGTGACCCACCGGGGTGGTTGCCACTGTGGCCGTGTACGTTTCGAGGTCGATGCGCCGGCCGACATCGAGGCTGATGAGTGCAACTGCAGCATCTGCTCGATGACGGGCTTCCTTCACCTGATCGTCGCGGCAAAAGACTTTCGATTGCTGTCCGGCGGCGACGATCTCACGACCTATACGTTCAACACCGGTGTCGCGAAACACCGATTCTGCAGCCACTGCGGGGTCAAGTCGTTCTACGTGCCCCGATCGCACCCGGACGGAATCAGCGTCAACGTCCACTGCCTCGACCCTGCAAGCATCAACAGCATCGCGATCACCCCGTTCGACGGCCAGAACTGGGAGCAGAACGTTGCCAAACTGTCGCCAATAAGCGACTGATTTGCCTACCTTTTGGCTGGTGCCCCGGCGTTACTTATCCTATAGTTGCGTCATCAGAGCGATGCAC
>JASJBG010000153.1 GCA_030066625.1 Woeseiaceae bacterium
GGCGGCATCTTCGACGATACCGCCGTCATCGAGGCGCTCGACAGTGGCAAGCTGCATGCCTACATCACCGATTTCCCGACGACCGAACTCATTGCACACCCGAAAGTCGTGACGCTACCGCACCTCGGCGCCTCGACGGGCGAGGCGGAAGAGAACTGCGCGGTCATGGTCGCCGACAACCTCCGCGACTACCTCGAGAACGGCAATATCCGCTTCTCGGTGAACTTTCCCGAGTGCCGTCTGCCGCGTATGGACGCGCACCGCATCACGATCGCGAACGCCAACGTGCCCAACATGGTCGGCCAGATCTCGACCTGCCTGGCCGATGCAAACCTCAACATCGAGGACCTGCTCAACAAGTCCATCGGCGACCTCGCGTACACGATCGTTGACGTCAACGGGCCGGTTACAGACGAAACCATGGACGCAATTCGCAGCATCGACGGCGTCCTGACGTTGCGAAATCTCGGCAAGCCTGTAACCTGAGAAAAAGCCCGTTAAAGCAGGGCTTTGCGGGGAATTGGTTACAGAGCACATTAATCCATGGCGAAGGACGAAAAGAGCGCCCCGGATCTCGGTGAGATCCGTCAGGCCATCGACGACATCGACGAGCGCATACAGGCGCTGATCAGCGAGCGTGCGCGCTTCGCGCAGGCTGTCGGCCTGTCGAAGGGCAAGCTGGATTCGGCCGTCGACTACTACCGGCCGGAACGCGAGGCCGACGTGCTGCGCCGGGTACTCGAACGCAACGACGGGCCGCTGCGTGACGAGGAGATGCTGCGACTGTTCCGCGAGATCATGTCGGCATGCCTTGCGCAGCAGGAGCCGCTCAAAATCGGCTTTCTCGGCCCGGAAGGGACGTTCACGCAGACCGCGGTGTTCAAGCATTTCGGCCACTCCGTGCGCGCGTTGCCGTTCCATACGATTGATGAGGTCTTCCAGGAGGTCGAAAGCGGCGCCGCGGACTTCGGCGTCGTTCCTATCGAGAATTCGACCGAGGGCTCAGTCAACAACACGCTCGATATGTTCCTGACGTCGCCGCTCAAGATCGGCGGCGAGATCGAGCTGCGCATCGAACAGCACCTGCTTGGCAACGAGGCGGGGCTGGACAAGATTGAACGCATTTGTGCACACGAACAGTCGCTCGCGCAGTGCCGCGGCTGGCTCCGGGAGCATCTGCCGCACGTCGAACTAATCGGCATGTCGAGCAACGCCGCCGGCGCACGCCGCGCTCGGGACGAAGACGGCACGGCGGCCATCGGTCCTGATGTTGCTGCCGACGTTTACGACCTGAAGATCCTGTTCAACAACATCGAGGACCGTGCGGACAACGCGACGCGTTTCCTCGTCGTCGGCCGCGACCTGCTCGCGGCGAGCGGCGAGGACAAGACGACGATCCTCGTGTCGGCCGAAGACACCGCTGGCGGTTCGGGCGTGCTGTTCCGGTTACTGCAGCCGTTTGCCGATCACGGCGTGGCGCTGACCCGCATCGAGTCGCGGCCGTCCCGGCGCAAGAACTGGGATTACGTGTTCTTCTTCGATCTCGTCGGTCACGCCGAGGAATCGCCGGTCGCCGAGGCACTCGCCGAACTGAAGGAGCGCAGCTCCCTGTTCAAGGTCCTTGGCGCTTATCCCACCGCCGTAAACTAGGGCATGGATTTCATCGCAAAACCTGCCGGGGTGGGCCACGTCCGGCTCCGCGTACCGGGCGACAAATCCGTGTCGCACCGATCGATCATGCTGGGCAGCCTTGCGACCGGCACGACCCGGGTCAGCGGCTTCCTGCCGGGTGACGACTGTCTTGCGACGCTGCGCGCCTTCCGCGACATGGGCGTGCAAATAGAGGAGCACGATGCGACGACGCTGACGATCCACGGCGTTGGCCTCGATGGTCTGCAAGCGCCGCCGGGACCGCTCGACCTCGGCAACTCCGGCACCGGGATGCGCCTGATGGCCGGGGTGCTGGCCGGCCAGGCCTTCGATACCGAGCTCGTCGGCGACGAGTCGCTGTCCGGCCGGCCGATGGCGCGGATCATCAACCCGCTGACGGAGATGGGCGCCGCGATCGAAAGTGACTGCGACGGCACGCCGCCCCTGCAGATCAGTGGCGGGGTCCGGCTCAGGAGTATCGACTACGTCCTGCCGATGGCCAGCGCACAGGTGAAGTCCTGTGTACTGCTGGCCGGGATGTATGCGGATGGCACGACGTCAGTCACGGAACCGGACGTCACCCGCGATCACACGGAACGCATGCTTCGCACCATGGGCGCGGAAATAGCGTCGGAAGGGCGGCAAATCGCCATCACTGGCCGACCGACACTCACGGGCTGCAATATAGAAGTGCCTGGCGACCTGTCGTCGGCGGCTTTCGTCATGCTGGCCGCCGCACTCGCGGACGACGCCGACGTACTCATCGAGAATGTCGGGATCAACCCCACGCGCACGGGCGTCATCGACATTCTTCGCGGGATGGGCGCCAACATCGAGCTTGAGCGCGTGCGAAAGCTCGGCGAGGAGCCAGTCGCGGACATCCGCGTGCAGTCGTCGCGCCTGGTGGGCGGGACCGTGGATCCGGCGCTCGTATCCCTCGCCATCGACGAATTCCCTGTGCTGTTCGTGGCCGCCGCGGCCGCTGACGGCGAGACGGTCTTCAGCGGCATCGGCGAGCTTCGTGTGAAGGAAAGTGACCGCATTGCCGCCATGGCGACGGGCCTGCGCAGCCTCGGCATTCGCGTCGACGAGTCGGACGACGGCGCCGTGGTGCACGGCGGCCGCTTCGCGGGTGGCGAGGTCGACAGCTTCCACGACCACCGGATCGCAATGTCACTCAGCATCGCCGGCACGGTCGCCGACGGTCCGGTCCGGGTCCGCGGCGTCGACAACGTGGCGACGTCATTCCCCGGTTTCGTGGAGCTGCTGGAGTCCGCCGGCGCGTCGATCGGCGTGGAGGCGGCTGCGTGAGTGTCCCGGTTATCGCCATCGACGGCCCCAGCGGTTCGGGCAAAGGCACCATCGCCCGGCGGGTCGCCGCGGCGCTCGGCTTCCACCTGCTGGACAGCGGCGCTCTGTACCGCCTGACGGCCCTCGCGGCGAGCCGGCGCGGCGTGGCGCTCGATGACGTCGAAGCCCTGGCGGATATCGCCCGCAGCCTGGACGTCCGCTTCGGCGCCGACGACGCTGGCAACGAGCAGGTGTTCCTCGAGGGGGACGACGTATCGCTGGCGATTCGGACCGAGGAGGCCGGGGCAGGGGCCTCGACGGTGGCCGCCCTGGAGCCCGTTCGGGCAGCCCTCCTGGAGCTCCAGCACGCCTTCCGGAAGCCCCCCGGGCTGGTCGCCGACGGGCGCGATATGGGCACCCAGGTGTTCCCCGAAGCGGGCCTCAAGGTGTTCCTGACAGCAAGCGCGGAAGAGCGTGCCAGAAGGCGTCATAAGCAGTTGAAAGACAAGGGTATTGATGTTAGCCTTGCCGCCCTTTCGCGGGACATAGAGGACCGCGACCGGCGCGATACACAACGAATGGTTGCGCCGTTACGGCCCGCGGACGATGCACGGATACTGGATTCGTCGGGGCTGTCAATCGAGGCCGTGACGAACACCGTCCTCGACTGGGTGGGGGAAACTTAGCGGTTCCACTTCGGTTGATTCCGAACAGTTTTAGGTGGAGCCGGACATGAGGTCCGGTTCTTTTTTTGTAATGACCGTTAGCAACAGGACGTTGTGATACGGGTGGGTGAAGACACGAGGCACGACAAGCCGCGATGTCTTTTGGTTAATCAAACATGTCTGAAAGTTTTGCTGAATTATTTGAAGAAAGTTTTGCGAGTCAACAGATCAAGCCGGGTTCGATCATTACCGGCACGGTCGTCGCAATCAATGACGATGTAGTACTCGTCAGTGCCGGTCTCAAATCCGAGGCCGTCATCCCCATTGAACAGTTCAAAAACGACCTCCGCGAAGGCGAAATCACGGTCGGCGACTCCGTCGAGGTAGCACTCGACTCGGTCGAGGACGGCTTTGGCGAGACCAAGCTGTCACGTGAAAAGGCCATCCGCGCGAGGACGTGGATCGAACTCGAGAAAGCATTCGAGAAAGGTGAGATCGTCGAGGGCGTCATCAACGGACGCGTCAAAGGCGGTTTCACGGTCGAAATCGACAATGTCCGCGCGTTCCTGCCGGGCTCGCTCGTCGATGTTCGCCCGGTACGCGACCCTGCGTACCTCGAAGGCAAAAGCCTCGAATTCAAGGTCATCAAGCTGGACCAGCGCCGCAACAACGTGGTGGTGTCACGCCGTGCCGTCGTCGAGCAGGAATACTCGGCCGAGCGCGAGCAGCTTCTGAAAGAGCTGCAGGAAGGCAACACGATCAAGGGTATCGTCAAGAACCTCACTGACTACGGCGCATTCGTCGACCTCGGTGGCATCGACGGCCTGCTGCACATCACCGACATGGCCTGGAAGCGCGTCAAACACCCGTCGGAAGTCGTCAATGTCGGCGACGAGATCGATGTCAAGATCCTCAAGTTCGACCGTGAGCGCAGCCGCGTATCGCTCGGTATGAAGCAGCTCGGTGACGATCCGTGGAAGGATCTCGCGCGCCGCTACCCGCCGCAGACGCGCCTGTTCGGCAAGGTCACCAACATTGCCGACTACGGCTGCTTCGTCGAGATCGAAGACGGCGTCGAAGGCCTTGTGCACGTTTCCGAGATGGACTGGACGAACAAGAACGTCAATCCGTCGCGGGTCGTGTCGGTCGGCGAAGAAGTCGAAGTCATGGTGCTCGAGATCGACGAGGAGCGTCGCCGCATCTCGCTCGGCATCAAGCAGTGCAAGTCGAACCCGTGGGCCGAATTCGCTGCGACTTTCAACCGCAACGACAAGGTATCGGGCCAGATCAAGTCGATCACGGACTTCGGTATCTTTATCGGTCTTGACGGCGGCATCGACGGACTCGTTCACCTGTCCGACATTTCCTGGGACGTGCCCGGCGAAGAAGCCGTGCGCAACTACAAGAAGGGTCAGGAAATCGAAGCGGCAGTGCTTGCTATCGACGCAGAGCGTGAGCGTATTTCTCTCGGCATCAAGCAGCTCGAGAAGGATCCGTTCTCGGCCTGGCTCGCAGAGCATCCGAAGAACTCGATCGTCACCGGTACGGTCACGGAAGTCGACGCTCGCGGCGCGACGGTCGACCTCGGCGACGGCGTGCTCGGCTCGCTGCGTGCGTCGGAACTCGCACGCGGCCGCGTCGAAGACGCCCGCACGGTTCTGAAGGTCGGCGAGGAAGTCGAAGCCAAGTTCACGAACGTCGATCGCAAGAACCGCACGGTTGCCCTGTCGATCAAGGCCAAGGAGGTCCATGAAGAGGCCGAGGCCATGAGTAATTACCAGTCGGACGCAGGTTCTGCGCCGGTCGGTACGACGCTGGGCGAGCTCCTGAAGGAAAAAATGTCCGGCGGAAGCAAATAATACGTAAAAAAAGTAGCCCGGACCGGTCGGTCCGGGCTATATTTGTCTTTACGAATCTTGGGGTTACGATTCGCCGACGGAAAAGACAGCCATGACCAAATCTGAACTCATCGAAGCCATCGCCCGCAAGCAGAAGCATCTTCCTGCGAAGGACGTCGAACTGGCGGTCAAGCACCTGCTGGACCTGATGAGTGATTCACTGGCGAAAGGTCAGCGGATCGAGATACGTGGCTTTGGCAGCTTCTCGCTGCATTTCCGCCCGCCGCGGATTGGCCGCAACCCGAAGACCGGCGAAGCCGTAGCGCTCTCCGGCAAGTACGTCCCGCACTTCAAGCCCGGCAAGGACCTGAGAGAAAGGGTCAACGCCAGCCGGCATTTCCCGATCAAGAGCTGAAACAGCCTCAGCCGGGCTGTCACGGCGTTGCGGGCGTCAACATGCTCCTCGACTGACGTGTACACTGCGCTCTGTCGGCCTCGCCTGAGCCTGTACCTTTCACGCTGATGTCGTTCGTCAAATACATTCTCTGGTTCGTCGTAGTGGTCCTGATCGTGACCGCCATGTTCGCCTTCACGGCGGCGAATACCGTCGAACACGAAATCGACCTGCTGTTCATCAAGACGACCACCTCCTTGCCCGTCGCGCTGACCGTGACCTTCGCGATCGGCTGGCTGTTCGGTCTCGTGACGACCGGACTGTGGGCATTCCGGCTGATCCGGGAGCGCCGCACGCTGAAGCGATCGCTGCAGGTGTCCGAGTCCGAGGTGTCCAGCTTGCGCAACCTGCCGCTGAACGATGCCGACTGAGTCCACTTTCCTGCTTGCGGGCCTGTTCCTGCTGCTGGCCGCGGCCGGCTGGGCGCTGGGTCGCTTCGGCGAACGCGACGAGATGGAGGCGCCGCCGCCGCTCAACATCGACTACCTGAAGGGCCTCAACTTCCTGCTCAACGAGCAGACCGACCAGGCCCTCGAGCACTTCCTGAAGATGGTGCGGGTCGACGACAAGACCATCGAGACGCACTTCGCACTCGGCAGCCTGTTTCGTCGCCGTGGCGAGGTCGATCGCGCCATCCGCATCCACCAGAACATCATCGCCCGGCCGGATCTTGCCGCCGAGCAGCGCGACCAGGCGCTGTACTCGCTCGCACGTGACTACCAGAAGGCGGGGCTGCTCGATCGTGCCGAGAAACTGTTCGTACGACTCTCGCAGGGCTCGCGCCACCAGGTCGAGGCCCTGGAAAACCTGTGCCGGATCTATGAGCAGGAGAAGGATTGGGACAAGGCGATCGCGGTCGGGAAGCAGCTCGAGGTCCTCGGCGGGCGTTCACTGGCACTGCAGATCGCGCACTACTACTCCGAGCTGGCCGAGGCCGCGGCGGCTGAAGGCGACTATGATTCGGCTCGCCAGTACGTGAAGAACGCGCAGACGGGTCGGCCGCGCACGCTCCGCGGGGCGCTCGTGCGGGCGCACATCGCGCAGGAGACGGACGACTCCAAGACGGCGCTGAAGCTCTATCACCGCATCATCGACGAGCACACCTACCTGATTGCAGAGGCACTGCCCGAGATCGTCGTGATCTACGAGCGCGAGAACCAGATGGGCGAGCTCGACAAGGCGTTCACCAAGATGCTGTCGAAGAACCCGGAGATGAACAGCCTCGTCGCGTACACGGCCATCGTGAACGACATCGGCGGCATCCCGGTCATCGACGAATGCGTCGAGCAGTACATGCTAAACGAGCCAACACTGGCCGAGTTCGTGGACCTGCAGCAAATCTCCGCCGGTGACGGCGAGGCGCTCGCGAAGATTCGTCGGGCTCTGTCCAAGCTCGCGGCCCAGTCGCCGCGCTACCAGTGCCAGGAGTGCGGCTTCTCGAGCCAGCGGCTGCTCTGGCAGTGCCCGAGCTGCCGCAGCTGGGAGACCCAGCGGCCGGCGCAGCGGGTTCAGTTCGACACGCTGCTGCAGCACTCCATCACTTCCTGAGCCGAATCCCGACAAACCGGGCCGATTCTCCGGTGCCGTGTCAGTGCCGCTCTCGCTAGCCTGAGTCTCGCCGCACGATCGCGGTGATTTCAGACAAGGAGAGAATCATGACGCTTTCAAGGAAGCTGCTGCTGCTCGCGATGTGCCTTTTGCCGTTCGCGGCGCTGGCCGGACCGGTCAACATAAACACGGCCGACGCCGAGACGATCTCGAAAGAGCTCAAGGGCATTGGCCTGACGAAGGCCGAGGCCATCGTCGAGTACCGCAAGAAGCACGGCCCGTTCAAAAACGCGGACGAGCTGTCGCTGGTCAAGGGCATCGGCGAGCGCACCGTCGACATGAACCGCGCCGACATCGTCGTCGGCCAGAAGCCCAAGTAGGCGGTTCGGCAGCACCCGGCCGCACCGGTTCTGCCGGTGCGGCACGCTGACCCATGTGACGGAATTGGCTATGATGCGCGGCACGTTCAATGCCCAGGAGCACACGCGTGTCGCAAACCGTTCGCGCAGCCGTCTTTCCCGTTGCAGGCCGTGGCACTCGCTTCCTGCCCGCCACGAAGGCGAGCCCGAAGGAAATGCTGCCCATCGTCGACAAGCCGCTGATCCAGTACGCGGTCGAGGAGGCCATCGAGGCCGGCGCCACCAAGCTGGTCTTCGTCACGGGCGCATCGAAGCGCGCGATCGAGGACCATTTCGACACGGATGCCGCGCTCGAGCAGGCGCTCACGGACTCGGGCAAGGACAAGCAGCTGCAGTCGATCCGCGACATCGTGCCCGACGGCGTTTCCTGTATCTACATCCGCCAGGGTGAGCCGCTCGGCCTCGGTCACGCCGTCCTGTGCGCGCGTCCTGCGGTCGGTGACGAGCCGTTCTTCGTGCATCTCGCCGACGACCTCATCGCCGGCTCGCCGGGCTGCCTGAAGCAGATGGCGGGAGAGCACGCGCGCCACGGCGGCAGTGTCGTCGCGGTCGAGACCGTGCCGCCCGAGAGTACGTCGAGCTACGGTATCGTCGCCGTCGACGGCGACGACCGGGTCGCCCAGATCGTCGAGAAACCGGCACCGGAGGACGCGCCGTCCAATTCGGCGGTGGTCGGCCGATACCTGCTGGACCCGACGATCTTCGACAAGCTGGAAACGACGGGACGCGGCGCCGGCGGTGAGATCCAGTTGACCGACGCCATCGCCGATTTGCTGGACGACCTCGCCGTCTACGCCTACTCGTTCTCGGGCACCCGCTACGACTGCGGCAGCAAGCTCGGCTACCTGCAGGCGACCGTCGCCTACGGCCTGGAACACCCGGACACCGGCCCCGAATTCCGAGCGCACCTGAGATCGCTCCTCAAAGGCTAGACCTGCGTCACAGCACGGGTCTGTACGTATAGGCGCGGGCATTCGCTTGGCGCAGACTGAAGGCTGGCTGAGGAAAGGAGAGGGCGCTTGAGAGACCAGCAAGTCCGCCGCATCATGAGCACCAACCCGGCAACGATCGGGCCGTTCGCGCCGTCGTCGGACGCACGGCACCTGCTCGAGTCGGGCGGCATCAATCATCTCCCGGTCGTTGACGACGGCAAACTCGTCGGCATCGTGTCGACGTCCGATCTCCTGAAGCTGTACCTGCTCGACGAGGAACTGACCGGTGCGACGACGACCGTCGATCAGATCATGCAGCCGGACCCGATTTCACTGGACGAAGGCGGCACGCTTCGCGAGGCCGCGGAAAAGCTGTCAACGGGCGGGTTTCACGCGCTGCCGATCGTGGATGAGGACAAACACCTGGTCGGCATCGTGACCTCGACCGATCTGATCGATCACCTGCTGCACCAGCTGCCGCGTAATGACGGCAGCATCGCAGAAGTGTCTGTCGCTGGCCTGCAGATACGCAATCGTCAGCTCGAAAAGGTGTGCAAGGCAGCAGAACTGTACATGCGCAGCGGTCACGCCGAGCACGAACACAGCGTGCTGCTGAAGGCACTGCAGGACGCGAGGGTCCTGGACGAAACGGTGACTCTGTAGGCGCCTAGAGGCCCATCTTGACGAGCGTCTCGATGACCTCGTTCAGTACCCGTACGGCGACGGGGTGACGCGTCTCGAAGTCGGCCTCCAGCGCCTTGGCGCGCTCAATGATCGACGCGCTCTCGGCTTCGCTGTCCTCGGGCGAAAGCAACGCATGAATGTCGGAATCGAGATCCTGGACCATCGACCGCGTATCCGCGTCGAGTTCGGCACCCTGTAATTCATCTTTCAGCTGGGTGAGCAGTTTCTTGATGTCTGACTGGCTCATGGCATGTGTATCCGGCGCGTGCTTGATTTTAGACAGCTGGAAGCGTACGGCGGGACGCGTACCAAGCGCAAGGTTTGGCGGTTCCTTGAGAAAGCGCGCCGGCTCTTGAGCGGCTGGATCATTAACTTCCACGCGGCACTCACGGCGTACGAGCTGTGCGACACTTGGATCAAAATTGGCTCGTTAAGGCACCGGAGGAAAACAATGAAAACCGTCTGGTCTGTCTCGATACTCGTCGTCGTCTTGTCTCTCGTCGCTTGCAGTGCGACGTCGCAATCGGCATTTGCATCTACACCGCGACTTGAACAGTCTTTTAACGATACGACCTTCGAGCTGAAGTCGTGTGAACTCAAAGCCGACCGCACGGCCGTCTGCAAGATGTCGGTCAGTAACAAGTACACCGACAAGCGTATAGAGATTACTGGCAGAGGAATCTCTATCCAGGACGATCAGGGCAACGAGTACCCGGTTACCTCCGGCGGCTTTGGAGATCCGTCCACAGCGTCGAAGTGGAACCAGGTGGCTGTTGCCGACAGCGACTACGTTGTCTACGTCGTTGCGACCAACCTCAGTACACAGGCAACGAACATTCGCGCCGTCGTCTTCCCGCGTCTGTTGGTACGTTCAATGCAGGGACAGGCACTTGGCTACAGGGACCGCGTCGTCTTCTCGCGTCCGCCAATGGTAGTCGCCGCAACAACGGCTGTCGTTGAGGCACCGCCACCCGTCGAATCGGCGCCACCGCCGGTCGAAGCGCCGCCGGCGGCGCCGTCGTCTGACGAGACGATGCCCATCGCAATCGACGAGTGGCAGGTGGTTGGCTTATGGAGCTACGACGCCGTCGACGGCCAGCAGATCCCGTCGCAAGGCTACGTACTGCTACCGCAGGCGGGCGCAGGTGTCGGCCAGGCATGGCTGGCTCGGCTCGAACTCAAGAACCACGATCAGTTGCCGGCGCGTGAACGAGCACTGTGGCCGGTGATGATCCACGTTGAGGACCGGAAGGTTTGCGCGGACTATCCGGGCTATCCGAGCTATCGGGTGTTCATCGACATGCCGGGCATTGACGAGGACGCGATTTACGACGTAGCCGGGTGCAAAGCGGAGTAGCATGGCGCAGGAGCATCGCTATGGTGGCAGCACTAACGCCTACTCCGGAAAGGTATCAAACTTCGGTATACCTTCCGGGTAGACTGCCCAATCTGCCGCTGAGGCGGTAAAGATCGCCATCCGGGGCGAGAACTCGTTCTTCTGGTCCAGTACGGAGGCGGCCACGGAATAAAAACCGCCCGCCGTGAAGTCGCTGCATATGGTGGTGCCACAGGATCCGCAGAACTTCTTGTGCACGGGTTTGCCTGAGCTGCCGACCCGCGTGAATGTACTCGGTTCGCCTTTGCGAAACCTCAGATTATCAGTAGCGACCCAAAGACCAAACCACTTGTCTGAGCCCGTGTCGCGCTGGCAGTCCGTGCAATAACAAAACACGGCATTGATCGGTTCACCCGTAAAGGTGACTTCGATGTCGCCGCA
>JASJBG010000154.1 GCA_030066625.1 Woeseiaceae bacterium
CCGTAGTTTCTGAGGTTGGCCTTTTGCATCATGCCCTCGTACTGATGGCTCATCGCGTGCGCTTGCATCTGCGACATGAAGTCCATCGTTACGACGACGAGAATCAGGAGCGAGGTACCGCCAAAGCTGAACGGCATGCTCGGATAGACCATCCTCACGAGCTCCGGCAGCAGGCAGACACCCGCAATGTAAATCGCGCCCCAGAACGTCAGCCGGGTCAGTACGCGGTCGATGTACTCGGCCGTGTTCGCACCCGGCCGGATGCCCGGCAGGAACGCCCCTGCTCGCTTCAGGTTGTCCGCCGTGTCCTTCGAGTTGTACATCAGCGCCGTGTAGAAGAAGCAGAAGAAAATGATGAGCGCCGCGTACAGCAGCACGTAGATCGGCTGGCCCGGACCCAGGTTCGCGCCCATCGTCTGCAGGAAACGCTGCATCGGGCTCGGATCTGCCGACTGACCGAAGAACTGCGCGATCGTCGCCGGGAACATCAGGATCGACGACGCGAAGATCGGCGGAATTACACCAGCCATGTTCAGCTTGAACGGCAGATGAGTGCTCTGCGCAGCCATCATCTTGCGACCCTGCTGGCGGCGTGCGTAGTTGACCGTGATGCGGCGTTGAGCTCGCTCCATGTAGACGACGAAGATAATCGCCGCGACGCCACCGATCAGCATCATGATGGCCGTGGCAGGCGACATTTCGCCGTTGCGCACGAGCTCTGCGGTGCCCGCGATGGCAGCCGGGATACCCGCGACGATGCCCGCGAGGATAATCATCGAGATGCCGTTACCGATGCCGCGCTCGGTGATCTGCTCACCCAGCCACATCAGGAACATCGTGCCCGTAACCAGCGTGATGCAGGCCGTAATCAGGAAGCTCGGGCCCGGGTTGTCGACCAGGCCAGCCTGATTCTGCAGCCAGGACGCAGCGGCAACGGACTGGAAGCTCGCGAGAGCAACCGTACCCCAGCGCGTGTACTTGATGATCTGGCGGCGGCCCTGCTCGCCCTCTTTCTTGAGCTGCTGCAGGCTCGGCACGATCTGGCTCGCCATCTGCATGATAATCGACGACGAGATGTACGGCATGATGCCGAGCGCGAAGATACCGAAGCGCGCCAGCGCACCACCCGAGAACAGGTTGAAGACACCGAGCAGGTTACCGCCCTGCTGGCTGAAGAAGTTGGCGAGCTCCGCCGGGTTGACGCCGGGCACGGGAATATACGTGCCCACGCGGAACACGATCAGCGCACCGATGAGAAACAGGATACGAGCCTTGAGCTCGGCCAGTTTACTCGCCGCTTTCGCCAGATCTGCCGGATTTTGCTGGGGCTGTTTCGCCACTATCTAAACCTTTTGCGTTGTAATCGCGGCAAAAGCCGCTCCTACGTTGCCTTCTTCCCTACGTTAAGCTTCGATGCTGCCGCCGGCCTTTTCGATAGCCGCACGTGCACCCTTGGTAACCGCAATGCCCTTGAGCTTGACGGCTTTGTCCAGCTCGCCCGAGAGGATCACCTTGACCTTCGTCGTATACGCCGGCACGAGGCTCAGCGACTTCAGGACGTCGATGTCGATGACATCGGCCTCTGGAATCGCCAGCTCATGCAGCCGCAGCTCGGCGGTCTTCTTCGCCATCCGCGACGTGAAGCCGACCTTCGGCAGACGACGCTGCAGCGGCATCTGGCCGCCCTCGAAGCCAACCTTGTGATAGCCGCCCGAACGCGCGTGCTGGCCCTTCTGGCCTCGACCACTGGTTTTGCCCTGGCCGGCCGAATGACCGCGTCCGAGACGCTTGCCTACTTTTTTCGCGCCCTTTCCGGGCGACAGATCGTTAAGTCGCATGTCAGGCTTCCTCAACCGAGAGCAGGTACGAAATTCGATTGATCATGCCGCGATTCTCCGGCGTGTCCTTGACCGTCACGGTCTGGTGCATCTTGCGGAGACCCAGCCCGGAAACACAGGCCTTGTGGCTCTTCAGCCGCCCGTGTTTGCTCTTGACCAGCGTCACTTTCAGTTCTTTCGGATCAGCCATGATCGATTCCTGCTATATCTCTTCCGGACCGCGGCGCCTTAGGCCACGATCTCCTTTACTTTCTTGCCGCGCTTGGCGGCGATCGCCTGCGGTGAGTGAATCTCCGACAGGCCCTTGATCGTCGCGCGCACGACGTTGATCGGGTTGCGCGAGCCGTAGCTCTTGGCAAGTACGTTACGCACGCCGGCACACTCGAAAACGGCACGCATCGCACCGCCGGCGATGACGCCGGTACCCTCCGAGGCGGGCTGCATGTAGACCAGCGTGGCGCCGTGACGGCCTTTCTTGGCGTACTGCAGCGTGTCGTTGTTGAGGTTGATCTCGATCATGTTCTTGCGAGCGTTCTGCATCGCCTTCTGGATCGCGATCGGCACCTCACGCGCCTTGCCGTAGCCGAAGCCGACCTGGCCCTGGCCGTCGCCGACAACCGTCAGTGCCGTGAAGCCGAACTGACGACCACCCTTGACCACCTTTGCGACACGGTTGACCGTGACCAGCTTTTCGATCAGGTCGTCGTTCGACTGATTCTGCTCGTTTCTTGCCATTGCTACTCGCCTTAAAACTTGAGGCCGGCTTCACGCGCGGCATCGGCCAGCGCCTTGACGCGACCGTGATAACGGAAACCGGAACGATCGAAGGCGACCGTATCGATGCCCGCCGCCTTTGCCTTCTCGGCAATGCGCGCACCCACGATGCTTGCTGCTTCGACGTTGCCGCCACTCTTGACGCCCTTGCGGACCTCCGCCTCGAGCGTCGATGCCGACGCGAGGACGGTGCCGCCATCGGCGCCGATGATCTGCGCGTAGATGTGCCGCGGCGTGCGGTGAATGCTCAGGCGACTCACTTCCAGCTCGCGAATCTTCGAGCGCCCCTTGCGGGCACGACGCAGTCGATTCTGTTTCTTGTCCAGCTTCATAATCTATTGCCTACTTCTTCTTGGCTTCCTTGATCACGACGCGCTCATCCGCGTAGCGAACGCCTTTACCCTTGTAGGGCTCGGGCGGACGGTAGCGGCGGATCTCCGCGGCGACCTGGCCGACCTTCTGCTTGTCGGCGCCCCTGACAATGATCTCGGTCTGGCTCGGCGTTTCCACCGTGATGCCTTCCGGGACCTCGTGGACGACCGGGTGCGAGAACCCGAGCTGCAGGTTGAGCTTGTTGCCCTGTGCCTGCGCGCGATAGCCGACGCCGACGAGTTCGAGCTTGCGCTCGAAGCCTTCCGACACGCCCTGCGCCATGTTCGCGAGCAGCGAGCGCATCGTTCCAGCGACCGCCGTCGAGAAGCGCGAACCCGAACGCGGCGCTACTTTCAGCGTGTTCTCTTCCTGCGACAGCTCGACCTCGTTGTTGAGTTCCAGCGACAGGGTGCCTTTGCCGCCCTTCATCGTGACGACGTTGCCTTCCTGCTTGAACTCGACGCCCGAGGGCAGCTCGACCGGTGCTTTAGCAACTCTTGACATAGTTCCGTACTCGTTATGATCAGGTGACACGTGCCTCAAGAGACGACGCAGATCACCTCACCGCCAATACCTTTCTCACGTGCCTGGCGATCGCTCATGACGCCGGCAGACGTCGAGACGATTGCAACGCCGAGACCACCCAGGACCTTCGGCAGCTCTTCCTTGCCGCGGTATACGCGCAGGCCCGGACGGCTGGCGCGCTGGATCTTCTCGATCACCGGCACGCCTTCGAAATACTTGAGCTCGACCGTCAGCGACTTGCTGGCGCCCTCACCCTCGCTCGAAAAGCCCGTGATGTAGCCTTCGTCCTTCAGAACCGCCGCTACGGCTTCTTTCTGCTTCGACGCAGGCATCGAAACGCTGACTTTGCGGGCCTTCTGGCCGTTGCGAATGCGCGTCAGCATGTCCGAAATCGGGTCAGTCATACTCATCGTCTGTCTCCGCTTACCAGCTGGCCTTGGTGAGACCCGGGATCTCGCCCTTCATCGCCGACTCGCGCAGCTTGTTACGGCCGAGGCCGAACTTGCGGTACACGCCATGCGGGCGACCGGTGATCGAGCAACGATTGCGCTGGCGCGTGGGACTTGCGTCACGCGGCATCGCATTGAGCTTGGCCTGGGCAGCCGCACGCTCATCATCCGTGCTGTTCACGTTGCGAATGATCGCCTTGAGCTCCTTGCGCTTCTTCTCGTATCGAGCAACGAGCTTCGCTCGCTTGAGTTCACGCTGGATCATTGACTTCTTAGCCATCTGGTATCTCGCTATTACTTCTTGAACGGGAAGTTGAACGCTTCAAGCAGCGCCTTGCCTTCCTCGGGATTGCGTGCCGTCGTGGTGATGGTGATGTCCATGCCACGCAGCGCATCAATTTCGTCGTAGTTGATCTCGGGAAAAATGATCTGCTCGGTCACGCCCATGCTGTAGTTGCCCTGCTTGTCGAACGACTTCGGGTTCAGACCACGGAAGTCGCGAATTCGCGGAATCGCGATGTTGACGAGCCGGTCCAGGAACTCGTACATGCGCTCACGACGCAGCGTGACCTTGCAACCGATCGGGAAACCCTCGCGGATCTTGAAGCCGGCAACCGACTTGCGCGCGACGCGCAGAATCGCTCGCTGGCCGGCGATCTTCTCCATGTCGGCCCGGGCATTCTCGAGGACCTTCTTGTCGGCCACGGCTTCGCCCACACCCATGTTGAGAGTGATCTTCGTGATCTTCGGTACTTCCATCGGGTTCTCGAGGCCCAGCGTCTTCTGCAGCTGGTCGGCGAGTTCCGCTTTGTACTTTTCCTGTAAACGTGCCATTTGCTATTTCTCTCAGATATCGACGACGTCGCCGGAGCCCTTGAAGTACCGGACCTTGTTGCCGTCATCGTCCATGCGGAATCCGACGCGTTCGCCCTGCTTCGTCTTCGGGTTGAAGAGCATGACGTTCGATACTTCGATCGGCATGTCGATGGGCTTGATACCGCCCTCGACGCCGGCCTGCGGATTCGGCTTCACGTGTTTCTTCGCGACGTTGATGCCTTCGACAACCAAACGGCCGTCCGCCGTGACCTGCAGGACGGTGCCACGGCGGCCCTTGTCCTTGCCAGTACGAACGATGACTTCGTCGCCTTTCCTGATCTTGTTCATAAACCTACTGCCAATGTGTCCGGGTTCTTCAGAGAACCTCGGGTGCCAGCGAAATGATTTTCATAAAACGGTTGGTACGCAGCTCGCGCGTTACCGGGCCGAAGATGCGCGTTCCGATCGGCTCGAGGCGAGCGTTCAGCAAAACCGCCGCATTGCCGTCAAAGCGAATCAACGAACCATCCTTGCGGCGAACACCCTTACGCGTACGAACGACGACGGCGTTGTAGACCTCGCCCTTCTTGACCTTGCCGCGCGGTATCGCGTCCTTGACGCTCACCTTGATGATGTCGCCGACATTCGCGTAACGACGCTTCGAGCCGCCGAGCACCTTGATGCACTGCACGCGCCGCGCACCGGAGTTGTCTGCCGCATCGAGAACCGTCTGCATCTGAATCATGACTGCAATCCTTACCTGTTAGCGGTCTGCCGCACGCTCTACAACGTTGACGACAGCCCACGACTTGTTCTTCGAGATGGGGCGGCACTCGGAAATCGCAACGCGATCGCCAGGCTTGCACGTGTTCTCGGCATCGTGTGCCAGCACCTTGGTGGTACGGCGGATGTACTTGCCGTAAACGGGGTGCTTGATCATGCGCTCGATAGCGACGGAGACGGTCTTGTCCATCTTGTCGCTGACGACCCGGCCTACAACCGTGCGCTGAGTCTTCTTTTCTTCACTCATTTCTCTGTCTACCTTCAGTCGCTTACTGCGAATCGCCCGACTGCAGTTCGTTCAGTACGGTCTTTACGCGAGCGATATCCCGACGCACGCGCTTCGGCTCCGCCGTATTGGCGAGGTCGCCGGTCGCTGCCTGCATGCGCAGGTTGAACTGCTCGCGCCGGAGGGCGACGAGCTCTTCGTTGAGTTCATCAACAGACTTGTTACGCAGTTCCTGGGCGTCCATCACATCACCTGCCGGGAAACAAACTGGGTCGGGAACGGCAGCTTTGCCGCGGCAAGGCGAAACGCCTCGCGCGCCACTTCTTCCGATACACCTTCCATCTCGTAAAGCATGCGGCCGGGCTGGATCTGGCAAACCCAGTACTCGACGTTGCCCTTACCCTTACCCTGGCGCACTTCCAGCGGCTTCTTGGTGATCGGCTTGTCCGGGAATACCCGGATCCAGATCTTGCCGCCGCGCTTGATGTGACGCGTCATGGCACGACGTGCTGCCTCGATCTGGCGGGCCGTCATGCGGCCGCGGCCGGTCGCCTTCAGACCGAACTCGCCGAACGAAACAGAGCTGCCGCGCACCGCAAGTCCACGGTTGCGTCCCTTATGCTGTTTGCGAAATTTTGTACGTTTTGGCTGTAGCATCGTTATCTAACCTTTGAGCCTTATGCGCGTGCACCAGCAGCCGCTTCCGGAGCCTCGGCCGGCTGGGCTTCGGGCTTGTCGAAGACTTCACCCTTGAAGATCCAGACCTTCACGCCGATGACGCCGTAGGTCGTGTGGGCCTCGGCAACGCCGTAGTCGATGTCGGCACGCAGCGTGTGCAGCGGCACACGACCCTCGCGATACCACTCGGAACGCGCGATCTCGGCGCCGTTGAGGCGACCGCCGACTTTGACCTTGATACCCTCGGCACCGACACGCATCGTGTTCGTTACCGCACGCTTCATGGCGCGTCGGAACATCACGCGGCGCTCGAGCTGCTGCGCAATACCTTCTGCAACGAGCTGTGCATCGAGCTCAGGCTTGCGCACCTCGTTGATGTTGATCCGGACGTCGGCGATGTTCATGCCGATCATCTTGGCAACCTCAGCGCGCAGCTTCTCGATGTCCTCACCTTTCTTGCCGATCACGATGCCCGGACGTGCCGTGTGAATCGTGATATTGGCCTTCTTGGCGGGGCGCTCGATCGAGATACGGCTGACCGATGCGTCCTTGAGCTTGCTCTTGATGAACACGCGCAGGTCGTGATCGGTCTTGACGTATTCCGGGAACGTCTTGGAGTCGGCGTACCACTTGGACGCCCAGTCCTTGACGATGCCCAGTCGAATACCGGTCGGATGTACTTTCTGGCCCATAATGCTTACTCGTCTCCCACCCGAATGGTGATGTGGCTGTTTCGCTTGATGATGCGTGCGCCGCGACCCTTTGCACGGGCCCGGTACCGCCGATAAGACGGCGCCTCGTTCACCTCGATCGTGGAAACCTTCAGTTCGTCAATATCCGCGCCGTGGTTGTGCTCTGCGTTGGCGATTGCCGACTCCAGAACCTTCTTCACGATGCGGGCGCTCTTCTTCGGCGAGAACGTCAGCGTACGAAGCGCGTCGTCTACCGACTTGCCGCGAATGACGTCGGCGACGAGGCGGCACTTCTGCGGCGAGATACGCGCGTAGCGGAGAGTGGCTGCAACTTGCATGGTTCGACTCCTTGACGCTACTTGGTCTTGCGATCACCGGAGTGACCGCGGAACGTACGGGTCATCGCAAACTCACCGAGCTTGTGACCGACCATGTTCTCGGAAATCAGGATCGGCACATGCTGGCGGCCGTTGTGAACGGCAATCGTCAGACCGACCATGTCGGGCAGCACCATCGAACGTCGCGACCAGGTCTTGATCGGGCGACGGTCGTTCTTGGCGGCCGCTTCGGCCACTTTCTTCGCCAGATGCGTATCGACGAACGGGCCTTTTCTTACACTGCGTGGCATCTATCTGATCCTATTTCTTACGTTTGCGGCGACGAACGATCATGTTGTCCGTGCGCTTGTTCGAACGTGTTTTCGCACCCTTCGTCGGCGTACCCCAGGGGCTGACCGGATGCCGGCCACCCGAGGTGCGGCCTTCACCACCGCCGTGTGGGTGATCGACCGGGTTCATGGCGACGCCGCGAACCGTCGGGCGCACACCGCGCCAGCGTTTCGCGCCGGCCTTGCCGAGCTTGCGAAGGTTGTGTTCGCCGTGGCCGACTTCGCCAATCGTTGCGCGGCAGTCGACGTGAATCTTGCGCATTTCGCCGGAGCGAAGCCGGAGCGTTGCGTAGGCACCCTCGCGTGCAGCGAGCTGTGCGGCGCCGCCGGCCGAACGTACGAGCTGGCCGCCTTTGCCGGGCTTCATCTCGACGTTGTGAATGACCGTACCGACCGGAATCGCACGCAGCGGCAGGGCGTTGCCCGGCTTGATAGGCGCGTCCTCGCCGCTCATGATCGGCGCGCCCTGGGCAATGCCCTTCGGCGCGAGGATGTAGCGGCGCTCACCGTCGGCGTATTTGATCAGCGCAATGTGGGCGCTGCGGTTCGGATCGTACTCGAGCCGCTCGACGACGCCCGGAATACCGTCCTTGTTGCGCTTGAAGTCGATGCGACGGTATTGCTGCTTGTGGCCGCCACCCTGGTGGCGAACCGTGATTCGGCCGTTGTTGTTGCGGCCGCCCTTCGAGGTCTTCTTCTCGACGAGCGCCGAATGCGGCTTGCCCTTGTGAAGGCCCGGCGTCTTGACGGCAACGACGAAACGACGTCCCGCTGAAGTCGGTTTTGCTTTATGCAGTGACATGATCGCCTGTCCTTATTCCGTGCCGAGGACGCCCTCGAGAGAGCTTCCTTCTGCGAGCTTGACGTACGCTTTCTTCCAGTCGGCACGACGGCCCTGGGTGCGACCGAAGCGCTTGCTCTTGCCCCGGCAGTTCACGACCTGGACCTGGTCGACCTCGACCTCGAACAGCAGCTCGACGGCCTGGCGGATTTCCGCCTTCGTCGCGTCAGTGCGTACTTTGAATACAACCTGGTTGTTCTCGGCCGCGATGTGCGCCTTCTCGGAGAGGTGCGGGCCGCGAATGACCGTCATCAGTCGTTCCTGGTGGAGAGCCTGGCTCATGACAGTCGCTCCTCAATCAGCTTCAGTGCCGGCAGCGTAATCAGCACCTTTTCGAACCGGATCAGTACGACCGGATCGATCGAAGCGGCATCGCAAATGCCGACGTTCGGCAGGTTGCGTGCTGCCAGGAAGAGTTTCTCGTCAAAGGCCTCGTTCAGTACGAGCACGTTGTCGAGGCCCATGTCTTTCAGCTTAGTGGCCAGCAGCTTGGTCTTTGGGGCCTCGATCTCGAGCGATTCGACGACGACGAGACGTTCCTGGCGGACCAGCTCCGACATGACAGAGCGCAGCGCCGCACGGTACATCTTCTTGTTGACCTTCTGGCTGTGGTCACGCGGCTGCGCAGCGAACGCACGGCCACCGCCGACCCAGATCGGGCTGCGGATCGTGCCGGCACGTGCACGGCCGGTGCCCTTCTGCCGCCACGGCTTGGCGCCGCCGCCGCGAACCGCCGAGCGGTTCTTCTGGGCCTTGGTCCCGGCGCGTGCGCCGGAGAGGTAAGCCGTCACGACCTGGTGGACGAGCGCCTCGTTGAAATCAGCGCCGAACGCAGCCTCTGCCACGTCGACTGAACCCTTGCCTTCCATCTTGAGCTTCATCGCCAGCGCCCCTTAGTTCTTCGCTTTGACTGCCGGGCGCACGATGACGCTACCGCCCTTCGACCCGGGCACGGCGCCCTTGATCAGAAGCAGGTTGCGATCGGCATCGACGCGAACGACTTCGAGGTTCTGCACGGTGCGGCGAACGTTGCCCATGTGGCCGGACATTTTCTTGCCCTTGAATACGCGGCCCGGGGTCTGGTTCTGACCAATGGAACCCGGAGCGCGATGCGCCAGCGAGTTGCCGTGCGTAGCATCCTGCGTGCGGAAGTTGTGGCGCTTGACCGTACCGGCGTAGCCCTTACCGATCGACGTACCAATGACGTCGACCTTCTGGCCTTCCTCGAAGAGGTCGACCTTGAGCTCTGACCCAAGATCGAACGCCTCGCCATCCGATTCAGCAAGGCGGAACTCGCATAGGAGATCGCCGGCTTCAACCTTCGCATTCGCGAAGTGGCCGGCTTCAGGCTTGGACACGCGGGACGCCTTGCGGCTGCCGGCAGTAACCTGCAGCGCACGATAGCCGTCCGTTTCCACGGTCTTTACCTGTGTGATTCGGTTTGGTTGTGCCTCGATCACGGTGACCGGAACGGAAGCTCCGTCGTCCGTGAAGACACGTGTCATGCCGCGCTTGCGGCCAACAAGACCCATCGTCATCTTCAAACTCCACGCTGACTTCGATTGGCCAGCGCCACTCTCAAAAAAATCATTTTCTGCGGCAGCACTGCGGTTGGCACTGCCTGAATCATTCGTTTCGCGTTGTCTTCAGACACGCGAAAGGGCCAGCCGCGCTCCGAGAACGTCGTGTTCTCCGAAAAGCTACAGTGGCTGACCCAATGGTCCGGCTCGAGGCTTCTGCTCAGGCCGGCAGGTCCGGGATTTGCCGTGTCACCCTCGGTTTCCTGGTGACCGAAAAAATAAGCCACCGCGAGGTGACTTTTGTGCCGATGTCAGGCCGACTCCCGGCCCGGCCTGATTCAGCGAGCCCGCAAGTATAGCGCCAAATCCCTAAGCCGCAAGGCTTTTCGGGCTTTTTTGACCGTTTTTTGTCGATAACCGCAGCGGGCAGCGGAAATCGACGGTAAGTGACTGATCTGGCGCTATTTCTATCGCCCGGCGCGCCTCCGCTGGAGCCGCATTGGGCGGATTCGTCGCCCAGCCAGGCACGATACGCGGCAAAAGCCGCGAAACCGCGCAGTTAGTTCAGCTTGATTTGCACGTCCACGCCGGCCGGCAATTCCAGCTTCATCAGCGCATCGACCGTCTTGTCAGTCGGATCGACGATGTCCATCAGGCGCTTGTGGGTACGGATCTCGTACTGGTCACGCGCGTCCTTGTTGACGTGCGGCGAGATCAGCACCGTGTAGCGCTCCTTCTTCATCGGCAGCGGAATCGGGCCCTTGACCGTGGCGCCCGTGCGCTTGGCCGTGTCCACGATCTCCCGCGCCGAGTTGTCGATCAGTCGGTGATCGAAAGCCTTCAGGCGGATTCGGATGTTTTGATTCGTTGCCATTTTCTTTACCAGTTGTAGATATGCCTGTACGGGGCCGACAGCCCCGTACAGGCTTTAGCTTGTCTTACTCGATGATTTTGGCGACGACGCCGGCGCCGACGGTGCGGCCACCTTCGCGGATCGCGAAGCGCAGGCCGTCTTCCATCGCGATCGGCGCAATCAGCTCGACCACCATCTGCACGTTA
>JASJBG010000155.1 GCA_030066625.1 Woeseiaceae bacterium
GCAGCCGGCCGCGCACCGTCGTCTCGTCACGTCCGTTCGTGTCGTCCCGGCCGAGGAACGGATTGTCGCGGTAGCCGTTGCTCGTATGATGATGCGCGCTGATCCGATACAGCGCGCGTTGGTCGTTCGTGATCGCGCCGCCGAAGGCCAGGCCCGCCGAGAACGCGTCATCGTCGGCAGCGCTCAGGGTTACGCGGCCGTTGCGCTCGGACGTCGGCAGCGCGCTCTGCACGTAGATCAGGCCGGCCAGCGCGTTCGCGCCGTAGCGGCTGCCCTGCGGGCCGCGCAGGACTTCTACGCGCTCGACGTCAAACAGCGTCGCGATCGTGCCGATTCCGGAGAAGTCGATGTCGTCGACCAGGAAGCCGACCGACGGATTCGGTGCGCCCTGGTACTGCTCCAGCTCGCCGACACCGCGAATCTGGAAGTAGCGCGCGCGGTGCCCGTCGCCTGACCAGTTCAGGTTCGGCACCGAGTAGACGAGCTCCTCGAAGTGCTGCACGGCGAGCCCTTCGATGGCGTCCGCATCGAGCACCGTAATGCTTGCAGCGACCTCGTCGAGCGCACGTCCGCGATAGTCTGCCGTAACGACGATCTCGTCGATCGTCTCGGCGGTGCCCGCCGAGGCTGTGGAAATGAGGAAGATCGCGGCGAAGTGCCGCATGACAGCTGTTGTATTCATGATTCCCTTCCTACGCCGGCATTACCCGGGTCAGGTTCTAAGGGTTCCCGCTTAAGCGCGGATCTCAGGTCAGACGACCACCCCCGTGATGCTTCGGACTATATCATTTCTCGAGTCGCGCAATCAGGCACGACGTGTCCCAGCGATTGTGGCCGGCGGCCTGCAGCTCGGCATAGTAGCCGTCGACGAGCTTCGTAAGCTCGAGTACGGCGCCGTTCGCGTTGGCTTCATCGAGCGCGATGCCGAGATCCTTGCGCATCCAGTCGATCGCGAAACCGAAGTCGAACTCACCGTCAACCATCGTCTGCCAGCGGTTCTCCATTTGCCAGGACTGCGCCGCGCCAGCGGATATCGCAGCAATCACTTTTGCAACGTCGAGATCCGCTCGCTTTGCAAAATGCAGGCCCTCGGAGAGGCCCTGAACGACGCCCGCAATGCAGATCTGGTTCACCATCTTCGCAAGCTGGCCGCTGCCTGCCGGACCGATGAGCGTCATGGCCTTTGCATAGCAGTCCATGATCGGCGCGAGCCGCTCGAAGGCCGCGGACTCACCGCCGATCATGATGGTCAGCTGGCCGTTCTCGGCACCCGCCTGGCCGCCGGACAGCGGTGCGTCGAGAAATTCGACGCCTTTCTTCGCGCAGGCCGCGAACAGCTCGCGCGCCAGCTGCGCCGACGCCGTCGTGTGGTCGACGATGGCAGCTCCGCGCTCCAGCGCCTGCAGCGCACCTTCCGGGCCCGTCAAAACCTCTCGTACATCATCGTCGTTACCGACACAGGAAAACACGACGTCGGCACCGCTCGCCGCCTCGCGTGGGGTCGCCGCGGTCGCACCGGAGAATCGGCCCGCCCAGTCCTTTGCTTTCGACGCGGTGCGGTTGTACACGACGACATCGTGGCCCGCCTTCGCGAGGTACCCCGCCATGGGAAAACCCATGACGCCGAGTCCGAGAAATGCCGTTCTCATCAGGCCGCGTTCGCGCGTGAGTCGGTTTTTTTCTTGCGTGGGTCGAGACCGATGGAGCGCGCAATGATCTCGCGCATGATCTCGGAACTGCCCGCGTAGATGCGTGACACGCGCGCGTTCGTGTACAGCCGGGAAATCGGGTACTCGTCCATATAACCGGCGCCGCCGTGCAGCTGTACGCACTCGTCCGTTACGCGCATCTCGACCTCGCTCGTAAACAGCTTGGCCTTGGCGGCGTCGTCAGCGGAAAGCTTGCCCTCGTTGTGCTGCATCACGCACTGGTCGACGAATGCCTGCGCCACGTCGATCTCGGTACGCATCTGCGCCATTTTGAAACGCGTGTTCTGGAAGTCGCCGATCGTCTTGCCGAAGGCCTTGCGCTCGTTGACCCAGTCAAGCGTCAGGTCGTAGGCCGTCACGGCGTTCGCGAGGAAGCCGACCGCCGCGAGCAGCCGCTCCTCGGCGAGGTAGTGCATCAACGAATAGAAGCCGCGGTGCAGCTCGCCCAGCAGGTTTTCCTTCGGCACCTTGACGTTGTTGAAGAACAGCTCGGCCGTGTCCTGGCTCTTCAGGCCCATCTTCTTCAGGTTTTCGCCGCGCTCGAAGCCCTCCATGCCGCGTTCGATGACGAACAGGCTGATGCCGTGGCTGTGCTCGGGATTGGTGCGCGCGGCAACGACGACCAGGTCGGCCAGGATGCCGTTTGAAATATAGGTCTTGGAGCCATTGAGCACGAAGTGGTCGCCCTTGTCCTCCGCCTTGGTTCGCATGCCGGCAACGTCGCTGCCGGCGCCCGGCTCGGTCATCGCGACCGCGAGGATCTTCTCGCCGCTGACGCAGCCCGGCAGCCAGCGCGCCTTTTGCTCCTCGGTGCCGAGCCCGCCGATGTAAGGTCCTACGAGGCGGCTGTGCAACCACAGGAAGAATCCCTGGTCACCGTACTTGGCGTTCTCCTCCATGAGGATCTGTTCGTAGCGAAAATCCTCGACGCCGGCACCGCCATACTCCTCGTCTGCCCACATGCAAAGGAGGCCCTGTTCGCCCGCCTGCAGGTAGGCCTCGCGATCGACCATGCCGGCTTCGTTCCAGCGATCGCCGTGCGGCGCAATCTCGTTCTTGAAAAAGCTGCGCACGGAGTCGCGAAACATCTCGTGCTCTTCCTCGAAGATGAGTCTGTCCATTTCGTTAATCCCGTGTTGGTATTTCGTAATCGGCTAGGCGCCCTTGAAGTCCGGCTCGCGCTTCTCGAGAAACGCGTTCACGCCCTCGGCGGCATCGGCTGACTCACGGAGTTTGCCCTGCAGCTCCGCTTCGAGGCGATAACAGGTCGCCTCGTCGTGGTCCATCGCCGTGCGCATTACTTTCTTGGTGGCGGCAACGGATAGCGGTGCGCGCCTGGCCAGCGCACTGGCCCATTCCATCGCAGCGTCGCGCAGCTCGGCGGCCGGCACCGTCTTGTTGGCCAGGCCGAGCTCCACGCAGCGCTCGGCCGGGATGCGCTCCGATTCCACGCTGAGCTGGAACGCGCGGCGATAGCCGAGCTGCCGCACCAGCAGGCGATTGAGCCCGCCGTCGGGGACGAGCGAAATGGTCGTGAAAGGCGACAGCATGAACGCGTCGTCAGCCATGATCACGAGGTCGGAGTGCAGAACGGCGGACATGCCAACCCCGGCCGCAAAACCGGGAACCGCTGCGATGACGGGTTTCTGCATCTCCGAGATGGCCGCGAACATGGGCCCGTATTCGTGCAGCAGCTTGTTCTTCAGGGAGCCGCCTTCCAGTCCGGCTTTGAGGTCCGCGCCAGCGCTGAAAGCACGCCCTTCGCCCGTGAAAACCACGACCCGCACCGAATCGTCTTCGTCAGCGCGAACAAACGCGTCGACGGCCTCGGCGAGCATCCCGGATGTAAAGCCGTTCAGGCTGTCGGGGCGGTTCAGCGAAATGACAGCAACAGCGCCGTCCTGCTCGTACTTGACGGTATCGGTCATCAATTCTTCCTCATGCGACGGTCGTCGCTACATGTTGCGGCGGTACTCGCCACCAACGGCGTACAGGGCGCCCGAAATCTGGCCGAGCGAGCTCGACTTGACGGTTTCCATGAGCTCCTCGAATACGTTGCCGCGCTCGCGCGCCACGGCCTGAAGCCGCTTGAGCGCGTCGCCCGCATCGTCGCCGTGCGTGCGCTGGAAGGCACGCACGTGTTCGATCTGGTCGTTCTTCTCTGTTTCGGAGGATCGGATCAGCTCGAGCTCGTGCACTTCGTCTTCCTGGCCTTCCTTCGGCAGGAACGTGTTGACGCCGATCAGCGGCAGCGATCCATCGTGCTTCTTGCTCTCGTAGTACAGGCTTTCTTCCTGGATCTTGCCGCGCTGGTACATCGTGTCCATCGCGCCCAGTACGCCACCGCGCTCCGAGATGCGTTCGAATTCCTGGTAGACCGCTTCCTCGACGAGATCTGTCAGCTCGTTGATGACGAATGAACCCTGCCACGGGTTCTCGCAGAAGTTCAGGCCGAGCTCACGCGAGATGATCAGCTGGATTGCGACGGCGCGGCGGACCGACTGCTCGGTAGGCGTGGTAATCGCCTCGTCGAACGCGTTGGTGTGCAGGCTGTTGCAATTGTCGAACAGCGCATACAGCGCCTGCAGCGTCGTACGGATATCGTTGAAGCTGATCTCCTGAGCATGCAGGCTGCGGCCGGACGTCTGCACGTGGTACTTGAGCATCTGTGATCGGGATCCGGCCCCGTAGCGCTCACGCATTGCGCGTGCCCAGATTCGCCGGGCGACGCGGCCGATGACGGTGTACTCCGGGTCCATGCCGTTGGAGAAGAAGAAGCTCAGGTTCGGCGCGAAGTCGTCGATGCTCATGCCGCGCGCAAGGTAGTACTCGACGATCGTGAAGCCGTTGGCGAGCGTAAACGCCAGCTGGCTGATCGGGTTCGCGCCCGCTTCGGCGATGTGATAGCCGCTGATCGAGACGCTGTAGTAATTGCGCACGTTGTTATCGATGAAGAACTGCTGCACGTCGCCCATCATCTTCATCGCAAATTCCGTCGAGAAGATGCAGGTGTTCTGCGCCTGGTCTTCCTTCAGGATGTCGGCCTGAACCGTACCGCGCACGGCTGCCAGTGTTTCCTTGCGAATACGGGCATAGGTGTCGGCATCGACGACCTTGTTGCCCGAGATGCCTAGCAGCCCAAGGCCGAGGCCGTCATTGCCTTCCGGAAGTTCGCCCTCGTAGCGCGGCCGCTCCCGGTCGGCAAAGTACGCGTCGATCGTCTTTTGGGCGTCTTCCCACTTGCCCGACTCGCGCAGGTGCTTCTCGACCTGCTGGTCGACCGCCGTGTTCATGAAGAACGCAAGGATCATCGGCGCGGGACCGTTGATCGTCATGGAAACCGAGGTCGTCGGCGCACACAGGTCGAAGCCCGAATACAGCTTCTTCATGTCGTCGACCGTCGCGATCGACACGCCGGAGTTGCCCACCTTGCCGTAGATGTCGGGGCGTTCGTGAGGATCCTCGCCGTACAGCGTTACCGAATCGAATGCGGTCGACAGGCGTGCCGCCTGCTGGCCCAGCGACAGGTAGTGAAAACGCCGGTTCGTGCGCTCCGGCGTGCCCTCGCCGGCGAACATCCGCGTGGGGTCTTCGCCCGCCCGCCGATACGGATAGACCCCACCCGTGTAGGGGTACGCACCGGGCAGGTTCTCCCTCTTCAGGAACTTGAGCAACTCGCCCCAGTCGCGATAGTCGGGCGCCGCGATCTTCGGAATGTTCTGATGACTCAACGACTCGCGGTAGTTCGAACCGGTGATCTCCCGGCCGCGTACCGTGTAGCTGAACGTCTCTGAGCGGACGCCGGCCTTGCGTGCCGGCCACTCGCGCAGCAGAGCAAGCGAATCGGCGGTCAGCGCCTGGATGGCCTCGTTGTAGCGTTGGCGCAGCACCAGCAGGTTCTGATCCGGCCCGCCGCTCAGCACCTCGCTGCGATATGGCTCGAGCGCCTCGGGCAGCTCCGGATCGTCGAGCAGCTTCAATGACTCGTACAGGTGTTGTGCCTGGCTCGCGATTTCTGCCTGCGTATCGCAACGCTGGTTGATCTCGCGGCCCTGTTCAGCGATCTCGGCCAGGTAGCGAATGCGGCTACCCGGTATGACCGCGGTCGCGCGCGGCTCCTTTAAGGTCACGTCCAGCGCAGGCTTGAGCGGCTCGCTGAGTCCCAGCTTTTCGCTCACGCGGCGGCACAGTTCGACGAACATCCAGCTGACGCCGGGATCGTTGAACTGGCTGGCGATCGTCGGGTAAACGGGCACGTCATCGTCGGCGACCGTGAACGCGACATGGTTGCGCTTCCACTGTTTGCGGATGTCGCGCAGCGCGTCTTCGGCGCCGCGCTTGTCGTATTTGTTGAGGACGATCAGGTCGGCGAAGTCGAGCATGTCGATCTTCTCGAGCTGGCTCGCCGCACCGTAGTCGCTGGTCATGACATAGACCGAGAAGTCGACGAGGTCGACGATTTCCGAATCGCTCTGGCCGATGCCGGCCGTCTCGACGATGATCAGGTCGAAGCCGAGCGACTTTAGGAACAGGATGTGGTCGCCGAGCATCTCACTGGTTGCCAGATGCTGCCGGCGCGTCGCGATCGAACGCATGTACACGCGCGGCGAGCGCAGGGAGTTCATGCGGATACGGTCGCCGAGCAGGGCGCCGCCCGTTCGGCGCCGCGTCGGGTCGACGGCGAGCACCGCGATGTTCATGTCCGGAAAGCCGGACAGGAAGCGGTTGAGGATCTCGTCGGTCACGCTCGACTTGCCCGCGCCGCCGGTGCCGGTGATGCCGACGACCGGCGTCTGACCCGCCTTGACCTGCCACTCCTTACGGAGGCGCGCGAGCTCGGCGTCGTCGAGAACGCCCTCCTCTATCGCGGAGATCGTTGCGGCGACGTCGACCGATGCATCGCGCTCGATCGTGTCGGGGGCGACGGTGCTGCGGCGGCCCTTGAGCGTGCGTTCGACGAGATCGCTGATCATCGCCTCGAGACCCATCTGCATGCCGTCGTTCGGATGGTAGATGCGCTCGACGCCGTAAGCCTCCAGTGCCTTGATTTCCTCGGGCGTGATCGTACCGCCACCGCCACCGAATACCTTGATGTGACCCGCCCCCAGCTCCGCGAGCCGGTCAACCATGTAACGGAAAAACTCGTTATGGCCGCCCTGGTAGGAACTCACGGCGATGCCGTCGGCGTCCTCCTGGATCGCGGCGCGAACAATATCGTCGACGGAGCGGTTGTGGCCGAGATGCACGACCTCGACGCCCTGCGCCTGGATCAGCCGGCGCATGATGTTGATGGCAGCATCGTGCCCGTCGAACAGGGACGCGGCAGTAATGAAGCGCAGCGGCGCGGTGTCGGTCTTCCGGGTGACGCCCGGGATGTCGCTGGCGAGCGTGCTCATTGGCATGAACCTCGGTGGGATGACCCGATTTTTTTACCGGGTTTGCAAAAATTTTAATTGCAATTAAAATTTGAGTCCGCAAAATAATAGAGTTTCAGTCGAAACTCAAGGTCGAAACGATGCCGAGAAGTGCGCTGGAGCGCGCCGAAGACAGCCGATATCAGCAGCAGCTGGACCGCATGCTGGCTGCCGCCGCGCACTGCTTCAACCAGAAGGGCTTCAGCGGCACCTCGCTCAAGGACGTGGCCCGACGGCTCGGGTTGACCGACGCGGCGCTCTACTACTACGTGCGCAACAAGGAGGAGCTCGTCTACCTCTGCTACGTGCGGGCCGCCGAGGTCGGCCAGGAGGCGATGCATCGCGCGGTCGAGGACGGCACATCGGGCTTCGACAAGGTCTGCCGCTACCTCGCCTACCACGTCGAACTGATGGTCGGCGAGCGCGGACCGTTCGCGATCATGAGCGAGATTCCGGCGCTCGATGACGAACATCGCGAGGACGTCCTGGAGCGATCGAGGAAGCACTCCACTGCTTTCGAGGCGCTGATCGAGGAAGGCATCGCCGATGGCAGCATCCGGCAATGCGACGTCCGCATGACGGGCAACGCCATCATGGGCGCGATCAACTGGATTCCCAAGTGGTATCACGGCGACCCCGAAGTCGCCCGCAACATTGTCGAGGAATTCCCGGCCATCCTGTCGGCCGGACTGCGGCCTCACCCGAGGAACTAGTCCGCCTGCGCGGCCGCGACCTTGCGGTCCGTGATCGTGTCGACGTAGCTGGCCACGACAGCCTGCAGCCGTTCCAGGTCGACGTCGTCTGCGTCGGTGGGCAGGTCGTCGGCACCGATCTGGCGCGCCATGAACGCGAGCCGTGACTCGACGCGCGACTTGATCCGCCGCACCCTCTCCGCGGCGGACATGCTTTCGCCGGAGCGGACGTCGACCGACACAACCGGACTCGCGCCGCCGGATGTCCGCGAACCCGTGATCATCGTCAGCGAGCGGAGGTCGTCGCGTACGAGCTTCAGCAGAAGGACGGCGTCCGAGTACTGCTCGCGAAGTTCGAGGTAGAGGTAATCCGAGCGGACCTTGTCGGGTTCACTCATGCCGGCCATCAACTCATCGCGAACCAGCAGGAAGTCACTGCTCGCGCGCTCCGCGGCGAGCCGGTACCAGGCGGACGCAAGCACCGGGTCCTCGTCGACGCCGTAACCCATCAGGTGCATGTAGCCGACCATGTACTGCGCATACTTGTCGCCGATTGGCGCGAGGTCGTGTCGGTAGATCGTGAAGGCACGCTCGAACTCTCCTGCTTCGAACAACTTGTCGACGCGCTCCTGGGTCCTGAGTGTGCGCGAATCCACCGAATGACCCGAGTATGGACCCACGGTCTGGGCGGTGGCGAAGGTGGCCGCTGCGAGCAGCAGGCAGGCAAGTATGGCGGGCAGCGTGTTGATCAGATGCTCCTGATTCACACCGGTCGTTGGGATTATAGTCTTTGAGTACGGCCGGGCACGCAAAGTTCCGGGCCTAATCCTCGAATTTCGGCGCCCTGCCTTCGATATTGGCGTTGATGGCCTCGAGCTGGTTCGGGCTGCCCATGACGCCGGTCTGCAGCTCGGCCTCGAGCCCCAGCGCCGCCGCGATCGGCTGCTCCCAGGCCTCGTTGAACAGGCGCTTCATCGACCGAATCGCGTCGGGCGATTTTCCGGCAATCTCGGCAGCGAGGCCCTGAGCCGCCGCCAGCGGATCGTCATGCACCGCCGTGACGAGGCCGTAGTCGAGCGCCGTTGCCGCGTCGACGATGCGGCCCGTGTAGGCGAGCTCGCGGAGCCGGTCCTGTGGTACGACGTGGCGAGCCGCGGCACTGACCGCCATGTCCGGGATCAGGCCCCACTTGACCTCCATGATCGATAGCCTGGCGGCCGGCGCCGCGTAGCGAATATCGGCGCCGAGAGCGATTTGCAGGCCGCCGCCGAAAGCGACGCCCTTCACCACGCACACAACCGGCACGGGCACTTCCCGCCAGACCCAGGCCGCGCGCTGGAACAGGTTGGCAGGCGATGGCGCCCGGGGCGCGGCCCCGCCCGAAGCGAACATGGCGCCGAGCTCCCGGAAGGAAGCCGTGTCGATACCGGCGCAGAAGTTCTCGCCGGCACCGGAAAGGACGACGGCGCGGACCGCATTGTCGCCGCTTATCCGATCGCCGGTGGCGACCAGGGCCTCGAGCAGGTCGAGGCTCAACGCATTGTGTTTGTCGGGACGATTCAGCTGAACGTGGGCGACATGCTCGTCGATACTTACGCTTACGATGTCACTCATTTGATAGCCTCAGGTTGCAAGCGTGCACTTGCCGTTCCTTAGTACGACGGTATCGCGCTCCGCCACCGTGCATTGGAAAGACACGGTATCGCCGTCCTGCCACATGTCCGTCCGGATTTTGTCGCCGGGTAGCACGGGCGAGGAGAACCGCGCGTCCATGCCCGCGATCAACGTGTGATCATAGTTGCAGATCGTCTTGAGAATCGCATGACAGGCGACACCGTAGGTGCAAAGCCCGTGCAGGATCGGCCGCTCATAGCCGACCGAACGCGCCAGTTCCGGGTCCGAGTGCAGCGGATTGCGGTCACCGTTCAACCGGTACCACAGCGCCTGGTCGCTGCGCGTATCGAGTTCGCATGACAGGTCGGGCTCGCGGCGCGGGACGCGGTGCGGTGCCGGCCCTTTGCCGCTCGGCCCGCCGAAACCGCCATCCCCACGTGCGATGATCGTATTACCCAGCGTAAACAGGACCGTGTCGTCCTTTGCCAGCCGGCCCTCGGCCTCGAACAGGACCATTGCGCCGTGTGCGCCGCGATCGTAGGCGCCCACGATGCGCTTGTTGATTTTCAGGTCTGCGGCGGGCGGCAGCGGACGGAACAGCTGCAGGCGCTGTTCGGCGTGCAGGACCTGGCTGTAATCCCAGCCCAGGTCGGGTGGGAACATGTCCGGCACGAGCACGGTAGCTAGCGAGGGCATCGTCATGGGCAGCCCGTCATGCTCGCTGATGAACGGCAGCTCCCGCGGATCGACGGGATCGCGGCCGAGACCGACGCTCAGCGCATACAGCATCGTCTCCGTGTCACGGTAGCTGTGCGGCAGGTCGACGATCGACGTCGCCATGAGTTTGTCGTAGTTCAGAGCCATATCGGTCGAAAGCGGGCGCGCGGTCGCGAGATTCTAGTGGTCTCGGTTCGAGGCCCGCAAGTCAGCCCCCGCTCGCAAACGCCCAGCCGCGATCGGCCAGCGGCTCAACGGCGGCGGCGGCCTGCTCCGCGTGCGCGCTCGCCGCGGTCCCGTCACGTACCCGACCTGCAATGCCCTGCAGGATCGCTGCGAGGCGGAAGAAGTTGAACGCCGAGTAGAATTCGCGATCCGCGATTCCGTCGCGGCCCGTGCGTTCGCAATAGCGGGCGACATACTCGTCCTCGCCGGGGATGCCCAGGGCATCGAGATCCTTGCCGGCCAGTCCCGTCGAGCCGATACCGATCTCCGGCATCTGCCAGGTCAGCAGGTGATAGGTGAAGTCGGCCAGCGGGTGCCCGATCGTCGACAGTTCCCAATCGAGTACGGCAAGCACGCGCGGCTCTGTCGGATGGATGATCATGTTGTCGAGTCTGAAGTCGCCGTGCACGATGCTGGCGGAATCGTCGGCCGGAATATTCGCCGGCAGCCAGTCGATCAGGCGGTCCATCGCCGCAATCGTCGCGGTTTCCGACGCGCGGTACTGGCCGGTCCAGCGTGAAATCTGCCGCTCGAAATAGTTGCCCGGCTTGCCGAAATCGCTTAAGCCCAGGTTTTCGTAGTCGTAGCTGTGCAGGCGAGCGATCGTTGCATTGACGTCATCGTAGATCGCCGCGCGTTCATCCGGATCTGAATCGGGCAGGTCGAGGTCCCAGAAGATGCGGCCATCGACGAACTCCATGATGAAGAACATCGTGCCGATGATCTCGTCGTCCTTGCAGAGTGCGCAGGGCCTCGGCACCGGGAAGTCCGCGGCGTACAGCGCGCTTATGACCCGGTACTCGCGATCGACCGCGTGCGCGGATTTGAGCAGCTTGCCGGGCGGCTTGCGGCGCAGCACGTAGCGGCCGGATGCCGCGTCGAGCAGGTAGGTCGGGTTCGACTGGCCGCCCTTGAACTGGCGGACCGTCAGCGGGCCGTTGAAGCTCTCTACGTGGGAGGCCATCCACTCGGCCAGCCGCTCTTCGTCGAACTTCAGCGCCTCCCGGACGTCCGTCGTGCCTGTGTTCTGTTGCTGTCGGTCGGTCAA
>JASJBG010000156.1 GCA_030066625.1 Woeseiaceae bacterium
CAAGAATGGCGACGGCAATGATGAAGAAGATGCCGAGGATATCGCCGCCGTCGGCGAGGAAATCGAGCCGCTTTTCGAGTGCCCTCTTGTCGGCGAATATGGCCGAGTACACAAGCCAGCCACCCAACGCAGCAAACGCGGCCGGAAAAACCAACAGCCAGTACGAGCCGCAAAACTCGTCGAGGTGCATGAGCGCAAGCACGAAGATGCCGACGAACGGCAGCCCCCACAGGAACATGACAACCCGCCAGAACAGCGGGTCTTCGGTCATCGCTTTGAACTCGGCGCGGAGCCCCACTCAGAAGTCCATTGCGAAGTGGAACCGTACTTCGTTGGCATCGAGGTAGCGGAGCAGCCGCTCAAAGTCGTCGAGGTCCTCGATAACGGCCGCAGCGTTGCCGAGCCCTGACGGATTCTCCGCCAGGTGCGCGCGCAGCGCGCGCACGGTTTCGAGTCCCTTGCTCGCGGGATACCAGGTCTCCGGCGGTATCTCGGCGTCGTCGACACCCTCGAAAAACTCGCCGATCTCTTCGGGATCCGCGCTGATCATGTCGTACATCGGCGTGACACCGAGGCGCGTCTCGATCGACGCCAGCACATCCGGGTCGACGTGGCCGAGCGCCTTGCCATCGACAAACGTATCCGTGCCTTCGACCTCACGCTCGCAGACGATATAGATCGCAACACTCATGGGTCCGCTACGTACACGATCTCGCCACCGACCACCGTCGTCGTAACAGAAACGTCCTTGATGCCGTTCGGATTCATTGTCAGAAGGTCGTCGGAGAGCACCACGAAGTCGGCCAGCTTGCCGACCGCGATCGAGCCTTTGTTGTCTTCCTCGAAGCCAGCATAGGCAGTGTTTAGCGTGTAGGCCCTGATCGCCTCTTCGATGGTGAGCCGTTCCATCGGGAACCAGCCGCCTTCAGGCTGGCCGGAAAGGGTCTTGCGTGTAACGGCTGCGTAGAGCCCGAGCATTGGGTTCAGGTAGTAGCGCGACGCGTTGGTGCCCGGAGAATCAGACCCGAAGCTCACGGTAGCACCGGCGTCCCACAGGCGGCGGAAGGCATAGGCGCCTCGCGAGCGGTCCTCGCCGATGCGCTCTTCCATCCAGCGCATGTCGTCCGAGGTGTGAAACGGCTGTACCTCCGCAACGATGCCGAGTTCGCCTGCGCGCTCGATATCCCGGTCCGTCATCACCTGCGCGTGCACGAGCCGGAAGCGGCGGTCCCTTTCGCCGTTCTTCACGATGATCCGCTCGAGCATATCGAGCAGGTAGCCGTTGGCCTCGTCGCCGATTGCATGCACGGTGAGCTGGATGCCGTTCGCGTCCGCGTCGAGTGCCAGGCGTTCGAGGTTGCTTTGCATGTCCTCCGGGTTGTCGGGGCTGCGCTCGAACGGGAACATGATGTCGCGCCAGATGCCGCGGCTCGTCGGGTTGTGGGTGTACGGCTCGTAGAAGCGCGCCGAGCTGTTGCCCATGATGCCGTCGATCCACGCCTTGGTTGCGCCGAAGCGTATCCAGTCGTCGCCGAATCCCACCTTGATGCCAAGGTCGGCCATCGACTGCCAGCGGTCGAGGGGCGGACGGTAGCGAACCCGAGCGGTCATCTCGCCGGCATCGCGCAGCTCGCGGTAAATATCGACGTACGCCGGGCTGGATGTGATGTCGCAGTAGCTGGTTACTCCGACGCTTGCCATCCGTGCCCAGGCCTGCTTCGTCTCGGCGATGCGCTGCTGCCGCGATGGTCGGGGGACCAGGCCGCGATAAAGGGCCGCGACGTTATCCCGCATCAGTACGGTCGAATCGACGTCGGCTGTAACCGGGTTGAACAGTGCACCGGTCGGTTCGCCGTTTCGCTCACGGCCGACGATGATTCCGTCCGGGTCCGGCGTCGTACGGCTGATGCCCGCGCGCTCGAGGGCGGTGCTGTTCGCCAGGTAGACCTTGCGGTCGAAGCGATTGACGAGCACCGGCCGGTCTTCCGTGAAGCCGTCGATCATGCCCTTGTCCGGCAGGAAGAAGTCGCCGTACATGTCGTCGGGATCGACCTCGCGTCCCGCCTCGGCAACGTCGCCTTCGGCCCAGGTCTCGTAAGCCGACCAGTCGCCCCCGGTTATCCATGTCCCCGGCGCGTAGCGCTCATCGACGTCGCGGATGCGAGCGACGAAGCCGGCCTCGTCCGAGATGTCGAGCAGGTTCAGGCCGTAGAGCAGGCGCCCCGTCGACTCGAAGTGCACGTGGTTATCGTAGAAGCCGGGGGTGACGAGCGCACCCTCGAGATCGATTACGGTCGTGGTCGACCCGACGTACTTCCCGACTCCGGCATTGTCGCCGACATAAACAAAACGGCCGTCGATGACCGCGAGGGCCTCGGCCTGCGGGTTGGCGTCATCGACCGTCCAGATCTTGCCGTTTTTCGCGACCAGGTCGGCCGTTTGTGCAATGGCCGCCGTGGCAAGGAAGACAAGCGCAGCGCAGATCCACCGCATCAGGATTCCTCCGCTTCTTTCTCCGGATCCAATTCCCACAGCATGTGCTTCATGTCCCCGAACCGATACTGTGGATCGATGTTCTCGTCCACGCTCGCGAGCGACCAGTTATCGACGAGCCCGTCCTCGAAGCAGTGGCCGCCGTCGAGCAGGTTGACGAGGTGCTCGAGCATGCCAACCTGGAACGCACGCACGATAGTCGACAGCGACTTCTCTGGCAGCCCGGATGCGGCGACGGCCTTCAGCGCCGCAAGCAGTTCCGGCCGCTCGGGGAGGAAGCGGAGCGCGTAAAGGTCGTCTCGCTCACCTCGCGAATCGAGCTCATCAACGAGCTCTGTGACCCAGCCCTCGGTATCGGATGCGAGCACCGGGCGCCAGGCTTCGCGGAGGAACAGTGCGATCTCCGCCAGCGGTACCGGTTCTGAGTAGGCGTCGGCCTCGCTGATGTAGTAGTCGACGTTGTCGACGCCGGCTGCTTCGAGGATCGCGCGCGCCTGTGCTTCTTTCTCGGGTTCCATAGGCCACCTCTCGAATCGGGTGTGGTCAGTATAGACAGGCACGCCGTGTATAGTCGCGCAGATGGAGCCTGATGCGACATATCGCTGGGACTCGCCGGACGGCTACGATTTCTTCGAGACGACGCGGCTGCTCAGGACCGGTGGCAACGATCCGACCGTGCGCCGTGTACAGGAGGGTCTGTGGCGCGCGGCGCGTCTGCCGGAAGGACCGGTCACGGTACGGATCACGGTCGATGCCGGTGCCTCGATAGCGGTCCGTGCGTGGGGCGAGGGGGCCAACTCGGCGGGTCCGTACGTCCGCCGCTGGCTGGGTCTCGAAGAGCCTGCGTGGTGCCTGCCGGACCATCCGGTGACCAACCGGCTGCTGCACGAGCATCCCGGGATCCGTCTCAACGACACGGGTGATGTCTTCGAAGGTCTCGTTACGACGATCCTGCAGCAGCAGGTCACCTGGCAGGAGGCGGCCTTTACGTGGCGACGGCTGGTCGAAGAACTCGGTGAGGTCGCGCCGGGCCCCCGCGAACTGAGACTGGCGCCAACGCCACGAGCGGTCCGCAGCGTGTCCGTGGACCGTCTCATGCTACTTGGCATCGGCCGGCAGCGCGCGAAGACGATACAGGAGGTCGCCTTTTCAGCGAAGGGCCTGCAGCGCGCTGCGGAGCTGCCGACCGACGAAGCCATGAGTTTGCTGCAGCATGTTCGCGGCGTCGGGCCGTGGACCGCTGCGTTCGTGCTCGGGCTGCGACTGGCGCGCCCCGAACCGATCGTTCGCGGCGACCTCAAGCTGCCACATGCGGTCTGCTGGGCGCTGGCGGGTGAGCCGCGTGGCGACGATGAACGAATGGCAGAGCTGCTCGCACCGTTTCCCGGTCAGGGGTTCCAGGTCATTCGACTCATCTACGCGGCGCGTATCGAGGCGCCACGTCGATCTCACAAGCGGGAGATTCGTTTCGGTTTCTTGCGTTAGTCGAAAAAAAACCCCGCGAGAAGCGGGGTTTTGGAAGCGATGTCAATCGTTGTTATTGATAATCGTTACCGGCGGCGGCGTCTCGACAGGCCGATCAGCGCAAGCCCGAGGCCGAACAGTGCGATACCAGCAGGCTCCGGAACCTGGAACGTGTCGACGAGCCACGCGCCCTGGATACCCAGGCCTTCGCCATCAGCACCACCGAAGAACTCGAAGCTGCCGAAATCGACAGGCGCGCGATTAACACCAATCGCAGTCACGAAGTCGAGGCCGATGAACTCTCCGTCGGGGTCAAACACGAGCACCGGGAAGAAGCCGTTGAAGAAGTCGACGTCCATGCGCTCCTTGAGCGTGATCTCGCCCAGCATCGCCTTCAAGTTATTTCCTGTGCCGAGTCCGAATGCGACGAAGAAATTTTCGCCGTCGAACTCGACTGAGTCCGTGTCAAAGCCGCCGCGGATAGTCACAAGATCGTCAACGGCGAGCCCGAAAGCGTTACCCTCGTCAGCCGCTTCGACGACACCTGTAATCGAGAATCCGATCATGTCGGCGAATGCCGAGCCGCTCGTGCTCAGAAGGAACGCCGCCAGAAGGACTTTCGGGAGCGAAACAATCCGATTTGTCATAATGTTTTCCTTGCCCAATACAAAAGAATCCCCACGCAAGACAATGCAAACAGGATGCCAGTTTTATCAAACCGAGCATCGTCAAAGCCTTAGGGAAACAAGCGTTTCAGCTTGTTATTTGGCCAGTTGGGAAGTGTAAGAATTACCGACGTCGCGCGCGTTACTGCGTGGTAATTCGGCCCCGTATTTCGTTCAGCACCGCTTTCACCTGGCGGGTGTGCTGCGGCCCCATTCTGAGCAGCAGCTTCTGCCCGGCCGAGCGGGATTCGAGCTCCATGTCCGCGAACTCGTAGAGCACGTTCGGGCGAACGAGTCGGACGGGCTCCCCTGGCTCGGGTGTCTCGAGCAGGTGATCTATCACCTCCACCACGCGGTCATTGAAGTAGCCGTTCGGGTAGCCGAGGCTGACATAGGCCTCCTGGAACAGCGGATAGAATCGCCGGTAGGTTTCGACCAGCGCATCGAGATCGGTGGCGTTCAGCATGTCCACGAGCTCGTCGTAGCGGCGGAAGTTGTCCGGACCGAGCACGAACGACGCTCTGTCGCCGCCCGGCTCGGCGACGAATGCCTCCGTCAGCGTGCCGACGGGCCTTAACCGCTCGGCCACGCGACTGCGCGGCAGGTTGTCGATAGTGGCAACGACTTTCTCGATCAGGGCATCCCGAACCAGCAGCCGGTCGAGGTCCCGGTCGACGAGTTCGAGCAGCGCGAGCTTGAAATAGGCATCGCTGTCGGCGAGCGGCGGCAGCGGAACCAGTTCGCGGTCGCCCGCATCCGGACTGTCAGGTTCCAGCGGATGGATCGGTCCAAGGCGGGGCGCGGCGGTTTCGGCCGGCTCTTGTGGCTCTGTTTCGACGGGGAGTGGTTTCTCCACCTCGATCAGGAAGTACCACAGCGCGAGGCCCGCCCCCGCCGCGAGCAGCAGCGGAATCAGCCAGCGATTGTCGGAATCATTCGTCATTTTACTCTCTGGCGTCGCGCCGCCGTAGTCCGCGTTGCAGCGCAGAGCAAGGCGATCCAGGCACAGGCGATTCGACGGGCTATTGGCATTGGTGTCTCCGCGTACGAATTGGGGCTCGATGTCATGTTCGTCACGGCACCAACAGGCTCGATCCGGTCGTCCTGCGCGCCTGCAGGTCGCGATGCGCCTGCGCTGCATCGGCCAGCGGGTAACGCTGGCCGATCCGGATGGTCGGTTGTTCGCTATTGACGAAATCGAACAGCGTCGCGGCGGCGTCAAGCAGCCTCGCGCGCGTATCGATGAAGTGTTCCAGGATGGGTCGCGTCACGTACAGCGAGCCGCGTTTCGCGAGTTCGGCCGGCGCGAACGGCTCGACGGCCCCGGACGCATTGCCGAAGGTAACCATCACTCCGTGCGGCCGCAGGCAGTCGAGCGAGGTCATGAAGGTATCGCGGCCAACCGAGTCGTACACGGCGGCGACACCGCCGCCGCTCAGGTCGCGGACCTCGGCAACGAGATCTTCGGCGTCGGCATACACGATGTGGTCACAGCCTGCCGCCTTTGCGAGTTCGGCCTTCTCGGCGGTACTCACCACGCCGATGACGATTGCGCCCAGGCGCCTGGCCCACTGGCTCGCGAGTGTGCCAACGCCTCCGGCCGCAGCGTACAGCAGGACCGGGTCGCCCGGCCGGATCGCATAACTGAAGTGCAGCAGGTACCAGGCCGTCAGCCCCTTCAGAAAAATGGCCGCCGCCGTGTCGTCATCGAGAAACCCGGGGATCGGCACCAGGAGCGATGCATCGAGATTGCGCGCCTCCGAATAGGACCCCAACGCACCCCCGGTATAAACGACGCGGTCGCCGACCGCGACGGTATCGACACCGTCACCGAGCGACTCGACCACGCCGGCAGCTTCGCGACCGAGCACGGTCGGAAGAGGGACCGGGTAGAGCCCGTCGCGGTGATAGGTATCGATGAAATTCAGGCCGATAGCCGTATGCCGGAGCCGGACTTCGCCCGCGCCTGGCGGGGGCAGATCGGCGGTTTCCCAGCGCAGGACGTCGGGTCCGCCGAATTCGTGGATGCGTATCGCGTGGCTCATGCCGGTCGCCGATCAAGCGAGTCGAGGCCGGCATTGTAGCCCGGCCAATTTCTGTTCCGGCCGAAAATTCCGTTTGCGTGCAGTAATTTAGGCATAGTTACGAAATGTTTCTCGGATGTTACTGGAGACGTCGCGCGCAAGTATCTGTCGTGCCTTATATAAGTGAATCACGCGCCTGAAAAAAAAGTGTGCAAAAGTATATACACAAGGATTATTCTTGATGTACAGTGTATATACATTTTGGGCAAAGGGAGAACGGGCATGCGTGACGTTTTTCGGAATATCAGTTTAATCATGACGGTCGTCGCCGTCGCAGGCCTCACTGGCTGCACGATGCCGACCAAGACTATCGACACGAGCGACAAGCTCGCGGCCGCGAAAGATGAAGGAGGAACGGTCGTCTACGGTAAGTTCCGGCTGCTTCGCAACGGTCAGGAGGTCAGGCTCGATGACGGTGTCTTCGCGAACTCGGCCAAGCTGCACATCCACACGGATACCGGCGCACTGGAGATGATCGGCAAAGTGGGCAGGGGCGGCGAGTTCGCCTGGGCGCTAACGCCGGGCGACTACCAGCTGAACAGCATCCGGGTCACGAATCGCAGCGAGACAACGTCGCCGCAGACCAACTTGAGGTTTACGGTACCCGCCGGTGGCAAAGCGGTCTATCTCGGCACGATGACGCTCGAAACGACGCTCGACTATGGCTACTACGGCCTGAGCGGCACCTTCGACAGCGTCACGATCGACAACGACTGTGCATCGGACTGCGCCGATCGCCTCGCTCAACTCGGCTTGCCGGCCGGTGACACGGTGACCAGCCTGATCCAGCAGGAGGGCACGCTCGCAGGTACGCGCTAAGCGCGTTAGTCAAAGCCTTAACGGCTGGCCGCGGCACACGCACCGGTGTCGCGGCCTTTTTTTGTCCCGACGACGCGGAACGCGCTGGCCACGTCCACGTCGAGCCGCTAAGTTGTTCGCTATGTCCAATTGGTGCTCATCGATGCGACCGTTACTCGCACTCTTCTTCCTGTCCATGCTTGGCTGCACGGATTCGTCACCGCCAACAGATGAATCGGCCGCGGACCTGCTGCTTGCCAATGGTCGTGTCTACACGTTTCGCTGGCAGGAGCCCGGAGCGGACGGAACCTCCGGGGACGATGCGCCGCGTGACCCGACGGGCTGGCACCCGGATGCGGATGCCGTAGCGATCCGGAACGGGCGCATTGTCTATGTCGGCACGACCGCTGGTGCGGAGCAGTATCGCGGCGACTCGACGCGCTACATCGACCTCGCCGGGGCGACGGTACTGCCGGGCCTCGTGGACTCGCACACACATGTATTTGGTCTTGGTGCCAAGCTCACGCAGGTTGATCTCACCGATGTTGTGACCGAGGAAGAAGCTGTGGCCCTGGTTGCGGCTCGCGCCCGCGAGATGCCCGCTGGCGACTGGATACTCGGAAGCGGCTGGGACGAGGGCGCCTGGGCGAATCGTTACCCGGACAAGTCACTATTGAGCGACGCAGTGCCCGATCATCCCGTTGTCCTCGACAGCCTGCACGGCTTCGCGACCTGGGTGAACCAGGCGGCGCTCGATGCCGGCCGCATTGATGCTGACACGCCGGTCCCCGTTGGCGGCGAGATGCGCCTCGGCGACGACGGCGAACCGAGCGGCCTGTTCCTGAATCGCGGCACGACAATCGTCGACGGCATCGTGCCGGCCCCCGGCCGGGACCAACTCATTCAGAGGGTGCTGGCGGGCCTCGAGCAGATGGCTGCCGACGGTTATGTCGCGGTGCACGATGCAGGGCTCGATGCCGCGCAAATGGCGGTGCTCGAGCAACTCGAGTCCGACGGTCGCTTGCCGATCCGCGTGTATGCGATGCTGTCTCTGCGAGACGAAGACCTCATTCGCCGCTGGATAGAGAAAGGTCCCGACGACGACAACGACAGCATGCTCGTGACCCGCACGGTCAAGGCGTACTACGACGGCGCGCTCGGCTCACGAGGCGCGCGACTGCTATACGACTACGCGGACATGCCGGGCCATCGCGGCGTCAGCGGAGACGCCTACGGCTTCAACCAGGACCTGAACGCCGCGGCCATGCAGGCCGGCTTTCAGGTGGCTATCCACGCGATCGGCGATGCCGGCAATCGCGAGGCACTCGATATTCTCGAGGCGGTGTTCGACCGGGATCCGTCTACAAGGCTGCAACGGCATCGCATAGAGCACGCACAGGTTATTCACCCGGATGATATTCCGCGGCTCGGCGAGCTCGGCGTCATCGCATCGATGGAGCCGCCGCACGCAATGGAAGACAAGGATTGGGCCGAGGAACGGCTCGGCAGAGAACGCGTGCTCGGGGCCTACGCATGGCGATCGCTCCGCGAAGCCGGCGCCGCCCTGACGTTTAACTCGGACAACCCGGGCTCCGATCACAACATCTTCTACGGCCTCCACTCGGCGATAACTCGTCAGGACAGGAATCTGGAGCCGGAGGGCGGCTGGTATGCGAGTCAGCGCATGAGTGTGGACGAGGCCATTCGCGGTTACACAAGCTGGTCCGCGTACGCCAGTTTCCGCGAGGACGAGACAGGCATTATCGAAAGCGGACGCTGGGCAGACCTGACGGTCATGGATATCGACCCGCTCGTCGTCGCCGAGGAACAGCCGAACGCTCTGCTTGATGGAAGCATCCTCATGACAATTGTCGACGGCAATGTCGTCTTCGAGGCGTCTCGATGAAAGTACGACCGTTCGCCCTGACGCTACTCGCGCTACTGTCACATTCCGTTTACGGACAGCCGTTGAGCGTACTCGCGAGCCTCGATCCTGCGGCCGAGGGCACCTGGCGGGTCACCTACGAGATGTCGAGGCCGGTGTCCGCGCTCGTCTTTCTGCGCAGCCGCGGGGACTACCGGCGCGCGAGCTGGACGATGTACGGCGAGTTCGTACTCGATCGTATTGGCCAGGCGGATCGCATACGGCGCAGGGACGACGAGCCTTTTGATGTCGTCATTGCCGGCCTCGATCCGTGGAGCTCCAACCTCGAAAAAGAGTACACGCCGTTCCTCCGGTTCTCGGATGGTTCGGTGGCAATGTTCACCGGGCAGTTCACCGTTGGAGAGCCGACCACGGCAGACGCAGCGGACTTCGGCGATGGCGCGGACGATATGAACACACAGTTCCCGGGTGTCGGCACCCTGATACTCGCGCCCGGCGACTATGGGCAAATGATCGTGGATGCCGAGATTACCCAGGGTGCGGCCCACGTTACGCTCGGCGAGGGCGAGTACGTCTACTACGGCGGTGCGGATGCCATCGATACCCAGACGCTGACGGCGGTCACGGATGCCGCGGCGCCTGCGTGGTTGCGAGAGCACCTGTACGAATCGATGGCGGTTACCTTCGACTACTACACGCGCCGACTGGGTCCCTTGCCCGGCGAGAAGCCGTTTATGCTGACGTCCTATGAGAGCCTCGAAGGCGGCCGTATCAGTTTCGGTGGCGGCGTTATCGGCTCGCAGGTCGCCATCCAGATGGGCCTCGGCGAAAAGGTAGAGGATAATGTGGACAACCGCCGCTTCATGGCTCGGTTCTTCGCGCACGAGTCGGCGCATCTCTGGAACAACTACCGCGCCGTACCGGATGACGGTTCTTACGCATGGATACACGAAGGCAGCGCAGAAGCGATTGCGTGGCTGACTCTCAACCATCTTGGCCTCGACGACCCGGAAGCTGTGCGGGCGCTGTTCGAGGATTCGGCCAACGAGTGCATCGAGTCCCTGCCAGCCGGTCCTCTGAACGATGCCGGTCGGCGCGGAGACTACGGTGCCTATTACGTATGTGGCGCCACGATTTCGCTGGCAACGCACGCGCTAATGCGCGCACGCGGCCAGGACCTTTTCGATTTCTGGCGTGAGCTCATCGAGATCAGTGAGGCAAGCAACGGCACCTATACCGAGGCCCGTTACGACGCATTCCTCCACGAACTTTCACCCGACGTAGCTACCCGCGTTCGGGCGATATCCCGCGAACACATCCGCGACGGCTACGCCGCCGTTAGCACGCTGCTTGAACGCAGCGGCGTAGAAACTTCCCGGAACGGTGACGGCAAGCTGGAAATCGCCGCAATGCCCTAGTCGAGTCAGTCGGCAGGCGGCGGGCTTACCTCGACCGGCGTTTTTACAATTACCTCGCGGTGCGGGTACGGAATCTTTACGCCGTTTTCCTTGAAGCTGTCCCATAGCGCGAGCAGGACCTTGCCACGAATATTCGTCAGGCCCTGCTGTGGATCGAGAATCCAGAAGCGGAGTTTGAATTCGAGCGCCGAGTCGCCGAACGCCGTCATCCAGCAGACCGGCGGCTTGCGCGTCGAATCGACGCGATCGACCGTTCCGGCTGCCGCAATCGCCAGCCGGGTAACCTCATGTGGATCCGAGTCATACGACACACCGAAAGGTACGTCGAGCCGTACATACTTGTCCGAGAAGGACCAGTTGATCACCTCGTGGGTGATCAGGTCCTCGTTTGGAATCAGGAACTCGCGGCCGTCGCGAGTAACGACCGAGACAAAGCGCGCGCGAAGCTCGCGTATCCAGCCGAAAGTATTGCCGAGCGAGATCGTGTCCCCCGGTTTGATGGACTGGTCCATCAGGATGATGATGCCGGA
>JASJBG010000157.1 GCA_030066625.1 Woeseiaceae bacterium
CGCGCCAGCGCCGGTGCCTGGAAGAGTTGCCGCTCGAGCGTGTCGCCGTAGGCGACCTCTTCGAACAGGAACTCGGTCTGGTGGCCCGTCTGGTGATTGACGGCACTGATGGCCATCGCCGTCCAGATTTCGTCGATCTTGCGTACGTCTTCGACGCGCACAGTCTTGAGCGGTTCGTCGGCGAGATCGAAGAACGCGATGGTCACGGGCATCCAGGTTGATGAGTCGACCACCGCCTCAAAGCCGCCATAGCCGAGCTGCCGTGCGACGTTGGCGCTGCGCGGGGTGCCTGCCAGGCGATACAGTGTTGCCTCGTCCTCCTGGATGATCTCCATGAGTTCGAACTCGTAGTCATCGAGGTCGAATTTGAGCTCTGACTGGATGTCTTCGTACGTGAAGTCGGTGCCGAGGAAATAATCGCCGCGATCCGAGGCGGGCACGCGTCGTTCCTTGCGCAGCGCTGGCATGTAGAGCCAGCTGTTGTCCGATCGGGACGGGTCGTCGAAATCGTGGCTCAGGAACGCCGTATCGCGAATGCCTTTGGGTGCCGTATACGTAATTCGGGTGAAGCGGACGTCGTCGGCAACGCTTGAGAGCAGGATTGCGCGTCGCTCCTTCTTCTTGCCGCGCCTGTTGGTCAGTGTGATCTGCACGATGCGCGTGGCTGCCTTGCCTTCACTGCGCGCCGCGACCTTGCGGGCAATCTCCAGGCCATCGTCGTCGGCCGCGTCCGCCTGCGAAGCGACCAGCAAGCCGCCGATCACGGCCGCCACGATAACGGCGGCGCGGGATGCGCGCTGCACGACCTCGGGACGCAGCCGCTTGAGGAGTGAATGCTGCATGGCAAACAAGGCCGGCACGATGACCAACGCCGCGACGTAGCTTGTCAGGGCGGCGACCGTTACGAGTCCACCGAAACGCTGCAGTGTCGGCAGGCTGCTGACCATGAGTACCGAGAAGCCCAGCGCCAGCGCCGTTGAGTTGAAGAAGCACGCGCGGGCGACCGGCGGCAGTGCGGAATCCACGGCCGCCGATGTGTCGGCGGCGTGCTCGGCGTGCGCGAGCTTGAGTTTCTCGACGAGGTGGATACCGAAGTCCACGCCGACCCCCAGCGCGATCGCGGCGAACATGGACGTCGCAGGCTCGAGGTAGATACCCGCGTAGCCCATGACCGAGTAGAGCGTCAGTACCGCGAACGACACCGGGATCACCGCGATGACGCCCGCGGACACCGATCGGAAAACGAAAATCGACGTCGCGAGAACGAGCGCGAGCGAGAGCGCTACGCCCGTGAAGTGCGACTGCTCGAGGCGGCTCATCCAGTGGTAGCTGATTGTGACGTCGCCAGCCAGCGTCGCCGTGATCGTGTCGTCGTTGAACTCGTCGTCGACGTAGCGCTGCAGGGCCAGGACCGTTTCCCTGCTCTCGCTGTAATAAGGCGTGTCGAGGATGCCGCGGACGAGCGCCGTCCGGTATTCGTAGTCGATCTCTTCCTCGAAGTCCGTGGGATCGCCAGCCATCTCGTACAGCAACAGGTACTGCGCGATGCTGTCTTCTTGAGTCGGCAGTTGCCGGTGTCCTTCCGCGCCGATCGGCCGTTCCTCGATGGCATGGTGCAGCATGCCGAGATAGTCGGCGATCGACAGAGTCTTGCGGACACCGGGTAGCGCTTCGAAGTGGTCTTGCAGTGCCACTACCTTGCGCATGTTGTCGGGGTCGAGCAGGCCCTCTTCGTCGCGGGTTTCGACGATGACATCGAGGAAGGTCGTGCCGGCAAACGAATCGTTGATCATCTCGTCGGCGATACGAATCGGCTCGCCGGGCGCGAAGTTGTCGACCTGTGAACGGTCGACCTGCAGCTGCATGGCACCGATCGCGGCAATAACGGACACGAGCGCGAAGACGGACAGGACGAGCCCGTAGCGGGCTGCCGAGAATGCACCGATATGGGCGAGCAGGCGGCCGAGCCCACTCGGCCGATTGCGTGTCCAGTGCTCAAAGGCCGGGCTCGGGCCGAGGCGCAGGAGCACCAGAACGCTCGGCAGGACGATAATGGAGAACAGCCACGCGAGCGCTACGCCCGTTGCCGCGTACCAGGCGAAAGCGGTGATCGGCGGCATGATCGACGCCACGCCAATGCCGACGAACCCGGCGATCGTCGTAATCGTCGTCAGCGTGATAGGCCGCGCCATCGTCACCATCGCCCGGACGACCAGGTCGCGGGTCTCGGCCGAGGGGTCCTGCGATCTGAGCTGGAAGTACGCGGACAGGATGTGGATCGCATCGGCAACCGATATTGCGACGATGATGACGGGCAGCGCATTCGTAATGGCGTAGTAAGGGACGTCCTGCCATGCCATCAGCCCGAGCGCACCGCCCGCGGCTGCGACGACGACGAACAGCGGGCCCGGTAGCGCGGCAACCCGCCGGAAAGCCAAGAAAATGAACCCGAATACGAGCACGAACACGAGTGGCTGCAGCTTGCGTGCGTCCTCGTCGATGTAGCGGCTCAGGTAGCCGCTAACGGCGCCCGGGCCCGCGACCTGTACGGTGTGAGCGCCAAGCTCCGCCGTATCGATCAGGGCGAGCACGTCTACATAGGTCTGGTCGGCCAGGTCGGAGTCCGCGAGTTCGGCGAGGATGATGGCACTGGACCCGTCGCGACTGACGAGTGTCTCGATGTGCGGCGGCATAGCGAGGAAGCGCTGCCGAGTATCCTGTGTATCGAGCGCCATGCCGGCGTCGCGATCGATGTAAGGAACGACGTCGAGCGCACCGCCGCTGCCGGCGATGGAAGACTCCGTCGCAAGACTCACCACCCGATCGGGTCGTACGTTGGGCAGCAGCGATATGCTGTCGGTAAGGTCCGCGACGACGGCCAGCGAGTCGGGCGAGAAAATGTCGCCGTCGCTGGCGGTAACGGCAACGGCAATCGAGTCGGACAAGCCGAACACAGCCTCGGCTTTTTCATCGGCGAGTAGCGCCGGGTGATCGGCCGGGATGAATGCCTTTACGGAGGTGTCCTTGACGAGCCGGGTCAGTCCCGATGCGGCGACGGCAACGACGACCAGCGCAACGACGAGCATCGTCCTGGGCCGCGACGTGACGTGGTAGAAGAAGCCGGTGTTCGTGGATTCGTTGGAGAACATCACGCTGCCCCCCGGTACAGCGCGGTGTCGGACGGGTCGTGGCGGAATTCGCCGCCGCGCCGGAACATTTCTTCTTCGAGGCGAAGCCACTCGAGCACGTAGGCCGGTACCTCGGGCGATTTCGCTTCCGGGTGCACGGCGCTGGCGACGTCACTGGTCGAGACCCACCTGCCTTTCGATCGAAGCGCCGCGCGACTGATTCCGACGGCGACATGTCGGCCCCGGTCATCGATGAACACATGCTCGAGGAAAAACCACTGGCTGTCCCAGCACAGCAGCCGGCTGCGAACATGGTAGTCCTGCCAAAGCTTCAGCGAGTAGCGGTAGCGGATGAAACCGCCGCCGAGAATGGGCGCCCAGCGGTTGCTGCGGATGGCAGAGGCGACACCGGTTCGCGCCATCCAGTGAGCGCGGGCGACGTCCATGATCTGCAGGTAGCGGCCATTGTTCATGTGGCCGAACGCGTCCAGGTCGTGTGGCAGGACGCGGAATCGTCTTTCGATCGGTGACGTGTGATGTACGGTCCGCTCGAACAGGCTTCCCAAGAAGACCCGCAGCAGCCTGAAGTAGAGATTCACGTTCTTGTTCTCCTGTCGTGAGACGAATTGCCCCCGTTACAGAAGAAGAGCGTAGTGACGACGCAAATCCCGCCACGCGCGCGCAAAAAAACAGACTGGCCGCCGTAACTTGCACGGCCAGTACTGTGAATCAATGACTTAGCGCGGCCACGCGGGCCGCGGGCGAGGATCTACGCCGCCCGGCGCCGTGCGCGGTACCAGAAGCGGCCCCAGAAGGAGAGCAGCTCTTGCTCCGTGTCGGGCTGGTCTTCCTGCGATCGCTTCAGTTTTGCGTCCAGTGCCGCGTTGATGCGGTCACGGGCGATGGCTGGCGCAAGTGTGTACGAGTTCTTCGTCGAGACGCCACCCAGGCTGATCGAGAAGGCGTCACGGTTGGTTCTGGTCTTTGCATTCATGGTCATATCTCCCTATGTCCACAACGACTCGAAGTCGATAACGGAATGCGGTCGGCCAAGTCGGGCCGACGTGAAAAAGGATTCATGGGCTTTGCCCAACCGGAGGAGGTCGCGTAGCAGCGGCGCCTGTCGCGCCGCGGGCGCTTACGTGCGCTGGCTCGCGAGCCTGCGAGCGGCCGGGTCCGGCCGGTAGTTGAGCCTCGCGATCGCTCGGTCGACTTTTTCCTTCGTCGACGAACGAACGTTAGGCTCCGAATTCACGACGCGGGATACGGTCTTGATCGAGACCCCGGCCATATCGGCTACATCGAATATGGTGGCTTTCGACATGATGGCACCCTATTCAGTCCTGGGCGACTGTGGCCCGGCCCCAAGCAGCCTGCCTTCGCACCCTACGTGTGCAATTTAGGGACTCGCGCGCCAGTCCACAAACGAAAAAAAATCAGCCCAGGGCTGAGATAATTTCACGTCAGATCATCGAATTCTCGTAACGCAGGGGTCCGCGGATGCGCCGCGGACGGCCTCGCCCAACTTAGCCCGACGCGCCGTCGAGGCGCTCCCGAATGAGGGCCGCGATGTCGTCGAGTTCGAACGGTTTATAGAGCAGCGGGATGGACTCGTCCATACCATGCTGCAGCGCAACGTCGTCGGTGTAACCGGAGATATAAATGCCGACGGCTGACGGCTGCCTGTTGAGTGCCGCCTTCATGAATTCCGCGCCGTTCATGTTGGGCATCACGATGTCGGACACGATGACGTCGATGCCGCCCGTTTCGCGCTCGCAGATATCGAGGCCGTCCTTGCCGCCCGGCGCGGTCAACACGGTGTAGCCCAGTGAGCCCAGGCCGTTTCTCAGGAAGGTCCGGATCTGGGCCTCGTCTTCGACCACGAGCACCGTTTCGGAACCCGCGCGCGTGCCTGTAGCCACATGCTCCGCGGCTGCAGCCTCGGCACTGCGCGTGGAAACCGGCAGGAGGATCCTGATGCGCGTACCGCCTCCCGGTCGGCTGTCGATGCTGATCTCGCCGCCCGCCGCACTGATAATGCCGTGCACTGTCGCGAGCCCCAGGCCGGTGCCACGGCCCCTTGGCTTGGTCGTGAAGAAGGGCTCGAAAGCGCGCTCCCGTGTCTCTTCATCCATGCCCGTGCCGCTGTCAGCGACGATCAACCTTGTATAGTCCCCGCCGGTCATGGCGGGATGCTGCGGGTCGCCCGTTTCGAGGCGGGCCCACTCCGTGACGACATCGATGCTGCCTCCGTCCGGCATCGCGTCCTTCGCGTTGATGACCAGGTTCAGCACGACCTGGTGCATCTGCCCCGTATCGAGCTCGACGGCACCGAGTCCCTTGCCCAGTTCGTAGTTGATCTCGATGTCCTCGCTGATCAGGCGGCGCAGCATGGGCTGCATGCTGCGGATCAGCTCATTCAGGTCGAAAGCCTGTGCCTGGATTGGCTGGCGCCGACTGAACGCCAGCAGCTGGTTCGTCAGGGACGTGGCCTGGCGCGCGGCCTCGGAGATCTCACCGAGTCCGTCCTGCAACTCGCTGTCGGCACTCGCATGATCGCGAAGCAAACCGGCCTGGCCGAGAATGGCCGTCAGCAGGTTGTTGAAGTCATGTGCCACGCCGCCGACGAGCTGTCCGAGCGCCTCGAGCTTCTGCATGTGATGCATGCGCTCCTGGCTCGCGGCGAGCGCCTCTTCCGTTTGCGCCTGCCGCTCCAGCGCCTGTCGCAGCAGACGGGTCACGAACCACCCGCCGACGATAGCTGCCAGCAATATTGCGGTCAGCAGGGCGAGGTTGGGAAGGATAAGGCGCGCTTGTGATTCGATGTCGCCCAGCGTTTCTGCGGCCGCGATCTCGTGCAGCCGATGCAGCTGATCGATGTTGAGCTCGAGCGCCGCGACCGAATCCAGAAGTTCGCCGGGCGGGGCGCTGTCCATGGCCATCCACTCTATCGTGGTGAAGCGGACTTCGAGCCGGCTGAGCGTTGCGTCGAACTGTTGCCCCATGTACTGCGCCTGCAGCTCGAGAAGCCGCTCGAGCTGCGAGCGCATCGAGTACAGGGTGCCGCTGACGCCGGGCTGTATTGGCCGGCCTGTGGTTTCGGGGGTCCCGCCTGCTGCGTCAGTCAGCAATCGCTGCAGGGATTGCGTATTTCGGTATAGCTGCTCCGATGCCGCTGACGAGGCGAGATAGTAGAAGGTGACGCGGTCGCGCGCTTCGTCGTCCGCCTTCTGCGCGGTGTAGACGGCGATGATCAGTGCCGCTGCCGCGATCACGACGACGGCCGTCAGCGCATAGACGTAGCGCAGTACCTGGGCGTACCTGTCTCTCGCCGCGTTCACCGCTCGTCGCTGATCTGACCGGCTTCGCGGGCTGCGGCGCGCACGGCCTCGAAGTCGTTCCTGCCTGCCGGCACGTAGCCGTTCGCGCCCTGCGCCCGCAGAATTGCGAGGTGCTCGGCATTCGTTGGATCCAGCGCAAGGAACGCGTCGGTCAGCAAGGTCGTGACTGAAGCGTCCAGTGACGATTGAGCGGCCCAGACGTAATTGCCGTAAGGGGGCGTGGTCTCCAGAACGCGCAGTGAGTCGTAGTCAGAACCACGGCTCAACAGGGATTGCACGATGAGACAGTTGGCAACGCCAATCTCTATCGTGCCATTCAGGACCCAGTCGATCGTCTGGTCGTGTCCCGACGAGTGCCGGACCGACGCGAAGAAGTCCTCGGGAGTGATGCCGCTCTCCTCGAGAAAATGGCGCGGCATCATGTGACCGGAGGTCGATAGCTTCGGCCCGAAGGAAAACGCTTCTCCCTCGAACTCGTTCACCGATCGTCGCGGCTCGGGGTCCCGGACGATGTAGCAGCTGATGAAATCCAGGTCGACGTCCCGCATCACCAGCGGTACCGCACCGCTTCGCTGTTCCGCCTGGGTGAAGGTGACACCGCCGAAGTTGGCGATGTGTATACGGCCCGCATCGAACTCGTCGAGCATCTGCTCGTAGTTGGCCGGTATCGAAAGTTCGATGACCAGCCCGGTTGCATCCTGTAGGTAGCTGACGAGCGGCCCGTAGCGCGTTGCCAGGCCCGACTGGGATTGACCGGGCAAGACGCCGATGGCGATGACATCGGGCGCAGTCGATTCCTCGTTCGCACAAGCGCAAACCGTCACCGCAACCAACAAGCTGAAGAGAGCTCTCATAGCCGTCACACCACGCCGCGACCTCCCCGAGTTTACAGACTGGTGGCAAACGCGTGAAGCAGCCCGGGCGCGCTGTGCTGTATATTGTCCTGCGCCAAGCAGGGGAGCGCGCATGCCTGAACATCCAGTGACGACGGAGAAGATCGTGCTCGTTGTCGATGACCATAAGCTGGTTCGTAGCATGATCGTGTCACTGCTGACGCGGGAAGGCTTCCAGGTCCTCGATGCCGAGACCGGTGAGCTGGCGCTGGAGATCCTCGAAAAGCGCGGCGCCGAGATCGGTTGCGTTCTTCAGGACCTGTCGATGCCGTCGATGCCCGGTGAGGACGTGGTCGCCGCAATGCTGGAACTGGCCCCCGGCCTGCCGATCATCGTCATGAGTGCGGACGACGAGGCCTACGGGCGCACGCGGCTCGGCGGAATGAGCATTGCCGCGTACGTGCAAAAGCCGTTCGAACCCGACGAGCTGGTGGGCAATGTCGTCGCGGCCCTTCCGGGCGAATAAGAGGCGCTTTTGCACCGGATCATCGGGTTTCCCGAACCCGTCATTCGGCTTTTCTCATGGTCTGGGAGAATCGCAATGATCGGCGTCCGGTTTTCGCCCCCGGCGGCCGCCAACACGATAGAATTTCCGATTCTCAAGGCTGGCGGACGCACATTCGGAGGAACGCAATGACTACAAGACAACTGGCCGGGCTGGTGGCGGCCGTGATCATGCTCGCCATGGCGTCGGCCGTGCACGCCGTCGCGCCGCTGTCGACGGAAGAGTTGACACTGCACTGCGCCGTTTACGAAGACGATCCCGACGGCGAAGATGGCATCTTCTGCGTGCGCTACATCCAGGGCTTCATTGACGGGGCAGTCGTCACTGATGAGCGCGTAACCTATAACGTCGCCGATGAGGCCGATCGCGCCGAGTCGTTCACGGAGCGCGCGATTCGGACCCGAGTCAGCTCGCGAGTCGCTCGTTACGGTCCGTCCGTGTATGCCGACTTCTGCCTCGGCGAGCCCGTACCGCTGCGCGAAGTCGTCGAAGTCGTCGTGGACAATCTGCTCAACACCGAGTTTGTTCGCGACATGCCGCTTGCCCGCGACGTGGTCTACGCGACCCTGCGCACTACCTATCCCTGCGAAATTGACGACTGAGCCGATGACTGATTCCGCTCCCCGGGCTCCGAGGCCGCTGCTGCGTGCCGCCGTGCTTACGGCGTTTCTCGTCGCGGCGTGGCTTCTGTGGTCCGGATTGTACAAACCGTTACTGCTCGGGCTCGGCGTGTTCTCGTGCGCTTTGACCGTCTACCTGCTGCAGCGTATGGGCTACTTCAGCAGTTCCGCTTTTCCGTTTCGCTACAGTCCGCGCCTGCTCGGGTTCTGGGGCTGGCTCGGCAAAGAGATAGTCCTTTCCAGCATCGAGGTCACGCGCCACGTGCTCGCACCGAAAGTCGAGGTTTCACCGCGCACGGTGAGGCTCGACGTGGCAGACTTGAATACGGTCGACCAGGCACTGCTCGGTAATTCAATCACCCTGACACCCGGCACATTGACGCTCGATGTACACGAGGGCCGGATCCTGGTGCACGCGCTTACGAAAGAAGGCGCCGATGCGCTGAAAGAAGGTGAAATGCAGCGTCGGGTGCGGGCACTGAGGAGTCGCTGACATGTATATCGTTGTCACCCTCGCCACGATCGTCACGATGGGCCTCGCCTTGATCCGTGCATTGCTGGGACCGAGCGTTTATGACCGGGTCCTTGCTGTCAACATGTTCGGAACCAAGACGGTGCTGCTCTTGTCCGTCATCGCGTTTCTGTACGGGCGCCCGGACTTTCTCGATCTAGCGCTTGCCTATGCGCTGATCAACTTCATCGGCGTCCTCGCCGTCCTCGAGTTCTTCCGCAATCGGGTCGAAGGCGGTGAAGGCGAGGTGAGGTAAGGCATGGACATGTTCAACGACGTCCTGTCGTGGATCCTGCTAACGCTCGGCGGCCTGGCTGTCCTTATCGGCGGCATCGGTGCACTCCGCATGCCAGATCTGTATACGCGAATGCACGCGGCGAGTGTGACAGACAGCCTCGGCGCGATACTCGTCATCTTCGGCATCATGCTGCAGGCTGGCTTGTCGCTCGCAACGATCAAGCTTGCCGCCATACTATTGTTCCTGTTGCTGACGAGCCCGACTTCGTCAAATGCGCTGGCGAGTGCGGCGCTCCTTGCGGGCACACGTCCGCTGGATGATGCCGATCCCGACGAGCGGGAAGATGCGTCGTGACCGCGCTGTTCGGAGTATTCCTGCTCACGTTGCTGGTTATCACGGCCGTGGCGATTGTGCGGTCCGAAAACCTGTTCGTCGCCGTAATGCTCATGGGGATCGCAAGCCTCCTCATCGCCGCCAACTTCTTTATCCTTGACGCAGCAGATGTGGCGCTGACCGAGGCAGCTGTCGGCGCAGGTATTTCGACCGTGCTGTTCCTGGGTGCGCTGTCCCTTACAACGCCGCGAGAGAAAGCGTCGACCATGAACAAGGGCCTTTCGATCATCGTGACCGTGGTAGCCGCCCTCGTCGTAATCTACGCGACCTTCGATAAGCCAAGGTTCGGCGACCCCGAGGCGCCGGTGCACACGCACGTGGCGCCATGGTATCTGGAGAACACCCCCGAATTGATCGACATTCCCAACGTCGTCACGGCCGTGCTCGCAAGCTACCGCAGCTACGACACATTGGGAGAGGTGTTTGTGGTCTTTACAGCTGGCATCGGTGTGCTGTTCCTGCTCGGCACGGGAAGCGTCAGCCGGTCGCTCGAGGAGGAGACCGAGATAAACCTGGGCTTGCGTCACCACCTGATTCCCAGGGTTGTCGGTCGATTGCTGATTCCATTTATCCTGCTTTTCGGTCTGTACGTGCAGTTCCATGGAGAGTACGGGCCCGGTGGGGCGTTCCAGGCCGGCGCGATCATCGCAGCTGCCATGATTCTGTACGCATTGCTCGAGGGCGAGCGTCATGCACTCGAGGTCCTGCCGCAGCGGGTTCTGCTTGTCATGATGGCTGGTGGGGCGATCTTGTACACGGGTGTCGGTGTCCTGTGTACGCTTCTCGGCGGTAACTTCCTCGATTACTCCGTGCTCCGCGAGGATCCCGTCAAAGGGCAGCAGCTCGGAATCCTGCTGGTCGAGGTCGGTGTTGGCGTCACCGTTACTGGCACATTGCTTTCGATTTTCCATGCCTTCGCCGCGCGAGGTCGCTAGGTGGAAATTCTGGGGCTCTACAATTATTGGGTCTTCGCGATTCTCCTGATGATCGGCTTCTACGCCGTGATCGCAAAGTTGAACCTGGTAAAGAAGCTGATCGGGCTGTCGCTGTTCCAGTCGGCGGTTTTTCTGCTCTACATAACGATGGGAAGAATCGAGGGTGGCACGGCACCTATCTATTCGGAAGACGCCGGTGCCTCGCTATATGCGAATCCGCTGCCGCAGGTGCTGATCCTGACCGCCATCGTCGTCGGTATCTCGACGATGGCACTCGGACTCGCCATCGTGGTCCGGATCCGTGAGGAATACGGTTCCATCGAAGAAAACGAGATCGCGGAGATCGACAAGCGATGATTGGAGTGGACGCGCACCTGCCGGCGCTGCAGGTGATAGTGCCGATGCTCACGGCCGCCTTCGCTGTGCTGCTGTCTCCGCGAGGACTCGCGTGGGCCGCCGCGACCGCTGCAAGTCTTCTGTCGTTTGCAATCGCACTCGAGCTCACGTTTGCCGTGATGGATGGAACAACTGTTGCGTACGCCATGGGCTCGTGGCCGGCCCCGTATGGGATAGCACTGGAGGTCGACAGCTTCAGCGCTCTTGTCCTACTCGTTATTACCGGCGCATCGTCGCTGGCGCTCGTTGGTGGCCGCGCAAGTCTCGATGCACAGGTGCGTATCGATCGGCAGCCGTACTACTACTCTGCGTGGCTGCTCGCGGTCGCCGGTCTATGCGGCATCGCGGTTGCCGGCGACGCATTCAATATCTTCGTCTTCATGGAGATCTCATCGCTCGCGAGCTACATCCTCATAGCGGGCGGCTCCGATCGCCGTGCCCTGCCGGCGACGTTCAAGTATCTGATCATGGGTACGATCGGGGCGACCTTTTACCTGATCGGCGTGGGCCTGATCTACATGATGACCGGCACGCT
>JASJBG010000158.1 GCA_030066625.1 Woeseiaceae bacterium
AGGCTGTCGCCGAAGACGTAGAGCCCCTGATAGGGGCGAATCGAGCGAAAGCCGTCGGCGTGTACCGCCGGGGCCGCCACGACGATCAGCAGGACCGCGATGAGCGAGTATTTGAGCTTGTGCATTGGTTTGATCTCCCTGGTTGTTGCCGGAGTAAATTCCGGTCTGGCCACTGTGGAGTTCGGCGCCGGCAGGGGCCTGACGGCGGGCCGACGGCTTCCTGATGGTTTCATGATCTTGCCTTGGCGGAGGGCCCTCGGCGCTGTTGGGAGGTGGTATCGTGCGGTATGCGCCAGGACTACTTGCAGATGCGGGTTCTCGAACTCGCGCCCCAGGTCTACGTCACGGGGCAGCTGTTCGAGACGGACCTCGAGCTTGCGGCAAAGCAGGGTGTCCGCAGCGTGGTCAACAGTCGCGCCGACGACGAGTCTCCGGGGCAGCCGGCGTCCGCCAGGCTTGCGCAGGTTGCCGAGGAACTCGGCATCACCTTTGTGCACTTTCCGGTGGGGATATCGATCTCCGACGAGGAAGTCGAAGCGTTCGCGGCGATCAGCGCAGAGCTCGAACGACCCGTTCTGCTGTTCAGCCGCTCGGGCAGGCGAGCGACGAAACTCTGGGAGCTGGCGGAGCCGGACTAGCCGGCGGGCTATCAGTGCAGCAGGCTCGCCATCTTGCTGCGATACCGGCTGACCAACGGGCTGTTGCCGAGCAGTTCGAACACCTTCAAGAGGCCCTTGCGGCCGGCGTCGTCGCCGAAATCCCGGTCCTGGCGCATCAGTTCGAGCAGATTGTCCATCGCGGTCTCGTAGTCGCCGTCGACGATCTTGCGGAGTGCGAGCTGGAACCGGGCTTCATGGTCAGAAGTATCGGCCGAGAGCCGGCCCTCGAGCTCGGCCGAGTCCGGGGCTTCGGCTACCTGCGCCAGGAAGAACAGCTTTGCGCGGAGTATTACGACGTCCGGTTTGTCTCGTTCATCGATGGGCAGGCTGTGGAGGCTCGCCTCGGCAGCTTCGATGTCTCCATGGGCCGCCTGGGCCTCCGCCAGTGCCACGAGTAGCCGAGGGTTGTCGGGATCGGCTTCGCGCAGTTCATTCAGTCGAGCGATGGCATTCGCCGTGTCACCGGAATTGAGACGTTCGCGTGCTTCGAGCACGGCCTCGTCAGATGCGTGTGCAACGTGTTGATCGAGGAAACCACGAACCTGTTCCGCCGGTAGAGCACCCATGAATTCGTCGACGGGCAGGCCGTCACGGAACAGCTTTACGGTCGGGATGCTGCGAATGCCGAACTGGGCCGCGATCTCCTGTTCCTCCTCGGTGTTTAGTTTGGCGAGCAGGAATCGCCCATCGTATTCCTCGGCAAGCTTCGCGAGGATGGGCATCAGCACCTGGCACGGCTGGCACCAGCTTGCCCAGAAGTCCAGCAGGACGGGGACCTTGAACGATGACTCCATGACCTGCGCGAAATTTTCGCGCGTGACGTCAATGATGAAAGGCGAATCGGCCATGGCGTTCTCCCGCGACTGGCTCATTGGTAGGGCAGACTCATTGGTGGGGCAGAAAGCACGAATTGCAATGGCGGTTCGCCCATTCAATCTCGGGCAAGCTGTGTAGGATCCCGCAGATGATAAACAATAATTACAATAAGTTAAGAGAGATTTCTTAAGTAGTGTAGAGGTTTAGTCCTGAGCTTCGAAGACCCGGTTTAGCGTTGCGCCCAGGCGCACGCCAGCCTGCTGCATACGCGTCTCGACGGTCCCCTTGTGACGGCGCAGGTAGGCCCGATTGATCGTCAGTGTTTTCTGCGTCTCGCCCGGCGACAGGATGAAGTTGTCTTCGTCGTACCAGCAGGCGTCTTCCTTGTCGACGCAGTAGCGGGTCGCGGGATCGATTGCGATTCGGAAGGACTCGTTGGCCCATTCGACCGGCGCGTCGTAGGCCCAGTCGATTCGGTCCGCGCGAGTAATCTCTGCGCTGAGCGTTGCGGCGATGACCGCATAGTCGGTGCCGATCTGGCTTTCTATGATGCAGCTGTCCCAGGTCGCGTGCAGGTTGCGCTCGCACTCGCCAACGGTCGGGATCCAGTTGGCGCCGCGATCGTCGGCGAAGTTGACGTGCAGGGGCTGGTGAACGTCGCCAATCCAGTGCCCAAGCAGTTTGAGCGCGACGAGGCGCTCGGCGTCGGAGCTCGACGGGTCCTCGAGCACGGCGATGTCCTTCGTGATCGCGGTCAGCACGCAGGCGTCGGCCTGCGGACATTCGTGGCTTGCAAGCGACCGCGTGCTCCGCGGTGAGTTCATGTAGTGCTCTTCCCGCCGCAGCCGCTCCGGGTGGTCCGCAAAGGTGCAGGTCGTCGCGAAGTTCTCGTAGGCAGGATCGAGCGCGACGAGTCGGTCGACCTCGGCGCGAGCATCGGCGTTCAGCTCCGCGTAGGCGATCTCGCAGATCGTGTGGTGACCGACGGGTCCCCAGGCAGCCGCGGTGAACGGCGTGGCCAGGAGCACACAGGCAAGAGCAAAACGGCTGGGTGGCATTGGTGGCCTCCGAGAAGCGGACGGCGCGGAGCATACACTAAAGGCAGGCTCCTACATTTGAGCGGAACCCGACGTACCGGGAGGCAGTCGAAACCATTGCACGTGATATTATCCTCGGGAAAGACGATGCAGAACCACAACAACAAATACCTGTTCGGCACTGCCTGCCTGTTCCTCGCATTCTCAGCCTCTGCCCAGCAGGGCAACCTGGAGTCGGCGATGGGGAAGTGCGCGGCCATCGGGGACGATACGGCGCGGCTCGCCTGCTATGACGCGGTAGCCTCGGTTGCGCCAGCGCCAGTACCGGCAAAGCCGAATGGTCCGTCTGCGGCGCCTGCCGCGGTTGCCGCCACCGCGACGGCTGCCGCTGTGCCTGCTGTGGCCGAAGAAGCGGTCGTCGAGAAGGCGCCGGGGCCGTTGACCGACGACGTCGGCAAGGAGCGCGTCAAGGGGGCAGACCGCGGCGACAACCCGCAGTATTCCGCCGTCGTGACCCGCTGCGAGGAGAGTCCGTCGTCCGGGCAGATCTACTTCATCATGGAAAACGGCCAGGTCTGGAAACAGAGCAATTACCGGCGTCTGTCGCTCCGCAACTGCCAGTTCGAGGTCACCCTGACCAAGGACGCTTTCGGCTACGAAATCTATATTCCCGAGAAGGACCGCACGGTCCGCGTATCGCGTATTCGCTGAGCCATTCCGGCCGGCAAAAACTGGTACCGGGGTCACACTTAAAGTGCCGACTGGTTAACACTTCGGCCACCGAAACGGCGTTTTTCTCGCGCTTTTCGCAGCCCTTGTCAAAACTGACTCTCCGAGCTTTCGGGGAGCCGGCTATGGCAACGCCCACAAAAGACAACGTCGACTATCGCTTGCTCAATCGCATGAGCAACCTCGTGATCTGCTCGAGCTGTCTGCGCTCGGGCAAGGTAACCCCGGTCCCGCAGATCATCAGCGACCTGCGCCCGCCGACGAACGTTTGCCCGACCTGCAGGGCCGAACGCACACCGGGCGGTATCCGCCGGCCGCTCGGCAAACTGCTCCAGTTTCCCCGCTAGAACCGCCGCGTGAAAGCGCGTCGCCGTGGTGCTTAAATAGCGCCATGGCAAAGCTCTATTTCTATTACTCGTCCATGAACGCCGGCAAGTCGACCGCGCTCTTGCAGTCGAGCTACAACTATCGCGAGCGCGGCATGAACACGCTCGTCATGGCACCGGAACTCGACGACCGTTTCGGCATCGGCAAGGTGACGTCACGGATCGGCCTCGAGACAGAGGCGGTGACGTTTCGGCCGGACGACAACCTGCTCGAGCAGATCGCAGAGCACGTGAAGTCAGGGCCGCTGCACTGCGTGCTCATCGACGAAGCGCAGTTCCTGACCCGGGACCAGGTGTTTCAGCTCGGTGAAGTCACCGATTCGCTCAACGTGCCGGTCCTGGCCTACGGGCTCAGAACGGACTTCCAGGGTGAGCCGTTCGAAGGCAGCAAATACCTGCTGGCATGGTCCGACAACCTCAAGGAACTGAAGGCGATCTGCCACTGCGGCACGAAGGCGACCATGGTCGTCCGCATGGATGAAAACGGCAATGCCATCCGTGAGGGGTCGCAGATAGAAATTGGCGGCAACGACCGCTACGTATCAATGTGCCGCCGGCACTTCAAGAAGCACTTCTACGGCTAGTTGCCGAGCGTCGGCAGGTTCTCCGAAGGCGCCGGCAGTTCGGCCGTGTTTTCGTCCGCCAGCAAGGATCGCATGTCGGCCAGCGTCTTCATGATGGCCGTGTCGCTGAACTCTGTACCTTCGAGTTTTGCGCGGCGTTTCGCGTGCGGGTCGTAGTACTTGACGCGATGGTGGCCGACGGTGATGACGTCGTCGTCAATGAGAATGTGATTCGAGACCCGCTTCGAGTTCACGAAGGTGCCGTTGGTGCTGTTGAGGTCCATCAGGAAAGTCGAGCCGCCGTGACGCACCAGCAGCAGGTGATGGCGGCTGACGAAGCGGCTGTCGATCGCGAGATCGTTGTGTTCGGAACGGCCGACCAGCATGCGCGGCTTGTCGAAGGTGAGTTTCTTCAGCGTCTTGCCGTTCAGGGTGACGTACAGCGTCGGCGGCTCCGGTTCGGCATGTTTCGCGAGCCGTTCGGACTGTTCGTCGGCGCCATGCCAGGTGCCCGCCGGCACTTCCGGGTGTTCGATGATCGACGCGGCGACAGGCAGCGTCTTCGTCCGCGCGATCGCTAGCAGCGCTAGCCGGTCGAGTATGCCCGGCCAGCCGCCCGAGGCCTCCCAGAGCTCGTTGCAGACCGAGATCGGGAACACGAATTCGGGTTTGTCACTGCCGGCTATCCTGAGCTTTTCGTGCAGGTAGGCCACGGCCTCCGTCGACGTCATCGGGTGCAGGTGAAAATCCGCGGTGACGCGCCGGGCGATCGGTCGCATCGACGTCGAGTCGACAAGCTCCCGCATCGAGTGGTCGCTGACCAGCACGATCTTGAGGGCATATATCTCCCGCACCCGCAGCTCTGCCAGTTCGGTCAGTGCTCGCAGCGCGCTCGGGTTGAGCGCGTCGGCATTCTCGATGATAACGATTGGCGGTTCGTGCGAAGAGGCCTGCTGCAGGGCGAACACGCGCGCCATCGCCAGCAATTCACCCGTGGAGTTGAAGTCGAGGTGATAGCCGAAGCCGCGCATCAGCGCTTCGAGCAGGGCCGACGTGTTCTTGCCCGCACCGTCAACAACCGCGACCGAGCATTCTTCCGGGATGCTGTCGACGAACTGGCGTATCAGCGTGGACTTGCCGGATAGCGGCGGGCCCTGGAGCAGGGCAAGGCCTTTCGGCGACTCGCAGGTCTTCTTCAGGACTCCCAGCGCGTCGGCATGCGATGCGTAAGAGACGACCGCCAACGGCTTGCCGTGCGTCGGAAAAGGTTGTTCCCTGAGACCCGCTGCCGCTAGATCCATAGCCTAAGAACTCGCTCCACGTTTTTTAGCGTGTGAATTGTTATTCTTCGGGTTCCGGTCGCTCTTTATTGTCTGATCTGACCGGTGAACTTCAGTCTACATATTGGTCTTTGCGAAACAAAATCGCGATGCGTAGAAACCTCTAATCAACGAGACACGAACAGCATCTAAAATCGCGCTTCAATTAGACCGCTAACATCTCGTAATATCTGCGATTACCGTTGATCTCCGCAACCGTCGGCGTTTGGCGACAGGACCTAAGGTATTGACCGCAAAACTATCTGCCAGTGACCTCACGCTGATTCGAGGTGAACGTTGCCTGTTTACGGGTGTGGGTTTTGCGCTCGACCCCGGCCAGCTTATGTTACTTGAAGGCGCGAACGGCAGCGGCAAGACGAGCCTGATGCGCGGCATCGTCGGCATGCTCGACTTCGAGGAAGGCGAGGTGCGCTGGCAGGGCGAACCGATCCGCTCTCATCGACAGCCGTTCTTCGATGCCATGGTCTGGATGGGCCACCGTGTCGGCTTCAAGGCGGACCTGACGGTCGCCGAGAACCTGCGCTTCGAACAGAGCCTCAGGCGCTCGCGAACCACCGATCTCGATGCGGTACTCGAACGCCTCGAGATCGGCCGCCTGAAGTCCCTCCCGCTCAGGTCGTTGTCCGCTGGCCAGCAACGAAGAGTCGCGCTCGCCCGCATGCTGATGGCGGACGCCGAGCTGTGGCTGATGGACGAACCCTTTACGAACCTCGACCGCGAAGGCCGCAAGCTCGTCGAGACCCTGGTCACAGAGCACCTGCGTCGCAACGGCATGTGCGTCATGGCGGCCCACCAGGACGTGTCCATCGACGCGCCCATCGAGCGGGTCCTGCTGCAGTGAACGCCGCCGATGCAATGAGCCCGGGCCTCGGCTCGGCACTGGCAGGGATGATCAAGCGGGACCTGTTGCTCGCGTGGAAGCGCCCCGGCGACATCCTGAATCCACTGTTCTTTTTCGCCATGGTCTGCACGCTGTTTCCGCTGGCTGTCGGTCCCAGCGTCGAGCAGCTCGAGTTCGCCGGTCCCGGCGTGCTGTGGGTGGCTGCGCTACTGTCGATGCTCCTGTCGCTGAACAGCCTGTTTCTTTCAGACTTCGAAGACGGCAGCCTGGAGCAGCTGCTCGTCAGCCCGCAGCCGCTCGTCGTGCTCGCGCTCGGCAAGACCGTCGCGTACTGGCTGACCAGCGGCCTGCCGCTGGTGCTGCTGTCGCCAGCGCTGGCGATCACGTTCCGCATGCCGGCAGACACGATCGGCGTACTGATGACTACGCTGGCGCTGGGCACGATCAGCCTGAGCCTGTTGGGCTCGATCGGCGCGGCGCTGACCGTCGGGCTGCATCGCGGCACGGCGCTGCTTAGCCTGTTGATCCTGCCGCTGGCAATGCCAGTTTTGATTTTTGGGGCACGGACCGTATCGCTGGCGGCGGCCGGCGACGTATTCTCCACAGGAATCTACGCACTGGCGGCTTACGCGGTGGGGGCGCTGACGCTCGCGCCTTACGCTACGGCCGCCGCACTCCGGATCAGTAACGAGTAGAATCTCGCCTATGTGGACCTGGTTTCATAAACTCGCTTCGCCCCCGCATTTCTATGCGCTCGCCGACAAGCTGATCCCGTGGCTTTCCGTGCCGGGCTACCTGCTGATCGCCTACGGCGTCTATGCCGGGCTGTTTATCGCGCCCGAGGATTACCAGCAGGGTGACGCGTTCCGGATCATCTACGTTCACGTGCCGTCCGCGTACCTGTCGATGCTGGCGTACATGATCATGGCGATCGCCGGCGGCATCGGGCTGATCTGGCGCATGAAGCTGGCCCATGCCGTGGCGGCCAGCTGCGCGCCCCTCGGCGCCTCGTTCACCTTCCTGGCGCTCGCCACCGGATCGATCTGGGGCCGGCCGATGTGGGGAACGTGGTGGGAGTGGGGCGACCCGAGGCTGACCTCCGAACTGATCCTGCTGTTCCTGTATTTCGGCTACATGGCGCTGCGCGGCGCGATAGACGACACCGCCAAAGCCGACAAGGCGAGCGCCGTGCTCGCGCTGGTCGGCGCGGTCAACGTGCCGATCATTCACTTTTCGGTCGAGTGGTGGAGCTCGCTGCACCAGGGACCGACGCTGATCAAGGAAGGCGGACCGGCAATCGATCCCGGCATGCTGTATCCGCTGCTCGCAATGATCTTCGGTTTCTCGCTCGTGTTCGGCGGCATGCTGCTACGGCGGGTGCGAACCGAGGTGCTGCGGCGCGAATCCAGGACGCGCTGGGTCAAAGACATGATGCTCCAATCCCAGGAAGGCTGAGCCAGGAGGGACGCTGACTTATGGAAAAACTTGCAATGGGCGACTACGGCGTTTACGTGTGGAGCTGCTACGCGCTGACCGCCATCGTTGTCGCTTTAAACGAATGGTCTGCGCGGGCACGGCACCGTAAGGTGTACCGTGACGTGGAAGTCCGCATCAAGGCGGTGGAGAGCAAGCGGTGAAAGCAAGGCAACAGCGAATGCTGGCGGTCGGACTCGCAGTCCTCGGCGTAGCCGCGGCGGCGGGGCTGACGCTGCAGGCGTTCAAAGACAACATGATGTTTTTCGTGAGCGTGACCGAGGTCGTCGCGGGCGAGTATCCGAAGGATCGAAATTTCCGCGTAGGCGGCCTTGTCGTAGACGGCAGCATCGAGCGCGCGGATGGCTCGCTGGACGTCAACTTCATGGTGACCGATCTGCGCTGCGAGATTCCGGTCATGTATACGGGCGTATTGCCGGACCTGTTCCGCGAGGGGCAGGGCGTCGTCGCGCACGGGCGTATGGACGCAGCCGGGACCTTCGTCGCGGACGAGGTGCTCGCCAAGCACGATGAGAATTACATGGCGCCCGAAGTCGCCGAGTCGCTCGCAATGCAGCACTCGGACGGCATAGCGATGGCCGCGAGCGGCGAACAGCTCGAGTGTGACGTCGAATGATTCCTGAGATTGGGCACTTTGCGCTAATCCTCGCGCTGTCACTGGCACTGTGCCAGGGCATCATCCCGCTGGTCGGCGCGCACCGTAACGACAACCAGATGATGGCCGTTGGTCGCACGGCCGCGTACGGGCAGTTCGTGTTCGTGGCGTTCTCCTTTGCCTGCCTCGTCTGGGCCTTCCTGAACGATGACTTCTCGGTGCTGTACGTCGCCGAGAACTCGCAGCGGGCGTTGCCGACCATGTACAAGGTCTCGGCCACCTGGGCCGCGCATGAAGGCTCGCTGCTGCTCTGGGTGCTGATCCTCGCAAGCTGGACGGTGGCCGTCGCTGCATACAGCCGCGGCCTGCCCGAGCTCTTCTCATCGCGCGTTATTGGCGTGCTCGGGCTCCTGTCGGTCGGTTTCCTGCTGTTCACGATCCTGACCTCGAATCCGTTCGTGCGGCTGTCGCCGGCCGCCGTCGACGGCGCCGACCTCAACCCGCTGCTGCAGGACCCGGGGCTCGCGATTCATCCGCCGATGCTCTACATCGGTTACGTCGGCTTCTCGGTCGCGTTTGCGTTCGCCGTCGCGGCGATGATCAGCGGCAATCTCGATCGTGCCTGGGCACGCTGGACACGACCGTGGACGACGGCCAGCTGGCTGTTCCTGACGCTCGGCATCGCGCTCGGCAGCTGGTGGGCCTACTACGAACTCGGCTGGGGCGGCTGGTGGTTCTGGGACCCGGTCGAGAACGCGTCGTTCATGCCCTGGCTGGTCGGCACGGCGCTGATTCATTCGCTCGCGGTGACCGAGAAACGCGGTCTGTTCAAGAGCTGGACGCTGCTGCTCGCGATCGCGGCGTTCTCGCTTAGCCTGCTCGGCACCTTCCTCGTGCGCTCCGGCATCATCGTCTCGGTGCACGCTTTCGCGAGCGATCCGACACGCGGCTTCTTTATCCTCGCATTCCTCGGGATCGTCATTCTCTCGGCGCTGGTGCTGTACACGTGGCGCGCACCGGCTCTCGATGCCGACGTCGGCTTCAAGGCGTTGTCGAGGGAGACCTTCCTGTTGCTCAACAACGTGCTGCTGGTTGTCGCCGCGGCGCTCGTCTTCATCGGTACGCTCGCGCCGCTGGTCACCGACGTGATCGGCGCCGGCAAGATATCGGTGGGCGCGCCGTGGTTCGAGGTCGCGTTCATGGTGCCGATGATCCCGCTCTTGTTCCTGGTCGGCGTCGGCATGCACACGGCGTGGCGTTCGCAGGCCTGGGAGCCGCTCGCCAAGCAGCTCCGGTTGCCGCTGATCGTCGGTGTCATAGTTGGCGTGCTCGTGCCGACCGTCATCTACGGTCGCATCGGATTGCTGCTTGCCGTTGGATCGATCGCCGCATTCTGGGTGATGGCATCGTCGCTGGTGCAGCCGATTCGCTCGCTGCGCCGTGCGCCGGGAGCGCCGCCGATATCGCGCTCGATGCTCGGCATGAACGTTGCTCACTTCGGCGTCGGCTTCTTCACCCTCGGTGTCGTCGTCGTGTCCTCGTTCAGCATCGAGACAGACCGCTCGCTGGCCCCGGGGCAGTCGATCGATGCGGGCGCCTACACGTTCGAGATGCGTGAGTTGATCGACGTCGAGGGCCCCAACTACGTAGCGCGCGAGGCGGTGGTCGACGTGCGCCGTGACGGCGAGTTCGTGGCGCAGCTCAGGCCGCAGAAGCGCCAGTACCGCGTACAGCAGAGCCCGATGACCGAGGCCGGCCTGCTGCCCGGCTGGAATCGCGACCTGATGATCTCGATGGGCGACCAGATCGGCGCGGACGTCTGGAGCGTGCGCGTCCAGTACCGGCCGCTGGTGCGCTTCATCTGGTTCGGTGCGCTGCTGATGGCTATCGGTGGTCTCATCGCCATGACGGACCGGCGCTACCGGGTGAAAGCCGAGCAGCCGGCGAAAGTCGACGTGGTGGCGCCGGAGACCGCCTGATGTCGAAGTACGCGCTTCCTGTCGGTGTCCTCGCGGGCTTCATCGTATTGCTGTACTTCCTGTCGGTCGGCCTTACGCGCGATCCGGGCGAGCTTCCGTCCACGTATATCGACAAGCAGGCGCCCGAGTTCGACCTGCCGTCGCTGATGGAGGAAGGCCAGCGTGTTTCGAACGCCGTATTTGCGGACGGTCCGACGCTCGTCAACGTCTGGGCCACCTGGTGCGTCGGCTGCCGCGAGGAGCATCCTTTCCTGATGCAGCTCGCCGATTCCAACGCGATACCGATCTATGGCATCAACTGGCGCGACGATCGTCCGACCGCGCTGCGCTGGCTCGTCCAGTACGGCGATCCGTACGTGGACTCGGGTTTCGACGGCGATGGCCGCGTCGGCATCGACTGGGGCGTCTACGGCGCGCCAGAGACATTTCTCGTCGACTCGGACGGCATCGTGCTGCACAAGCACCTCGGGCCGTTGACGGCGTCGATCTGGGAGCGTGACTTCGTGCCGCTCATCGAAACCGGGGGCAGCAGATGATTCGTCGCTTGTTAGTTACCGCGTGCGCCGCTCTCATGACGGCGGCGCCCGTGCTCGCCATCGACGCCGAAAAGGCATTCGAGGACCCTGTGCTGCAGGCACGCTACGAGGACATCATCGAGGAAGTCCGCTGTCTGAAGTGCCAGAACCAGTCGATCAAGGATTCGAACGCGTTCCTGGCCTCAGATTTACGCCGCGAAATCCGCCGACTCCTCGAAGAGGGCAAGACGGACACCGAGATCTACGATTTCCTCGTCGAGCGCTACGGCGATTTTGCGCTGTATCGGCCGCGACTCAGCGGCAAGACGCTGGTTCTGTGGGTTGCCCCGGCAATCCTGCTGCTGGGCGGCGCATTCCTGATCGCTCGGGTCGTACGCCGAAGAATGGCGCTGCCGATAGACGACGAGCCGCTGCAGGAGTGAGCACGTGTTCTGGGTAATTCTCGCGCTGATGTGCCTAGCGGCCGTCGGCTTCACCATCTGGCCATTGACGCGGGACCTGCAGAAGCAGGGCTTGCTGACGGGTTTCGCCATTGTCTTCGTCGTCGGCCTGTCCGCTGCGCTGTACGCCGTCACCGGCCGTCCGGGCGTGCCATCCGGCGCCAGCGAGCCGGTTGCGGCTTCGGCTGCGGGCAGCAACCCTCCCGAGGTCGAGGCCATGGTTGCCGGTCTTGCGGCGCGACTCGAGCAGGAGCCTGGCGATGTCGACGGCTGGATGATGCTCGGTCGCTCGTACATGACGCTCGGCAACGCAGACGGAGCCGTTAGCGCATACGAACGCGCGGTAGAACTCACGTCCTCGCAGGACGCCGATGCGCTCATCGGTCTCGGTGAAGCGTTAATGTCGTCGAGCGGCCAGACGATGACGCCGCGCTCGATCTCGCTGTTCGAGAGTGCGCTGGCGTCATCGTCTGGCCGCTCGACGACATTAACGCTTCACCGAGACCGATGAGCGCATCGGCGTCCTGCGAGGACGTGAGTTCTACCGCGCGTTCGTATGCGCTAACGG
>JASJBG010000159.1 GCA_030066625.1 Woeseiaceae bacterium
GGGTCTCGGAACAGCACGCAGCCGCAGCCGTAGGGCTGCAGGCCGTGCTTGTGCGGGTCGATGACGATCGAATCGACGTCGACGAGACGGTCGTACGCATCCCGCGCCGTCGGCTCGAGACCGGCTGCAAGGCCGAAGTAGCCGCCGTAGGCCGCGTCGGCGTGCACGCGCACATCGAACTCCGCGGCGAGTTCGAGGATGCCGGGCAGGGGATCCACGGATCCGAGTCCCGTATTGCCCATGGTTGCGACGATCGTGCCCACGTCGCTGCGCTCGAGCAGCACGCGCGCATGTTCGAGGTCCATACGTCCGGCCGCATCGACGTCGACCGCCGTGAACTCGAGCCCGAGGACTTCGCTGATGCGGCCGTGCGTGTAATGGGCCTGCGATGATGCAATGACGCGCTTGCCCGGGTGCAGCCGGCCCGCGACCCACAGCGCCTCGAGATTCGCCATCGTGCCGCCGCCCGCCAGGTGGCCGAGCGGCGAGTCCCAGCCGAACATGCGGCCGAGTTCGACGATGCATTCCTTCTCCATGGCCGAACTGGCGCGGCCTCCATCGAGGGCGTGATTGTTCGGGTTCACCCACAGCGACAGCGCGTAGGCGATGCGCGCGATCGGGTGCGGCGGCTTGAGCATCTGGCCGGCGTACTGCGGGTGATAGTAGGGGTAATTGTCATGCATGCGCTCGGCGACCTGTTCGATCACCGCTCGTGCGGCGTCCTGGTCGAATTCCGGCACGAATTCCGGCAGCTTGTCATAACCCTCGGCGAGTCGGTCGACGGCTGTCTTTAGCAGTTCGAGTTCCGCAGCATTGATCATCTAATTTTTCCGGACGAAATCCGCCGGCAGCTTACCCGCAATTCGGTACAATTTCCGCATGGACCTGATCGCGCTGGCCGTCCCGTTCTTCCTGCTCGCACTCGTCATCGAACTCGCTATCGACAAGTGGCGAGGCTCGGGGCTTTATCGTGCGAATGATGCAATCAACAGTCTTAGTGCCGGCATCCTGAGTACGACCTTCGGCTACCTGACCAAGCTGATCCCGCTCATCATCTGGGGCTTCGTGCTGCAGAGCTTCGCGCTGATCGACATGCAGCTCGCGTGGTTCGATCTGTCCGTCAGCGGGATTGCGCTGTGGGTCGTCGCTGCGCTCGCGTGGGACTTCTGCTACTACTGGTTTCACCGCATGAGTCACGAGATATCGGTTCTCTGGGCAGCGCACGCGGTGCACCATCAGAGCGAGGACTACAACCTGTCGACAGCGCTCCGGCAGACCAGCACGGGCTTCCTGTTCGGCTGGGTGTTCTACCTGCCGCTGTTCCTGATCGGTTTCCCGCTCGAGGTGCTGGTCACGGTCAACGCGGTCAATCTCATTTACCAGTTCTGGGTCCACACCCAGGTCGTTCGTCGCATGGGCGTCCTCGACCGAATCCTGGTCACGCCGTCCAACCACCGTGTGCACCACGCGCAGAACGAGCGCTACATCGACAAGAACTACGGAGGGATGTTGATTCTCTGGGACCGCATGTTCGGCACCTTCGAGGACGAGCGTGAGGACGACCCGGTGATCTTCGGTGTGCGCAAACCGCTCGCGAACTGGAACCCGTTCTGGGCCAACCTGCAGGTCTACGACTACCTGCTGTTCGATGCGCGCAAGGCCAAACGCTGGCAGGACAAGCTCGGGGTGTGGTTCCGGCGCACCGGCTGGCGGCCCGCCGACGTCGAGGCGCGCTATCCGAAGTCGCGCGCGGATCTCGATCACTTTCACAAGTATGACCCGGAGGTAGAGCCCGCCATCCGGCGCTACGTCATGGCGCAGTTCGCGGTCGCTGTCGTGGCCACGCTCGGCATTGGCCAGCTGTTTGCGACGGCAGGCGGCACCGCCGTGGTCGTTCCCTGTGTGATGCTGTGGGCGCTCCTGTACACGCTGGGCCTGTTCAACGAGGGGCGGGCCCGTGCACCGCGGCTCGAGCTGCTACGGCTGTTCGGCGTCAACGGCGTCGGCGTCGCCGTGTTGCAGGCGCAGGGTCTGGTCGTTGGGCCGCTGCCATGGGTCATTGCCGGTGCCTACGCGCTGGCTTCGACGACGGCGCTACTGTTGATTGAAAGGTACAACAAAACAACAGTTTACAATCATTAACTAAAGTCAATTATCACAGATATATGAGCGATAGACACACTCGCATCCACTCGGGTGCGCCCTGGGAGCCGCTGGCCGGTTATTGCCGGGCAGTGCGCGCTGGCAACATCGTGGCCGTGTCCGGCTCGGCGGCCGTTGACGAGAACGGCGAGCTTGTCGGCGAAGGCGATATCCATGCGCAGAGCGTGCAGTGCCTGAAGGTGCTCGAGGCAGCGCTCGAAAATGCCGGCAGCGGACTCGCCGACGTGGTTCGGACACGGATGTTCGTGACCGACATCAGCCAGTGGGAGGCGGTTGCGAAAGCGCATCGTGCGTTCTTCGGTGACGCGCCGCCCGCCACGTCCATGGTCGAGGTCTCCGCGCTCATCGATCCGCGCATGCTGGTCGAGATCGAAGCCGACGCCGTCATCCCCGACTGATCCGCAGGAGACACCGTGCAACGACGACACTTCATTCGAACGCTGCTGAGCGGCGCTGCCTTCTCGGCACTCGGACTACGCCCGGCGAACGCCGCCGGCGCGCAATTTGCCCACGGGGTCGCGAGCGGCGACCCGCTGGACGATCGCGTCATCCTCTGGACGCGGGTGTCTGGCGTGCAGGGCAATGGCATCGAGGTCGGCTGGGCCGTGGCCGAGGACGAAGCGATGTCTTCGATCGTCGCGAGCGGTGTCACCTCGACCGATGCCGGCCGCGACTACACGGTCAAGGTCGATGCGACAGGGCTGCCGCCGGGACGTAAGCTCTTCTACCGATTCGACGTGGGTGGCGTCAGTTCGCCTGTGGGTCGCACGCGAACGCTCCCGGCAGGTTCGCCGACTCGGGCGGCATTCGCAGTCGTGTCCTGCTCGAACCACCCGTATGGCTATTTTCACGTTTACCGGGATATCGCCTCACGGGACGATCTCGATGCCGTTATCCATCTCGGCGATTACATCTACGAATATGGCCTCGGCGGCTATGCGACCGAGTTGGCGGAACGCCTCGGGCGGGTTCCCGAGCCTCGCGGCGGCCTGGTTACTCTCGACGACTACCGGCGGCGTCATGCGCAGTACAAGGCAGACCCCGATTCGATAGCGATGCACGGCAGCCATCCGCTGATCCCGGTTTGGGACGATCACGAACTTGCCAATGACGCCTGGCGCGGCGGCGCGCAGAACCACAGCGACGAACAGGGCGCCTGGGATGCGCGCCGCGACGCCGCTATCCAGGCGTGGCTCGAGTGGATGCCCGTGCGCGTCACCCATGATCGCGGCAATACGCGGACGTTTCGCGACTTCCGGTACGGCGACCTGCTGTCGCTGATCATGCTCGACACGCGCATGTACGGGCGCGACCTGCAGCCAGACGCTGGCCCGGATGTCACCTTCGAGTCCGTCAAGGCCGCGATGGGCGACCCGGAGCGCCGGCTTCTCGGCCGGCGGCAGGAAGCCTGGCTCCGGCGAGCACTCGCGCGAGCCGACGGGACGACGTGGCAGGTCATTGGCCAGCAGGTGATGGTGTCGCCGACGCTGTCGCCGGACCTCGAGCCACTGCTCGACCTCGAGCGGGAATCGATGTTGCCGCCCGAGCGGCTCCAGGGCTTCGTCGCCGCGAGCAAGGGCAATCCACCCATGCTGCTCGATACCTGGAACGGCTATCCGGCCGCGCGCCAGGACTTCCTCACCGACCTCTACGAGCATGCGAGCAACCCGGTCATCCTGAGCGGCGACCTGCACACCTCGCTCGCCGGCAATCTCGTTCCCTGGGGACACTCGTCACCGGTCGCCGTCGAGCTGATGACGACGTCGGTGACGTCGCCGGGTTTCGCGGAGTACCTGCCGGAGGCGGAGCCAAATGCAGTACGCGACGCGACGCTCGCGATCAATCCGAGTCTCGCCTACATGGAGACGGAACGGCGCGGCTGGCTGTACGTCAAACTCGATCGCGAGAAATGCGTCGGCGAATGGAATCTCATCGATACCGTGCACGCGCAGGAGCATTCGTTCTCGGTGGACAAGCGGCTCGCGGTGAGCGCGGGGCAGATCCGGGACGGCTTGCGCGAGGCCTGACTCAGCGGTGTGACTGCGGATAGAGCGGGTTTGCGTATGGCGTCAGAGCGATGATCAACGTCTGTGAGTAGACGCTTTCGCGCGTGTAGCGGCCGTCGGTGAGCAGCCCATAGGCGCCGCCACCCTGTTTGCTGTTCACGGTGCTGAACACGCGATCGTTGGCATCGCCGAGTTCCAGTCCCTCATCAACCAGTTCCCGGACAGCCGGCGGTAGCGGCAGCGTGACGCTGCGCGCCTCGGATAGCGAGTCGCGGTTACCGACGACCATCCAGGCGAAGGCCATCAGCTGGTCGTCAATAACCTCGATACCGCCCTCCATGCCGACCCAGAAGTCTGCGTCGGTGACCGCATCGCGCGCCGCGACGGCACGGTTCCTCGCGCCGCTGCGGGTTTCCACGTCGCTCATCGGCTGGTCGCTGACGCCGGAGCCAACACTGACAGACTCGACCACCAGGTCGCGTTCGGGAAACAGGCTCGCGAACGCCTGGCGCGCGGCCTCGACTTTGACGGGATTTCGGGAAGCGACGATGATGCGCATGAGAAAGCCTGACAAGTGGGAGTGAGCAAATTGCCAGAGAGCGTCGCGGTCGTCTACTTCAGCAAGGGCGGTGCCGCTGCCCGCTACGCTGACGTTGTTGCCACGGAGCTCGAGGCCGCCGGGCATGCGGTCACGACGATCGATCTTCGCGACGCAAGAAGGCTCGCGCTCGAGCCTTACTCGACGATCGTGTTCGGGACCGGTGTCCGCATCGGCATGGTGTACTGGCGTGCCCGCCGTTTTCTCAAACGCAAGGAACTCTCGAACAAGATCTTCGCCGTTTTTCTCGCGAGCGGCATCGCTGTCAAAGATCCCGACAAAGCACGCCGCAAGTTCCTCGAGCCGCTGCTCGCGAGGCGAAGGCTCAGGCCCGTTATGGCCGTCGCTTTTCCGGGCATGCTGCCGGGTGCCGGCGGCAAACTCGAGGACAAGACCGACGAGGAAAGCGCCCGCGTGTGGGCACGCGAACTGGCGACGCGACTGAGTTAGAAGAGCCGGCCCTTGTCGGGCGACAGGGCCGGCTTTGTTTTGCCAGAGCTTCCGCTAGTCGCCCGGCGTCGACAGGTTCTCGTTCAGCCGCCAGACCGTGTACTCGGAGCTCGAGAATCCGGAGCCGAAGGTCGTGAACAGATCGTTCATCTCGTCCTCGTCCATGTGTTCCGACAGGAACTCGGCGAAACTCTGCTCGGGCGGCGCCATGTCGGCATAGCTTTCGAAGCCGGTGACGATCATCAGCTTGGGCGGTCCGCCTATTCGCTTGTGCCAGAGCCACTCGTTACCGGCTTCGCCCCAGCCGTTTTCCAGGGCCACCTGGCTGAGCTTCGTGCGGGCTGCTTCGGGTCCCGGTCCGGCTCCTTCCTTCCAGGTCCAGGTCGTGACGCCGAAGTAGGGTCCGCGATCGTCGCTTTCCGGCCAGTAGCTGTTCTCGTAGTCGTACTCTTCGATGTAGTGGTGATAGTCATCAACGTACTGGTGGACGTTGTCTGCCCAGTGCGCCTGGATTTCAGACCCGTCCATCGCCTCGACGTAAGCGTCCTGATCCGGCCAGTCAAAGCAGCAGGCACGGAACATGACGGCCTGTACGTTGTCGCCGATGATTGCGTTGTAGGCTTCCCAGGAACGGGATTCACCCTGTTCGGCGCGGTACGCCATGTGCGCTGAAGCGGCTTCTTCGAACTGCGCTTCCATCCCCTGTTTGGGTACGACGACCCAGACGTCAGTCAATATGAGACGATCGCCGTGATTGTCAGCCGACGCGGTGAGCGGCAGCAGGCAGGCGATGACCGAGAGTAGTAAAGCTTTGGTTTTCATTGTTGTTATTCCCCCTTGGTGTGCTTTCCGAGTATAGACGTCACCCGGAAGTGCGGCCGCTCACGCGGCCGGTTCGAAACTCGCGACGAAGGCCTGGTAGCCGGCGACATCGCCAAAGAAGTGGTCGAGGTAGGCGCGCCATGCCGCTGCATAGCCGGGCGTCAGGAAGCCCGGCCGCCGCCACTCCTCCATGGATGCCCACGCAGTCTTCGGATCGCCCATCAGCGCATCGGCGCGTGCAATCGAAAACGCCGACCAGTAGCGGGTCCATGGGTCGTCCGGCTGCGGCACCGCTGCCCATCGCGACCGCAGTTCGGTGTAGAGCTCTGCATCGCCGCCAATGGCCGCGATCAGCGTCAGGTAGGCCCAGTCCCAGGCACCCTCGGCGTCTGCCTCGGCGTCACGTGCGACAGACAACAGGAACAGGTCGTCGACTCGCGATGCGTTGTTGAAGGCATCCTCATCATCGCGCTGCAGCAACAGCAGGTCCATGCTTGCATCGCGAAGCGCGAAGCTGCTCGGGGCATTCGTCCGGCGCGCCTCGAACATCGCGCGTGCACCGTCGATGTCGCCTGCTTCCGCGAGCCACCAGCCGCGCAGGGACGCGCTGCGAGCGTCGATGAACGGGTCTTCCGCCGCAAGCGCTACGAGCGTCTCGCGATCACCGTCCTGCAGGAGTCGAACCCGGTACGCCCAGTCCCACGCTACGCTGCGACTGTCCGGGAAGCGCTCGCGCATACGCTCGATGAGGGCGCGCGCCTGGTCCGCACGATCCTGAAATTCGAGTGACAGGGTCAACTCGGTGTAGGGATCGACGACCTCCGGGTCGAGTTCGATCAGCCGCCTCAGGTAAAGCTCCTGTTCCTTGTAGCGTCCCAGTCGTTTGAGGCTTGCTGCGAGCTGGTAGAGCAACCGCGGATTGTCAGGAAGCTCCAGCAACGCTTGCGCATACGCGCGCTGCGCCGCCGTGTAGTTTCGATCTACCGTGTACAGGTAGTGACCGCCGGCCATGTGCGTTTCCGGCCTTTCCGGCCAGCGTTCGACGATGTCGTTCAGGATCCGGCGAGCGGCCTGGGCGTGACTGCCGTCCGGGTCCAGGTCTTCCCAAACCAGCCGGCCGTGCGCGTACAGCAGCATGACGTGCGCATCGAGGAAGTCCGCATCGAGCTCGACGGCTTCGCTCGCAAGCTCGATCACGCGTTCGTAGGTCACCTCGTGATCTTCTGCCGTGTCGTCAAACATGGCTGTACGAGCCTTGACGAACAGGTCGTAGGCCACGGTGTTCCGCGTCGGCGCCTGCATGAGTGTCTCGACCGTCTCCGGTGAGAGTTCGGTCTGAAGCTGTGCCGCGATTGCGATCGCGATCTCGGACTGGATTGCGAAAATGTCGGTCAGTGTGCGGTCGTAGTTCTCGGCCCAGAGGTGTTCGTCGTTGCTGCCGTCGATGAGCTGCACCGTGACTCGTACGCGATCGTCGGAACGCCGCACCGAGCCTTCGAGCACGTGCGACACGCCGAGTCGTTCCGCGATGGCCGGCACGTCGAGATCTGTCTCCGCGATCTTCAGCATCGACGTCCGGGAAATGACGCGCAGCTCGGGAATTCGCGACAAGTGTGTCAGTACATCCTCGTGCACCCCGCCTGCGAAGAACGCATTCCCCGGGTCGGCCGACAGGTTCTGGAAAGGCAGCACCGCAATGCCGCGCACGAGTTCCGTTTCCGGCGACGGGGCAGGCGCATGCCGCGGGAAGAACAGGCGTTCGGTCGCGAAGATGCCGATGGCAATGATGAGGAGGGCGATGACGACGAGATCGAGCTTCTTGGCCGTCTCCGCCGTTACCGACTCGCCTTTGCTTATTTCGGATTCGCGCTTGATGCCCTCGGGCGTCAGCTCGTAGACCCAGGAAAAGACCAGGACGGGGATGCCACCGAGTAACAGCAGGGCGAGCAGGCCACGGTTCCACGCGGCGGGAAGATCGAGCGCCCCGAACAACACGTCGCCAATCTGCAGCAGCAACCATGCGAGCACGAGATAGGCAGCCGCGGCGCGAAACACGTTGCGGCGCTTCAGTTCTGCGTACAGCGACATACGCGATCTTCGTAGCGAATCCCCGGCGGGAAGCCTACTTGATCAGGCGGTCAAAAGATACGGAACTGTTTCCGGTCTAACGCAGCTTGTCGATGTCGAGACCGGGTAGCCCGTCGAGACTCGTTTCATTGTTATCGATGCGATAGTCGACCAGTTCCTGCTCGGATTTCGCGTTCGCCCAGTTGACGAGTGAATCCCGTTCGCCTTCGAATCGATAATTCGGGACACCGTAGCCGCAAGAATCCCGAATACGGGCAACTTCGACCACAATCAGGTTGCGGATGGTTGGCATGTTGGGGAAACGGGCGGCTTCCGTATCGAAGTCGTCGTCATGTGGCTCCAGGACGCGGCCCCGTCCATAGAAACGGAAGATCTTCGGCGGTCCGTCGAAGGCACACAGCATGATCACGATGCGACCGTTCTGCTTCAGATGTGCAACGGTCTCGATTCCGCTCCCCCCCGTGTCCGCGTAGACAAGCTGCCTGGGGCCGGTAACGCGCAGGCTATCGAGGCCCTTGGGCGACAGGTTGATGTGGCCGTCATCCTCGCGCGGTGCGGTCGCAACGAAGAACACCTTCTGGTGTTCGACGAAGCGGCGAATCCGGTCGTCAATTTCCTGATAGTCTTTTCCCACTGTGAGGATGTCCCTTCGGCGGACTGCAACGCCGCCAACGCTACCATGAAACACCGTGTCCGGGTCTCGTCCCGCGAAGCGCGGCGGATCGCGCTCGCGGCGCACGGCTTCGACCGGCCGCGGCCCGAACGCGCCGATGACGCCCGTCACTTTCGGCGCGTCCTCGAAGGCCTGGGCATCCTGCAGCTCGACTTCGTCAACGTACTCGTTCCGGCACACTACCTCGTGATGTGGTCGAGGCTCGGGCACTACGATCGCGAGCGCTTCGACCGCTTCGTTTACGACTCGGGTGACTACACCGAGCAATGGGCACATGAGGCCTCGATCGTGCCCGCGGAATTCTGGCCCTTGCTCGAACACCGCAGGCAGGCATGGCGGCCCTGGAAACGAAACCCGATCCTGAAGCTCGACGACAGCGACGCGTATCTCGACGCCGTGATGCAGCAGGTCCGCGAGCAGGGCGCGCTCGTTGCGGGTGATCTGCCGCCGGTACCCGGCCCGAAGCGGAAGCCCGGCGACTGGCACCGCTCCATACCTCGATGGGCGCTTGAATATCACTTCGCACGCGGCGACCTCGGCGTACGTCGTCGGCTGAAAAATTTCCAGCGCGTCTACGACCTGCCGGAACGCATCCTCGCGACCGAGCACCGGGACCGCTCGATGTCCCGCGACGAGGCCGAGCGGCAGATGCTGCGTCGCGCCGCCAGCGCGCTGGGCGTGGCAACGCTGCACGACCTTGCGGACTACTACCGGATGTCGCCGCGGGACGCGGCAGAACGGGTGGCGGAGCTCGCGGACGCCGGCGAGCTCATTGTCGTCGATGTCGAGGGCTGGCGCGAACCGGCGTACGTTGCGGCGAACGCGCGATCGCCGCGTACGATCGATGCGGCCAGTCTGCTGTCGCCGTTCGACCCGGTGGTCTGGTTCCGGCCGCGTGCCGAGCGCTTGTTCGACTTCCACTACCGAATCGAGATCTACGTGCCGGCGGCAAAACGCCGCTATGGCTACTACGTGCTGCCGTTCCTGCTCGGTGAAGACATCGTCGCACGCGTCGACCTGAAGGCGGACCGCGCGGCGGGCGTGCTGCGCGTACAGCACGCGTACCCGGAGGACGACATCGACACGGTCGCGACGCTCGAGTCGCTCGCGTCCGAACTCAGACAGGTCGCAGACTGGCTCGGCCTTGAGGAAATCGCCGTAAACCGGCATAACGACTTTTCGACGCAGCTAGGGAATATCACATGTCCGCAGAATCGATCATCGACCTGATCATCGAGCCGAAGGAAAAAGACCTCGGTGAATTCACCGTAAGGCGCGCGCTTCCGGACCGCCGCCGCCAGCGAGTGGGGCCGTTCATCTTCTTCGATCACATGGGTCCCGCCGAGTTTCCGCCAGGAAGCGGGGTCAACGTGCGCCAGCACCCGCATATCGGGCTCGCGACGATTACCTATCTGTTCGAAGGCGAGATCCTGCACCGCGACAACCTGGGATACGTACAGCCGATCCGGCCCGGAGCCGTCAACTGGATGACGGCGGGGCGGGGCATCGTGCATTCCGAGAAGGTCACTGACGAAATCCTCGCGACCGGGCAGAAACTGCACGGCATCCAGACCTGGGTGGCGCTGCCAACGGAGTCGGAAGAAATAGAGCCGCGCTTCGAGCATTACGCCGAGGCGGATATTCCGCGCAAGTCGATCGAGGGTGGCGACCTGTGTGTCGTTATTGGCAAGGCCTACGGGCTCGAGTCACCGGTCTCGACCGAGAGCGAGACGCTATACGTCGAAATCAATCTCGCGGCAGGTTCTTCGGTAGAGCTGCCTGCGGCGCAGGAGCTCGGCGTTTACGTCGTCGATGGCGCAGCCGAGGTGAATGGTCAGGCCGTCGGGCCTCGCCAGCTCGCCGTGCTGGACAACGATGCACGAGGCACGCTGCGCGCAACCGCCGACAGCAAGTTCATGCTGTGCGGCGGCGCGACGCTCGCGGGCGAACGACACATCTGGTGGAACTTCGTCAGCAGTTCGCGCGATCGTCTCGAACAGGCGAAAAACGATTGGCGCGACGATGCCTTCGGCCGCGTGCCCGGCGAGTCCGACTTCATTCCGCTGCCGGAGGTCTGACGGCGCTATTCGCCGTCGTCGCTACCGCGACGCGGGCCGTCGCCGCGGCCGCGCTTCTCGCGGTAGCGTTCACGCGCTGCCGCTCGCTCTTCTTCCGACATCGATTCCCACTGGGCACGACGTTCCTCGCGCTTGGCACGCATTTCGGTGCGTTTGGCCTCGCGCTCTTCCTCGGTCAGGTTGTTCCATTCCTCTCGCTTCGCGTCACGGCGAGCCTGCGCTTGTTCACGCAGCGCGGCACGCTCATCGTCGCTCATCGACTCGCGCTCGACCCGAAACTGTTCGCGCTTGGCGTCGCGTTCGTCCTCGGACATGCTCTCCCAGTAGGCTTTCCGGTCCTCGGGGCTCAAGGCCTGGAACTCGGACAGGGACTGGGCGCCGGCCATAAACGGCAGGACCAGGACGGTAAGTGCGAAGATGCTCTGGATTCGGTGATTCGACATGTTGGCTCCTTGGTTAGAACAGACGGATGCCCGAGTTTGCCGGGGCGCTCATTGGTCAACGTGCGAATCACCAATCGGTTGACCTGCGACGTGTCCAACCCTTCGATTTTGTGTATGTTCGGGCCACGCTACGGAACACACCTATGTTGAGATCCATCATTGCCGTGACGCTGACGAGCCTGCTGCTCGGCGGCTGTGGCTACCAGGAGGTGCTTGCGCCCCGCAACCCCGCCGTGCCGGCAGGTGTCGACCTGAGCGGGCAATGGCAATTGCGTGCAGAGAGTGTAGAGACGCTCAGGCAGATCAGCGACGACAAGGTTCGGGCGGCCGGCGGCGACGCCGGCATCATCTCGGACATCCGCCGCACGCGGAAGAATCGCAAAGAGGAGTCGCTGCTGCACGTATTCCTCCAGACCGGTTCGCGCCTCAAGGTGACGCAGACCGACAAGGGCCTGTTCATCAGCTTCGATCGCGCGATCGTCAAGGAGTACACCTTCGGCGAATACCGGCGAGTCAACGTGGGCCCGGTCATCGCAACGCGGGTCTCGGGCTGGGAGGAGAACCAGTACGTGATCGAGACGCTGGACGAGGAGGGCCGCAAACTCGTCGAGCGCTATTTCCTCGAGGACGACGCCTTGCTGCGGCAGATATCGATC
>JASJBG010000160.1 GCA_030066625.1 Woeseiaceae bacterium
CCGGAGGAGATGGAGGCCAACATCGTCGAGCCGCAGGAAGCGGTGCTCCAGAACACGCCGGGTCTCACTAGCATCAACTCGTTTATCGGCCGTGGGTCCGGCTTCGTCAACTTGAGCTTCGCGGTCGGCACCGACATCCAGGAAGCAAAGCTCGACGTCATCAACAATCTCACGCAGGCGCCGCCGCGCCCGGGCGATGCCGTAGAACCGCAGGTATTCGCGGGCGGCGGGCAGCAGACCCCCGGGGCTGCCTCCCTGCTCGTCCGGGTGTTGCCCGGCAACCCGAACACCGAGCTTGCGAGCTACCAGAAGCTGATCGAGGACGAGGTGCAGCCGCGGCTGGCGAGAATCCCGGGTGTGTCGCGCGTCGACCTGCAGGGCGAGCAGCCTCGCGAACTCCACATCACGTTTGATTCGTACCGTGCCGCTGCGCTGGGCATCGAGATCAGCGACATCATCGCCGTCGTATCCCGGACCTCCGACACGTCCGGGGGCTTTGCCGACGTTGGTCGGCGCCAGTACACGGTTCGCTTCCTCGGCCAGTTCGATCCGGACGAGCTCAACCAGCTCATCGTCGGCTGGAGCAACGACCGACCGATCTACCTGAGCGAGGTTGCGGATGTCGAGATCGTGCCGCGCAAGCAGGACGGATTCACGCTGCGTAACGGCTACCCGGCGTACTACATCACGGTGCAGCGCGAATACGACGCCAACACGGTCGCGATCCTTGATGGCGTCAACGCCGTCATTGATGAACTCAATGCGGGGCCGCTGGCCGAGGCCGGGCTTGCGATCGACCTGAGCTTCGACGCGTCCGTGCACATTCGCCGGGCGATTGCACTCGTCCGCGGCAACCTGGGGATCGGCCTGATTCTCGCCATCGGCATCCTGTATTTCCTGATGCGAAGCCGACGCGCGACCTTCCTGGTTACGGCGACCGTGCCGTTGTCGCTGCTCGTCGCATTCGTTGCGCTGCGCCTGTTCGACAAGTCGCTCAACGTCATCTCGCTTGCCGGTCTGGCGTTTGCCGTCGGGCTCGTAATGGACGCGGCGATCGTAACCCTCGAGAACATCGTACGATGTCGTCAGCAGGGCGCCGAACTGAAGGAAGCGGTCGTCAAAGGCACCCGGCAGATTACGGGTGCGCTGTTCGCTTCGACGGTGACCAGTGTCGCGATCTTCGCTCCCGTGCTGTTCATGGAAGGCATGGAGGGACAACTCTTCCAGGACCTGGCGCTGACAATCGCCGTCGCCGTGTCGGCGTCCTTCTTCATTGCGATCACCGTACTGCCGGTCGCCGCATCGTTCATGCTGCGCGACGAGGACAAGGATCCGTGCGCGCATTGGTGGAGCCGGATCACGAGCGTCGTCATGCGACTGACGAGCACCCCGCTCCGCTGCCGTAGCTGGGTCGTTGCAATTCTCGGCGGCTCGATACTCGCGGTCGTCCTGCTCATGCCGAAAGCCAACCTGCTTCCGCAGGCTCCGTCCGATTCCCTCAACGCGTTTTTCAACATGCCGCCCGGCGGCACCATCGACATGGTTCGCGAGGAGATCGCGGGCACGATCGTCGAGCGCCTTCGGCCGTACATGGAGCATGAGCAGCAGCCCTACATTCGTGGCTACAATCTGTCGGCATTCGGCACCTTCAACGCACTCTTTATATATCCCCAGGACCCACAGCGTATCGAGGAGATGATCGCCATCGTCCGCGACGAGGTGCTCGTCGATCTGCCGGACACGCGCGCCTTCGTCTCGCGGTCCTCGCTCCTGAACTTTGGCTTCGACGGCGGCCGCTCGATCAACGTCGACCTGCAGGGCCCTGACATCAATGTGCTGTCGCAGGTCGCCCAGGGTGCGATGCCGATCATCAACGAAGCATTGCCCGGTGCCATGGTCCGGCCCATCCCGGGGCTTGCCATCGCGGAACCCGAGCTGCAGCTGGTTCCGGACGACCGACGCATTACGGCGGCCGGCCTCGACCGGGCGTCGGTTGCAACCATCGTCCGTGCCGTGACCAGCGGCAGTTTCGTCGGCGAGTACTTCGACGGCAATGACCGCATGGACATCATTCTGAAGGGCCCGACCTGGACGTCACCGGACGAACTCGCGTCGACACCGATTGCAACGCCGCTCGCCGGCGTGCAGACGCTGGGCGAGCTCACCACCATCGAACGGACCGTCGGACCTACACAGCTGCGGCGCGTGAACGGGCAGCGGACTCTCACACTTGCCGTTACCCCGCCCGACGACATGACCGTGCAGGAGGCACTGGACACGCTGCGGGACACGGTCGGGCCGCAGCTCACGGCGACAATGCCCGACGAGGTCAGCCTGCAGTATCGCGGTACGGCGGACCGGCTCGAACAGGCGTTCTCGACCATGGGTGTCAACCTGATGACCGCCGCCGTTGTCCTGTTCCTGATCCTGGGGGCCATGTTCCGGTCGCTGCGCGACGCTTTTATCGTCATGCTGTCCATGCCGCTCGCCATCGCTGGCGGCGTGGCCGCGCTGCGCGTGCTCAACCTGTTCACGATCCAGGCGATGGACCTGCTGACGATGATCGGCTTCCTGATCCTGCTGGGACTCGTCGTCAACAACGCGATCCTGCTCGTCATGCAGGCTCGCAAGGGACTGCGGGAGGGGCTCGACCGGACGGCTGCCGTCGCAGAGGCGGTTCGAGTCCGCGCACGTCCCATTTACATGAGTACGCTGACCAGCATCTTTGGCATGCTGCCGCTGATGGTCGTTCCGGGCGTCGGCTCGCAGATTTACCGCGGCCTCGCAACGGTAATCATCGGTGGCATGCTCGTCAGCGCGGTCTTCACACTGATCCTGATGCCGAGCATCCTGCAGCTCAAGCCGCTCGGTCTGTTCGAACCATTCATGCGCAAACGCGTCGCGACCAGCGACGCACTCGAAGGAGTACCCGCCGATGCGTAACACGACGACGCAGAAGTTTCTTGTGGTCGCAGGCCTGCTGCTTGCCGCCGCACCCGCTCTCGCCCAGCAGCCGCCGGCGAGCGTCGTGCAGGTCGCGCAGGTGACCCGCACCGAGCTCGCACCGACGGTCGCCGTGCCCGGTACCGTGTTCAGCAAGAACGACGTCCAGATCACCGCGGGCGTCGCCGGCCAGCTCGAAATGGTTGCCGAGCCCGGCACGATCGTGCTCAAGGGCCAGCCGGTCGCACGCGTCGACAAGACCGCGCTGCTCTTGCAGCGCGCCGAGCAGGAAGCGCTGCTCGCGCGCGCCGAGATCAACATCCGCCAGCTGTCGAGTCAGCTCCGGCGACAGCGCGAACTGCAGAACGAAAGCCTCGTATCGGAATTCGAACTCGAACAGACCGAGGCGAACCGCGATCTCGCCGTTAGCGATGCCAACATCACCAAGGTTCGGATTCGGCAGATCGACGAGCAGATACGTCGCGCAGATGTGCGCGCGCCCTTTACCGGCGTCGTCATCAGCCGCGAGCGTCGTGCCGGCGAGGACATCGCGCGCGGCGAAATCCTGGGCCGCATGACGGATATCGATAACCTCGAGGTGCGGGCGTTCGTGCCACTGAAGCACCTGCCGAGGACGGTCGTCGGCGAAGCCCTCGACGTGTTTGCGACCGACGCGCTGCACTCGGGCACCATTCGCGCCCTCGTGCCGACCGGCGACGTTCGCTCGCAGACTTTCGAGGCGCGCATCGACCTGCCGAACGCGGCGACCGGCGACTGGACGGTCGGCCAGCTCGTCAGTGTCGCCATCCCGATCCGCGCCCGCGAATCGAAGCTTACGGTCCCGCGCGACGCCCTCGTGCTGCGCTCCAACGGCGCCTTCGTATTCCGCATCAACGGCGAGGACAAGGCAGAGCAGATCGCCGTCGAACTCGGGGACTCGCAGGGCGACCTGATCGCCGTCAGCGGGCCGCTGACCGAGGGCGATCGGGTCGCGATCCGCGGCGCCGAGAACCTCCGCGAGGGCGCCGACGTGCGCATCATGATGTCAGCGCGCGCCCGGAACGACGAGACCGAAGAGGGCTGATCGACATTCCGCTATAACATCTGGTTATATCTGGTCTAAATTCATCGATCAGAAATAATTTGATGCACATCCCAGCGAACTTTCGCGTGATACTGCAGTCTGTATGCAGGTGACCGCGGGGGTCTAATGCGAACAAGAACAGCGGGGCAGTACCACTCATTGGTGTACGTGACGAGCGTACTCGTTTGTGTGCTCTTTTTTCCCACATATGCCACGGCTGACCCGAAATTGGCCGATGACGGCCTGGCCGAGGCCGCCTTGCAGTACCGCCAGGCGATGGAGGGGGAACTCTACGGCGAGGCTGCCGACGCCACCAAGCTCTATATCGGCCGCCTGCTCTCTTCGCCCGACTATGACAAGCGCCAATGGGGCGACGCCCTGGCCCGACTCGGTGAGGCGCAGCGCCTGTCCGGGGATTTCGACGCCGCTATCGAGAACTACTCGCTCGCGATCGAGGTGCTCGAGGAGCAGACAGATCGGCTCAACGACTCGCTGATCGAGCCACTCCTCGGGATAGCTCGCGCCCAGAAAGACGCCGGCTACCTGCGCGACGCCGTATCGAACTACAAGCGCTCGGTTCACGTGCAGCAGGTCAACACGGGACTGCACTCTATCCTGCTGGCGGAAACGCTGGATGAGTTGAGCGACGTATTCTATGAGATCGGCGACTACCGGCGTGCCAACGGCGTACGCCAGAGCCACGTCGCCGTCTACTCGCAGAACTACCCTGACGACTACCTGAAACAGGTGGATGCGCGCGTGAAGCAGGCGGTGATGCTGCACGCCACGGGCAAGACGGTGGACGCCAACTTCCAGTACAACCGGATCATCTCCGGCATCGAGAGTGCGGACTCGGGCCGTTCACTCGAGCTGTTGCCCGTGATTTTCAGCTATGTCGACTTCCTGCAGAAAACCTCGAGCGGCGCGCGAAAATTCAATGACAAGGCACGGCGCTTCCTGCGGCGCGCCATACACATCGCCGAGAAGAACAAGAATGCGACGCCCGTGGATCGAGCCAGTGCCTACATCGCCCTCGGTGATTACATTTCGGTGCAGACGGCCGACCGCGATGCGGCTGCCCGCTATTACCAGAAGGCCTGGTTCGAGCTCAGCCAGAGCGACGAACTCATTCTCGTTCGCGACCAGCACCTCAGCAGGCCAAAGCTGCTGAACCCGGTACCGGCGGACACGCCGCCGGCCATGCTGAAGGTCCTGAGACTCGCCGAGGCAAACAACGACTCGTTAAGCAGCATACGCCTCGCGGTCGGCTTCGACGTCGACTCCAGCGGCCGGGCCGACAACATCCGCGTACTCGAAGGCGATCCCACCGGGTATCTCGATCCCATCCTGGTGCGCACGGTCAAGATGTTTGCGTTCCGACCGGGATTCGTCGACGCGGAGCCGGTCAACGTGAGCAACCAGATGTACGTCATCGACTATCCGGTTGCCGACATGAACGTTGATTTCGGGCAGAATAGTTTCAGTCAAGGCGCCAACTAATCGACTGAAGCCCCAAACGTGCAAGCCCTGAACCAGGCCCTGGCGGCCGGCTATGCCGCAATGCAGCGCGGCGACCTCGCCGCCGCAAGGCAAATCCTGTCGCGTGAGCGTCATCCCAAAGCGGTGCACCTGCTCGCCCTCGTCGAGAAGGCCGCGGGCAATGTCTCCGCTGCCGCCAGCCTGTTCGAGAAGGCGGCATCGCTCGACCCGAACGATCCCGAGATCGCCAATAACCAGGGCGTGCTGGCCATGCAGACGGGCCATATGGCGGTGGCCGAGACTGCGTTCAGGCGCGCGTTGGGCCTCAACCCCGCGTTTATCCAGGCCGGGACGGCGCTTGGTCGCCTGCTGATCGACGAGGAGCGATGGGACGAGGCCGCCACGGTCTACGATGACCTCATCGAGCGGGAGCCTGAGAACTTCGTCATTCGATTCGGACATGCGACGGTGCTGCTCGGGACCGGGCAGGCTGATGCGGCCGAGGCGGTTTTCAACGCCCTGCTCGCGGAGAACAGCGACCTGGCGGAAGCTCGATTCATGCGCGGTCGGGCGCGACTCGAGCAAGGGCGTGTCGAGGAGGCGCTCGCGGACCTCGAGGACGCGAACGTCGCGAGTCCGTCAGAGCTCAGCCTGAAGACGCTTGCCGGGGCCCTTTGGATGACCGGCGACCGCGCCGGTTTCGAGTCCCTGCTGGCGCAGGCAGCAAAGCAACCGGAGCTGGTCGTAACCGCTGCCGAACTGCTCCGGCAGAGCGGCGATCCGCAGGCCGCTGTCGGCGCGCTCGACGCACTGCGGCGGGACCATCACCTCGCTCCCGAATCCTGGATTGTCGCGGCAACGGCCTACGTCGACGCGAACGAGCCGGTGCTTGCCGAACAGGCGGCGCGCGCCTGCCTCAACGAGGCCCCCGACAACCGCATCGTGAAAGGCAGCCTGATTACGGCGCTGCTGATGCAGGGCAGGGCCGAAGACGCGCTGGACGTAACGCTGCCGATGCGAGAGGCGGAACCGAACGGCCAGCACTGGATCGCGTACGAGGCCACCGCGCTCAGGCTCCTGGGACGCGCTGAGTACGACTCGCTCGTAGACCTGGATCGCTTCGTGCGCGCATACACGCTGCCGGTGCCGGAAGGCTTTGAGTCACTGGAGGCGTTCAACGCTGCCTTTCTCGAAGCACTCGATCGCTGGCACCCCTACAAGGTGCATCCGCTCGACCAGTCGCTGCGCGACGGCAGCCAGACGCCGCGTGACCTGACCACGATCGACGATCCCGTCTTTCATGCGTTCGTCGCGGCGCTGGATGAGCCTATCCGGCAGTACATGGCCGACGTCGGCGACGGCGACGACCATCCGCTGACGGCCCGCAATACGGGCAGCTACCGAATCGCCGGTTCCTGGTCAGTGCGGCTCAAGGGGGGCGGCTGGCACGTCAACCACGTGCATCCCGAAGGCTGGATCAGTTCGGCGTACTACGTGACGGTGCCCGAGGAGACCCGGACGGGTGACGACAAGGCGGGCTGGATCAAGTTCGGCGAGCCGCCGTTCTCGACCGTGCCGCCGTCGCCGCCGCAAAAGTGGGTGCGACCCGAGGCGGGTGTGCTCGTATTGTTCCCGTCGTTCCTGTGGCACGGGACCGTGCCGATCCGGGACGAATCGCTGCGGGTCACCGCGCCGTTTGACGCGGTGCCCGCCTGAGCGGTCAGGCCGCCTTCGGCTGAGACTGAACCCGTCGCGCCATCAGGTGGCGCCAGTTCTCGAGCGAATACAGCTGCAGGTACATGGCCGATAGAAAGCCCTTCTTGTGCAGCTCGTACACCGTGTCGGCCGGCAGGGCGGTCAGCTTCTCGGTGTCGATCGAGATGTAGTCGGCAATGGGCTCGGGTTCGCTGGCCCCCTCCGGCGTGTGCGTGGCTCGCAGCGAGGTCAGCAACTCCAGCTCGACGAGCGTGTCGCAGAACTCCTTGGTGCGATTTCGCTCGCCTTCGTACTGCGCTACGAGGCGCATCATCGCGTCGGCGTGCTCCGATAGCTTGCCGTCGACGAAGAACGGGTACTGCGGGTCCTCGGAGACGTTCGCAGCCGCCATGTCGACGACGACGGCCATGCGGCCGCTTTCCTCTGCGGCAAACGCAAACGGGTAACACTTCAGGTAGGCGGGAACGTAAGCCATGGGATCCCACTGGCCGGCCTCGTCGACAAACAGGTTGGTGTCGTCGAGTATCGCCACGACCGCGAGCGGCACGGGGTTTTCGACGCTCGAGAAGATGATCGGGAAGTTCCGCTGCGCGCTGCCGAACTCGATGGTCGTCAACGGAATCGCCCGCACCTTGCTGACGTGGTCGTAGGGCCGGTCGGTCGGCGTGAATCCGTAAGCACCGTGCGTCTCGGGCGCCAGCAGTTCGGGCTTCTCGTAGAGGAACATCTGGCCGGTGATCTCACCTGCGGCGTCGGTTCCCGTCGCGTTGTCTGTCATGCGTTGTCTCCAGCGATTGCTGTTCAATCGGGCCGGGAAGGGTACCAGAAGTACCAACCGGCGTGGTTCAAAGTGGCCGACTGGCCATGATCCGCCAGGCGACGGCCTGCGCATTGCCTGGCGTCCTGAATTGGTCGATGGCCACCTCGTCGAGGCCGGCCTTTTCGAGATGGTCGCGTATGACACCGATGTCCTCGGCGGACATTGCAGCCGTCCGCATGTGAGACAGGCGCGCGACCGCCCGGTTCACTTCGCCGCGCATTCCCTCCAGCCAGCCGGTGATGTCCGCTTTCTCATAGCGATTGCGTCGCTCAAACAGCTGTCGGAAGCCGACCAGCAGGTGCGTATGCACGCCCTGGCGGCAGCGGCCGATGCCTGCGTCGATCTCGGACGCCACCGGGACGAAAGCGGCCTCGGCTTCTTGCATGCCTGTCGCGTCTCCCGAATAGGCTGCGTTGATCAGTTCGAGGCAGTGGTCGATGAATCTCAGGTCGGCGACAAGCTGTGCCTCTTCAAGCTGTGCCTTGTTGCGGCTGTCGATGTAACCGCCACGAACGTGGGCCAGTACGACCAGCCTGCCGCCCGGGGCAACCAGCCTGCCAGCCTCTGCAAATGCGTCCCTGCCCGCGTACTCGATGCCGAACTGGCTTACGACCAGGTCGAAGCTTGCGTCATCGACCGGGATGCGATCTGCCGGGCAGACGATCGTCGTCGTGCCGGGAATTCGGCTCTCGAGGGTCACGAGAGCTTCGGCCGAGATATCGGCCGCGGACAGCGCGAAGCCATGGTTGGTCGGCAGGTGCCCGTAGATCGAGCCGGCGCCGCTGGCGATATCGATGATTCGCGAGCCGGCAGGCAGCGACTTGAACACGCCCGACCAGAACTCGGTGAGCGCCGGGTGCTTCTCGCCGCGCGCGTTGACGAAGACTTCCCCGCCCGCGCCCTCGTTCTCCCAGTACTCGGACCAGCCTTGCTCTGCCCTGACCATATCTAATCTGTAGTCGATCTCAACGACATTTGCCAGAAACGAGAACGGCGGGCCTAGGCCCGCCGTTCCCCTGACAGATGTCAGTCCTGCTTAGAATTCAGCCGTAGCCCTCAGGAAGAAGGTGCGACCGAAGACGTCGTAGGTTGCCGGATAGGTGTTCGCCTGCTCATCGTTAGCACCGATGATCGGCGGAGTCTCATCCGCGATGTTGTCGATACCTACTGTCAGCCAGTAGTTGTCGTTGAAGCGGTACGTGCCCGACATGTCGAACGTGTTGTACCCGTCGATGGTCTCGACAGTGTAGTCCTCGCTCGGATCGTCGTCGTCTACTTCGCCGACATGACGCCACGTCAGCTGACCGGTGATCTTGTCACCCGACCAGCGGAACGTTGCGCGGTGGCCGTACTCAGGCAGCGGCTCGCCGCAGACCGTGCCGAAGAAGCCGGCACACTCGACGGGAGACGTGTCACCCGGGAACGCGGTGAACAGCGACTCGTCGGTGAACGTCGCAACGTAGTTGAGACGCGCATCGCCACCCCAGAGGTCGAAGTCGTAGCTAGCCAGCAGGTCGTAGCCCTTGAGCGTCTGCGATGCAACGTTGGCGATGTTGAGGTTAACCGCCTCGATCGTGCCGTCGGAACGACGGTCGATAACGTTACAGAATGCAGAGCCCAGGCCGCCAGCCGGGTTTGCCGGGTCGTAGCACGTGTTGAGTACGTTCGACGCACCGCCACCGAAGCTCGTGATGTAGTCTTCGATTTCGATGTCGAAGTAGTCGAGGCTCAACGACAGGCCTTCGACGGCCGACGGCTGAACGACGATACCGAACGTGTACGTGTCCGCGACTTCAGGCTGCAGGTTGACGTTACCGCCCGATACCTGGCGAACCTGGCCAGCCGGCAGGTTGATTGCCGGCGAGCCTACGGCCGCTGCCGGTACACCCGTGCCGAGGCAGATTGCTTCGACGGCAGCATTGCTACCAGCCGTACCCTGTGCGGAGCACGGGTCGGTAGCGCCCGGGAAGCCTTCTGCAACCGGTGCGAACAGCTCGCCGATACCCGGCGCGCGTACTGCACGGTTGTAGCCACCGCGGAAGCGGAGATCGGCGATCGGCGCCCACGAGGCGCTGATCTTGTACGCTTCCTGGTTACCCGAGGTCGAGTAGTCCGAGTTGCGGAAAGCCAGCTCGAGATCGAGGATGTCGGCGAACCTGGCACCCGACAGGATCGGCAGGTACAGCTCGGCGTATACCGAGTCAACGTCGAAGCCACCGGATACCGGCGGTGCGCCGTTGAAGCCAGCGATCTGACCGGACGCGAGGTCCTGCGAAGGACGGAACGCGAAGTCGTTCTCGATGCGCTCGAAACCGACAGCCGCACCAATTGCGCCACCCGGCAGTTCCAGCGGTCCAAGGTCACCCGTGAAGTTCAGGTTGTAGATCGTCTGCTCGTAGTCAGCGGTCGATGCAACTGCAACACGCAGGAACTCGGCGGCTTCGGGGCTGATGTTGCCCTCACCGAACAGGTTCATGGGCGAGCAGCCTACGGTCGAACCGTTCGACGCCGTGTCCTGGCAAGCCGGATTCAGCGGATCGCTCAGGTCAAGCAGCAGTGCCTGGTCGAAGCGATCGCGGTTGACGTTACCCAGCTGGACTTCGCCACCGTTTACGTTACCGACCTGGACGTAGCCGTCGTAGCTCCAGCTGTCCGTGATGTCGCCACGGAGACCTGCCTGGATCTGGTAGGTGCTGTAGTTCGAGTCAGAGAAACGCGGGCCGACTTCACGAAGACGACGACGAACGAGAGCCGTTCCCGTGTCATCGATGCCGTCACCGTCCGTGTCGACGCCGTCACCGATCGAGTCGGAGATGACCTGCTGTGCAGCCGGCGTGATGAACGGGCTGCCGTCAACCGTGAACGTAGACGTCTGGAAGATCGGCGTCGGTGCGAGCTGCTGCGGTACTTTCGACGACGTGTACATGAAACGACCATAAGCCGTTGCACGATCGCTGATGTCGAAGTGACCGAGAGCCGTACCCTGGTAACGCTCCTGCGGCAGCTGGATGTAGTTAACCGGCGCGTAGTTGTAGAAGTCGTTGACCTGGCCGCTCGTTACGAACTCGCGGATCGAACCGTCGGTTTCGAAGATGATGCCCGAGCTGTTCGGTGCGAAACCGGAGCCCGTGTCACCGAAGCCGCTGTTGAAGATCGCGGTGCCCGGTACGCCCGAAGAGCCACCCGGCTCGAGACCACCATTGCCATCGTCGAACAGTGCGGTTTCCGCGAAGGAACGATCGCCCTGGAACAGATCGTCACGATCGGTGTAAGCGAAGTTGAAGGTCACGTTACCGCGGCCGTCAGCGACGTTTGCACCCAGGGTCATGTCGACCGAGTAGATCGTGCCGTCGCCTTCGAACGTCTGCTCGAAACCGGCGTTGATGTTCACGCCTTCGAAGTCGTCCTTCAGGATGAAGTTGACAACACCTGCAACAGCGTCAGAACCGTATACGGCCGACGCACCACCCGTCAGCACTTCGATGTTCTGGATCAGTGCGTTCGGAATGGAGTTGATGTCGACGGTACCGTTCGACGAGGTCGGAACAACGCGAGTGCCGTTGATCAGAACCAGCGTACGGTTCGTGCCGAGGCCACGCAGGTCAACCGTTGCCGTACCGTTACCGGGGTTGTTCGACGTACGGTCGAGACCCGGAACCGTCTGCGGCAGCGTGTTGAGCAGCGACTCGGTGTTTACCGTACCCGTCAGTTCGATCTGCTCGAAGCCGACCGTCGCGACAGGTGCGTTGGACGTAAAGTCCTTCTTCTTAATGCGTGAACCGGTAACCGTGATCTCTTCGAGTTCGCCAGCCGTGTCCTGCGCGAGAGCGCTGGGCGCGGCAGACAATCCGACGAGGCCAGCGTTTACCGCAAGCGCGAGCTTGACAGCATTTCTGACATTCAGATTTCTTGCCATGAGAATCCCCTATGGTTT
>JASJBG010000161.1 GCA_030066625.1 Woeseiaceae bacterium
GTCTTGTAGCCGTGCGACTGGACCACATCGAAGCTGGCCGAGCGCGCGATGTCGAGCGCCTGGCGAACCATCGAGAGGTCCAGCGGCCAGCGCTGGACAATCAGCCGGATATCGATTCCCCGCTCCTTTGCCGCATCCAGGAACTCGAAGGTCTCCTGCTCGGGGTGGCGAAAGTTACAGACCGTAAAGCGGACCTCGGCCGGATCGCAGCTCTCGATGAGCTGAAACAGGCCCTTGCCGGGACCACCGATGTTGTTGGTCGCGAACAGGACCAGCACGGAGAGGTGTCGGCGGGCGTTCATCGATCCACCCGGCTCCAGGTCACAGACTGCTGGTTTCGGCGGTGGCGAAACCAGCCGACCATGAGCGCAAGATTCATCGCCGTGAAGTAGTACGGCACATAGAAGACCCCCGACTGCCGGAGTCCGGGTACCAGGTGCGCCAGCAAGGCCGCGCCGTAGATGCCGAGCTGGCCTGCCAGCGTGAGCGCATAGACCGGCTGCGGCAGCAATACGAGGTTGCTCAACAGGATAACGACCAGCAGGAACGGCACATACCAGCGCAGCAGCTTGTGCGACAGGAACGCGAACCGGAAGCGAGCCGGTGCTGCCCGGAACGCCGGCCGCGGCAGTCGCGACAGCATCTGGAAGCTGCCCGCCGCTATGCGCGTCTTGCGGCGAAACTCCTGCGCCACCTCGGCGGGCACCTGTTCCACTGCACTGGCCCTGGGTTCGTAGCGAACGCGGAAGCCCGCGAGCGCGACGTTGACGCCTAGCGTGAAGTCATCGAGCACCGTGTCCGGCGGTAGTTCATCCACCAGCGAGCGGCGCGCCGCGAACAGTGCACCGTCGACGCCGGCCACGGACCAGTAGTCCGACTCCAGCGACTGTAGAAGGCGTTCGTAGCGCATGTAGGCGCCCTCGCCCAGTGGCTCGTTCTCTTCGATGGATTCGAGCTCGACGCGGCCGGTCACCGCGCCCGTCGCGGGATCGGCGAACACCGCTGCCAGCGCCTCAATGGCGTCGGGATCGAGAAACACGTTGGCATCCGTAAACACGACGAGATCCGTATCGACGACGCGCAGCGCGTTGTTCAACGCGTTTGCCTTGCCGCCACGTTCGTCGAGCGCGATAAACGTCAGTCGCTCGTCGTCGAACTCACGCACGATGTCGTTGGTCGCATCCGCAGAACCGTCCGACACGACGACGACGTTGTATCGACCTTCGGGGTAACGCACGGCAAGGGCGTTCTTCACCTTGTCGTGGATGAAACGCTCTTCGTTGTAAGCCGCGATTACCATCGTGACCGTCGGCACCGTCTCACCGGCGCTGACGTCAGCTCGCCGCCAGCCGGGCAGCAGCCAAAGGAGCAATGCGTAGCCGAGGTAGGTGTAGACCACCAGCCCGGCTGCGATCCAGAAGGTAGCGTGCGCAAGGATCACGGCGCGCCTCCGGAGCCTGCCCAGTCAGCAATTGCGACACGCATGCGTTCAATGTCGGTCGGGCGCAGGCGGTCGTGTACCGGCACGGTCAGGAGATGCGCTGCGAAACGCGCCGCATTCGGCGTGTATAGAGTATTTGCGACGCCATCGTACTCGGCAACGATGGTTGGAAGACTACGACCGTACATCGTCGTTGCGCTAATCCCGGCGGCGACCAGCGCTGCCTGCAGGCGATCCCGACCCTCCGCCGAGTCGACAAGCAGTGGCAAGCGGGACAGTCGACGCACGCACGCCGCGGCATTCAGCGGCGCCGGCCAGCGCAGCTTGTCTGCGCCTGAGACAAGTTTGTCTAGCGCCTCGAAGACGGCTATTGTCGTGTCTCGGTGTTGTGCCCAGTAGTCGGCGACGGCGTGCTCGAGGAGCGCTGCGACGCCCGCATCCGGGGCCTCGATTCGCTCGAGCGGCACGTAGCGCGTCGCACCCAGCCGATCGCCCATCAGCATTGCCAGCAGCGCATAGGGCCTCGGCCGCACGAGTACGTTGTACGCCGTGTTCTTGAGCCTCAGCGGCAACGTGGAGCCGCCACCCTGCGGGTATCCATCCGACTCCCGGCCGATGCCCGGCCGCGTCAGCAGCGCGCCTCCGGTCAGGCAGCAGACCGGTTTACCGCGCCCGAAACTGAAGATAACCGCGTCGCCTGCAAGCTCTCCGGGATACGCTTCCGGTGCCTGCACCGATTGCGCGCAGTCCTGGATCAGCAGTGCGTTACGTCGCTTTGCGATCTCCGCGAGCGCCGGCCAGTCTTCCGGCAGCCCAAACAGATCGACGCCAATCACGGCGACAGCCTCCTCGCCGGCGCGCTCGAACGCTTCGTCGACCGCGGCTGCAAGCATGTTGGTCGAATCCGCGCGCATGTCCGCGAACTCGGGCTCCGCGCCGGCAAAGCGTACGGCGGCCACGAGGTCGGGACAGCTGTAGGCGGGAACGACGACCCGGGGGGAATCCGTGGGCCGGCGCTCGACGGCGATCTGCACGGCTGCTGCGAGCGCCATCGTGCCGCTGGAGAAGAACTCGAGTTCCCGGCCAGTACGGGATGCGATTTCCGGGTCGCGGCGACCCCGGCCGGCGGTCAGCGCCGCATAGCTCAGGTTGCCGACCGGCGGCTGGAAGTAGAAGCTTGTACGCGCGACAGACACGGCAGGCTCAGGGCAGGTTCCGGGCCAGCGGCGGCCCGAGCAGGCGGGTGGTCCAGACCGGCAGCCGCTGCCAGGCGCGGATAGCCAGCGCAAAACGACTGTTCTCCGGGTTGAGTTCCGGGAGTTCTTCCTGGTCACGCATTACGTAGCTCCAGTGGAGCTGCACGGGCTCCGCTCCCCACTGCTTCTTGAAGCGATAGGTCCCGGCATCGCGGGATGAACGGCCGAAGTCGAACAGCGTCGATCCGCGTCGCAAACTCTCCCTGAGCATTTCCCAGTACAACAGCATGTTGATGCCGATGCGGTTGTAGCGGCGATCGCTCGATGCCCACGGCACCTCACTCCGCTGTCCGTGGTGCAGCAGGAAGCCGGCGGCGGCCGAGCGGCCGCCTAGCCGAACCGCGACAATCCCGGTGTCGCGAGGGAAGCGCGTCAGCAAGTCGGCGAACATCGACTTCGCATACACGGGCGTGCCGAGATCACGCATGTTGCGGCTGAAAACTGCATAGAAGTCGTCGAGCAGCTCGATGCCGCCGGTCAGGACCTCGGGGTTCTCACGCTGCGGTCGACGGATCTGCGAGCGCAGCTTGGATCCGAGGCGTTTCGCCAGCTCGTCCTCGTCTGCCGGAAGCTCGAGATGCATCGCAACCTTGTTGGTCTTGCCGGGCAGGTTCGCTACCGGCGCAAGCCCGCGTAGCTCGACGTGAGATACGCCCGTACGCCCGGCCAGCACCTCGACCTCGGCTGCAATAGCGGCTTCCGCGTCGCCTGAATCGGCAAGAATGCCGCCGTAGTTGACGAACGGCAGCGAGACCATGTAGTCGCCGAATAGCCGGCTTTGCTGGCGTACGATCGGCGCTACGCCAACCGTGCGATCGCCGTCTTCGGCTACGAGATACCAGCACTCCTTGCCGAAATAGTCCTCGAAAAAGCCGCGCCATTCGTAGCGGTGATAGACGCTCCGTTGCGGGTGACCGGCAACGTACGCGTTCCACGCCGACTGGCCGGCGCTGTCGATGTACTTCACCGCGATCGTCATTGCCTCTGCCGGGTCAGCTCGTCCCCGATTCGAGAATGTCGGCGAACGAAACGTCGGGTAGCTCCAGCGACGCCAGCACCTGCTCCTTGGTCGTAAACCGGAAATGCGACAGCAGGCGTTCGAGGCGTGCCTCACACTTGTGCAGGTTGTTGTAGTGGCGGAAGCGCGATTTGAGGTTATTCGTCTTCACCCTCGGCTGGTCCGGATCCACCTCCCAGGGATGCAGGTAAAACGTGAAGGGCTTGCCTTCGCTTCTATTGATCGAATTCAGCGCCCACCGGGAAAACCAGTACGGGAAGAGACGGAAGTAACCGCCACCGCCAACCGGTATTCGCCGTCCGGACAACGAGATTGTCGACGGCGGATATTCGACGATGCGACGACCGTCCGGCATCACGATCGTATAAGGATGTGCAGGCGCATTGGCTACGCCGTATAGATCATGGCGTACCGGTACGATACTCGAGTCGTACGTGAAACCGGCGTCGACAAGCGCCTCGATGGCCCAGCCTGTCGATCGCCTGATCGAGAACGACGCAGCCCGGTAACCGTTGACCGGCAGCCCGGATACGTCCTCGAGGACCGTCTTCGAGCGTCGGGTCTCCTCCGCGAACTCGTCGGGCGTTTGCCGGTAGATCAGTTCATGGCTGTAGCCATGCGACGCCAGTTCATGTCCGGCTTCGCAGATGCGCCGCACGACGGCCGGATAGCGATCCGCAACCCAGCCGAGCACGAAAAACGTTGCGCAGACGTCGGCATCGTCGAACATCTGCAAGAGCTTGTCGGTGTTCGCTTCCACGCGACAGTCGATCGAATCCCAGCTGTCGCGATCGATTGCGGACGCGAGCGCCGATACCTGGAAGTAGTCCTCGACATCGATCGTCATCGCATTGGCGACACCGCCATTCGCCCGGCCGCTCACGATTCACCTTCTGCTGTGCGTGACGCCGCCGCTTCCAAATCCAGCCCGTGTCGTTCGACGAACGCCGTCAGGAGTTCGAGCTCGGCCGAACAATCGCTCTTGCAGTCCGCCTTCACGGCGACGATCCCGGAACCCGGACGTCCCCGGAGGCGCGCCAGCAGCTCGTGCAGCTTGACGTCGAATCCTCGGGAGAATCGACTATCGCCCACCCAATACCATGACAGGGCGACCTGTTGGCGACCGCTCTGATGCAGAATCGTCGTGATGGTGACTTCGAAACTGTCGTTGCCCGCACCGACGAGTTCGTAACGCACTACGCCCGGACGCGTTTCTTCGGGGTCGAAGAGGTAGCTCGTCGAGCCGACCAGCTCGTTACCCTGCGACTGCAGTGAGTACCGGTTCAGGTACAAGTGGATGTCCGTATCGGCGGTGCGATACTCGCCAAGCACGGCGACCTCGGCGCCGGGAAAGATCGGAGACCAGTTCGGCACGGGGGCCGCAAGCCAGTGCCAGTCGCCCAACCGGGCCGGCATTGCGATATCACCGCCCTGCTGATTGCGCGCGGTGACGTCCAACGCAAGCGCGACGCCCGGAAATAGGGCGAGCGCCGCGGCGACGGTTACAAGTTGCATTGCGACACCTGCACTGTCCGCACTGCCGGTCTCATCGGGTCGGGCTGCCGGCCCGATCCCTGCCCGCTCCTCCCTCGCCTCCAGGTGCCGCCCCAGTAGCAACAACGGGATGAGCATTGCGCCGAACAGGTACCAGCCGAACTGGTAGTGGTCCACGGTAACGAGATAGTGCTGCATCTCAGTGACGTGTCCGGCGTAGATGATGATTGCCACCCGAATCCAGTTCATCATGATCGACAGGATCATGGCCGTACCAACGAGAGTCAGCTTGTTACGCCTGGAATACAAATAAAGGTGCGCATACAGCGCGCTCAGCGCGAATGCGACGACGAAGAAGTGTAGCCCGGCACAGCCCGACGCAATGTGGAAGGTCCCGGACGGCAGGTGAACCAACGCTCCGTCGATCAATGCCGGAATCTTCAACGACGAGAGTATCCACTCATTCACCACGACGGTCATTTGCTGAAGTGTCGGCCGAATCAACCCCCAGACAGGCAGTGCAAAATAGAGAAATGCGATCGGGAATGCGTAGACCTTGCTCGCGCGAAACCCCAGCGCATAACAGATGCCGGCGTACATGAGTATAGGCAGCACCGAAACCTGCACGAACATGACGTCAGCAAGATAGCCAAGCAACCACGCCGAGCCGAGGCCAAGCATCGCGAGCAGCGCCAGCGTCCTGCCGTCGCTGGCAGGCACCGCAGACTGTGAGCGGCTGTAGTACGCAAGCAGCCCAAGGCTGATCGCGCTGATCAGGAAACCATGTGCGTCCGTTTCCGCAAGCGTCAACCAGCGGTCGAGCAGAGCGCGCCACGTCGGCAGAAAGCACACGAGCATCAACAGCACGACGACAGCAACGGTCGCCATGTGAATTGTGCGATTTGCCGAGATCGCCGATCCCGTCGATGATGACGCTGGAATATCCAGGAAAATCTCCGTCTAGCGCTGACCGAAGCGGAAAGTCAGGAAACCGACATTCTCGACGAAGTTCTGCCCGACGATGTTACTGTCGCGATCGACACGCGTTAGCTCGAGCGCGACTCTGAATACCTGCGTGAACCGATATGACAGATCGAGACTGTAGATAAGGTCATCGTCACGACGGTCACCAACATCGAAATCGGTGCGTCGAAATGCGACGCCGACGCCGCCCTCCCACGTCCTGCCAAACTGCCGGTCACCGCCGATCCTCGCCTCGAGCGTCTCGCGATCCAGACCGTTTGCGGACACGAAGTCCTCGTCCAGTGCCGATACGGAAAACCTGAACGAAGTGATCTCGCGTTCGTAGTTGATACCGACGCGGCCGGACCTGATTTCGAGGGGGTCTGCGATGCCCGCGACCCCTTGCGTTTCGCCGGACGTAAAGCCGAGATTCTGGCGATTGCGAAACGCATCGCTCGCGTACGTGAGCCGTTCGCTGTAGTTGAGGTCAAACCTGGACCGATCGCTTATTTGCCGCGAGAGCGCGAAATCAATGTAGTTTCCGTCCTGAACCTCGGCAATGCCATCGTCCAGCTCGTTATAGCCCAGGCTTATGTTGATGGTTCCTCGCGAGTTCTCGCTCGCGAATCCAAAGTACGCTACGCGTATGTCGAAGTCCCGGTTCAGATCCGTATTGTCGAACTGGACATCCGTAACGGATGCGTTCAGCGAAAGGCTGCGGTTTCGGGACAGCGCCCTTGTGAGATACAGGATGCCACGCAGGCTGTCATTGTCGGCGTCGGTCCTCGAGAAGGTGTTGCGACTCCAACGGCTCGACAGCCCGAGGCCCGTCGACGAGCCTAGCGGCAGGAGGATCTCCGGCCCGGTCGCAAATGAGTTGGTGCGTTCGCGGTTCGTCGGTGTCTCGGGTCGGAACGGGTTCGGTCGGGTGTGACCGAATCGATTCTCTATGCGCCAGCTGAACACGTTCTGCACGAGATTGAACTGGAGATCCACATTCGCGGCGCCGTAAGAGTCGTCATCGAACGTCTCGTCGATGTAGCGGCGATACTCGACGTCGCCATTGATGTCGACCTCGAAGCCACGAGAGGTATATTCGTAATCAAGTGCGAGCCCTGCGATTCCGATGGTCTCGTCCAACTCGCCCGTCTCCGTCCGTGCAATGTTGTCGGAGCGACCCGCACCCGTGCGAACCTCCCAGATCAGCTCGTCCGCGATCGCCGGAGCCGGCATGAGCGCGGCCAGTAGCAGAACGACAAGAAGGTTGCGGATCAATACATTCATAAGTCTGTCTCCGATCGCGGTGCATTATGGCGACCCGCTAAGGTGGCTAACGCCCGTAAGCGTGAACGCCGTAGCCACCGTACGCGCTGAATCCGTCCGCGAGGATGCTGGCGCTGGACTCGTTGAGAATCAGGTTAATTGCCTTGGTCTGGTCCAGGCTGTCGAGGGCCTCGAGAACCGCTTCCTGCTGGGTCACGCCGGCGCGAACCACCATCGCAATCTGCCCGACCGATGCCGCCAGTACTCGAGCCTCACTCGTGACCAGCAATGGCGGCGAATCGAAGATGACGATTCGATCGGGATACTTTCGCGACAACTCCTCGATCACGATCTCCATGCGCCGGCTCGCAAGCAGCTCGGTAGCGTGTTCGTCCGCCGAACCGGCCGGCAACAGGCTCAGACCGGGCACGTCGGTTCGCATCACGAATCTGGAGGTATCGATCGTCTCGTCCGTAAGCAGGTCGATGAGCCCGGGCTGGTCGGGCACATCGAACAATTCACTGACGTGCGGCTTCGCAACGTCGGCGTCAACGAGCAGTACGGAGGTGTCCTTTTCGAGCGCCATGCTCAACGCAAGGTTGATGCCCGTGAAGGTCTTGCCGTCCCCGGGCAGCGCGCTCGTGACCATGATCAGGTTGGCGTCATCCGCCTGGAAGTCTCCGCGACCCGATGCATTGTCCAGCAGCGGGCGCTTGATGAGCCGATACTGGTCCGCCAGGTCACGCTCCTGGTCCTTCGGTGCCAGGTATCCCTCGCGCCGCAGGATCTCGCGATCCACGACCACGAGGCCACCGTCGTCCGGGATGACGCGGACACCGGTATCGTCGAGCTCGTGCTGAAGCTGCCCGAGGCGGGTGGTCTGTGCCAGCTCATCGCCGTTGCCGTTGCCGTTCTTTGCGCCGTGTCGTCGAGGCTTCGATTCCGACTGAATTCTCCGCAACGCGTCCTGGATTTTGCTCATCGACGTCTGTGCCCGTTACAGGTAGGAGCGAACCAGCGCGCCGCCGGTCTCGTGAAAGAGAAATACGCCAACGAATGCTGCACAGAGCATCAGCAACGCGAAGCTAAAAGCGGTTACCTGCCGGCTGCGGCCGGCGTTGCGCCCCTGCGTCCTCAGACCCGTTACGCTGCCGAGCACCGGCATGCCCGTGACATCGCGAAGCGACATGACGTCATGGAACACTGGCTTCAGCTGGTTGCCCAGGAAAGCGAGGCCCGCCCCGGCCGCGAGACCACCAACAAGCACCACGAGCAGCAGCAGCGGCCGGTTTGGCGCAACCGCGTCGTCCGGCAACCGCGGCGGGTCGATGATGCGGAACTGGACCTCGTCGCTCTGCTCCGCCGACTCGGACAGCTCTGCGATCTCGAGCCGCTGTAGCAGGTCCTGGTACTGCACCTGGTGGACGTCATAGTCACGGGTCAGCCTCGCCAGCTGGGCTTCGACCTGCGGCAGTACGTCGATCAGCTCACGGAGTTCGGCGATGCGGCGCTGCTGCGTGGCCTCCTGCTCCAGCAGTGTCTCGATTTGGACGTTAACGGTCGTTAATTCGATCTGGATGTTCTGGAAAACGGGGTTGTCTGACGCGATGCCGGTGCCATCGCCCGCGGCAAGTTCATCGAGCTGCGCCTGCTTCTGCGCCCGCAGCTGCTCGAGTGATTCCTTTACGGCAATAACGTCGGGGTGCAGGTCCGTAAACCGGAGCTGCAGCTCCTCGAGGCGCGACTGGTTGTCGGAAATCCGCTGGTCGAGTTCGGACTGCTGGCCCGTCGACGAATCAAGCAAGGGCTGCTCTCCGGCGAGCTGCTGAATCAACGCATCGTGCTTGCGACGCGCCAGCCGCAGCGTCGACTGCGTCGCCTCGAGTTCATCCATGCTGGACTGAAGGCGTTCAAAATAGGTTCCACTTTCGCCCGGCATTTTGCCGACATTCTGCTTCTTGAATTCGGCGAGTTCTGTCTCCGCCCTTTGCAGGTCCTGCTCCAATTTCTGCAACTCCTGGCGCAGGAAGGCCTGTGCCTTCTCGGTATCGACGCGACTCTCGCCAAGCGAGTCCTCGATGAACATGTTCAACATCGAGCCGACAACGGCCTGCGCTGCTACCGGACTCTCGTCGCGGTAGCGAATGTTGTACAGGCTGGGATCGCGGCGCGGGTCGTTGAGTATGCTGATCCGTTCGCGCATGCCCTCGATCAGATTGTCCATCTGTTCCGGGGTGCCGGCGCGCAGGTGCAGATCGGTATCCCGCGCGACCCTGAGGAGCAGCGGCCGGCCCGTCATCGCGGTCCTGACCATCTCGACCCGGCTCAATACGTCATTGCCGATCGTCATCTGCTCGAGCAGCGGCCTGAGCGTCGAACTCGTATCGACATACAAGGTCGCTTCCGACTCGTAGGTATCGGGCAAGGCATAGACAGCCAGCCAGCCGAACAGGCAAATCAGCCATGCGATCACCATGGCGGTCCAGCGAAACCGCCAGCTGCCCTTCAGCTGCGCGACGATTTGACGTATCAGCTCCTGCATAAGACTGCGAGACCCTAGAAAAACGACTCTGGAATGATGATCACGTCGCCAGGCTCGATCGCGACGTTCTCGTCGATATCGCCCTTGTTCAGCAGGTCGTTCAGACGCAGCCGGTACTCGGTGGTACCGCCACCCTGCTGACGGCGAACGAGCTTGGCCCGGTTGCCGGCGGCGAATTCACCGAGTCCGCCGACCGCGATCATGACGTCGAGCACGGTCATGCCTTCCCGGTACGGTATGGACTGCGGGTTCTGCGCCTGGCCGACCACGCGGACCAGATCCTGCGGGACACCAAGAAAGCCGGACACGATGATGTTGACCGATGGCGTCTTGATGTAGGTGGAAAGCACCTCTTCCATGTCGCGTGCCAGTTCCGACGGCGTCTTGCCGACGGCGACCATATCCTCGACAAGCGGCGTCGAGATCATGCCGTCGGGACGCACCTGCACCGAGGTCGAAATCTCCGGGTTTCGCCAGACGAACACTTCGAGCGTATCGCCGGGACCGATCTTGTAGGTTGCCTGGTCGATCTCGCTTGCGTCACCGCCGGTGCTCGCACCCGTCGTCGGGTCGGCTGGCGGCAGCGACGGTGCGCCGCCGCAGCCTGCGAATAGCAGGCAGGCGATGAGCGCAGAGATCCTCGTCAGCATTTACAGCGACTCCGCCAGCTCTTGGGCGTCGGCCCGGCTCGGAAACGCCGCATCCGATTCGAGCAGGTTGGCGAGTATCTGGCTTGCTTCCGACCGTTCGCCTGCATCGGCGAGCGCGCGGGCAAGGTGGAATCGGATCTCGCCGTTGTCAGGCGACAGACGCACTGCTTCACGCAGCATCTGCGTCGCCTCGTCGAGGCGGCCATTCTTGTACAGGATCCAGCCGTAGGTATCGACGATGCTGCCGACGTCCGGACGCAGGTCGTACGCACGCTTGGCGAGGTCGAGCGCCTCGGGTCGTCCTTCCAGCGAGTACTCCCACGCCAGGTTGTTCAGCGCAACGGGGTCATTTCGGTTCTCGCTCAGAACCCGCTCGTACTCGGCGATAGCTCTCGCCCGATCGCCGCCCGTCTGCAGGATCTGCCCATAGGAGCGCCGGATGGGCGCATCGTCGGGATGCTCAGCCAGCCAGCGTGCGAGCGGCTCGCTGGCCTTGTCAGATCCCGTGGCCATGTAGGCCGACGCCAGCCGGAGAGCAATGCCGCGATTCCAGCTCGCTTCAGCGGACTGCTCGAACAGCTGGACGGCCTGGTCGTTGCGTCCCGCAGCCAGCGCGACGTCGCCACGCAGCGCGGTCACAACGGCGGAGTCACCGTTGGCCTCGGCAAACGCCGTAATCGCGTCGCTCGCCGCGTCGAACTGATCCTGACCGAGCCTTGCGTTGACCTCGAGCGACAGACCGACGGGGTCCTCCGGGCGCAGTCGACGATAGTTATCGATAGCATCGACGGCGCCGACGTAGTCGGTTGCCTGCAGTCGCGCAACGGCAAGGTCGAATGCGTAGCGCGGAGTCTCGGGCTCGGCCGCGGCCGCACGCGCCAGGCTGATCATTGCAGACTCCGACTGGCCGAGGCGCAGCAGCACGAGGCCCTCGAGATGCCGGAAGGAGGCAAGGTCGGGAAACAGCTCGCGTGACTCCCGGACAAAGCTCAGCGCCTGATCGGCATTGCCGGTGGCGAGTTCGACGCGACCGCGCAGCAGCCGGGGGCCAGACGCCTGCGGATTGGCGGCGATAGCTGCATCCAGGCGCTGCCGGTACAGGTCGACGGCCCCCTCGGCCCAGAGGATCTGTCCGAGCATCGTGAGCGCCGACATGTTGGCGGGCGCCGCGTCGAGCAGCGTTTCCACGGCCTGTCGCGCCGCGTCAGTATCGCCGCGCTCCATCGCGAGTCCCGCGAGGCCGGTCAGCGCCAGCTCGTTGGAAGCCTCGAATCCGAGCGCGTCGCGGAAGTGCTGCTCTGCTTCGTCCACTTCGCCAATGCTGC
>JASJBG010000162.1 GCA_030066625.1 Woeseiaceae bacterium
AGCAGGTTTCGGTAGGTTGCGGCCGAGTCGGCATTCGATACGACGATATCGGCCTCGATGGTTTCGCCGGAGTCCAGCTCGACGCCGGTCGCGCGCCCGTCGTCGACAAGAATCTGCTTCACCGATGCGTTGTATCGCATGCTGCCGCCCTGCGACTCGATCAGCTTCACGAGCCCCTGGATCAGGCTGCCGGTTCCGCCCATGGCGAAGTGCACGCCGTGTTTGCGTTCGAGCTGGGCAATCAGCGCGTAAACGGCGGTCGTCGAGAACGGGTTGCCGCCGACGAGCAGCGGGTGAAAGCTGAACACGCGACGAAGCAACGGGTGCTTGATGTAACGCGCCACGAGCCCGTGTACGGAGCGGTAGAACTGCGCGCGCATCAGGTCCGGGAGGACCTTCAGCATCATCCCGAAGGAGTGGAACGAGACGTGCAGCAGGCCGTCAAAGCCGACCTTGTACAACAGCTTGCTGGCTTCGAGGAATTGTTCGTAGCCATCGACATCGTCCGGATTGAACTTCGCAACCTCGGCCTTCATTGCTTCATGGTCGCCGGAATAGTCGAAGCGGGAACCATCGTCGAAGCGGATCGTGTAGTACGGATTCAGCTCGCGCAGGTCGACGTCATCGGCCATGTCGCGGCCGCACAGCGCCCACAGTTCCTCGAGCAGGAATGGCGCGGTGACAATCGTCGGGCCGGCATCGAAGGTGTAGCCGTCCTGGCGATAGACATAAGCGCGGCCGCCGGGGCCGTCGAGTCGCTCGCAGACAGTAACCCGATAGCCGCGCGCGCCGAGCCTGACGGCCGCGGCCAGGCCACCGAAACCGCTGCCAATGACAATGGCATGCGCCTGTTTGTTCATGAGGTCTCCGGATTACAGGTCGACGGCCTCCGCCGGCAGGCGGGCCGTGCACATCTAGTATAAGATGAATCTCACTATGGTAGTGCATCTGTTCGAGTGGCTCGTGGCTGCCCACATCGTCACGGGGACTGTCGGCCTCGTTTGCATGTGGGTGCCGATCGTGGGCAAAAAAGGCAGCGAAACCCACAAGCGCTGGGGCAAGGTCTTCGCCTATTCGATGCTCGCGACGGGCACGATCGCGATCGGCATCAGCCTCTGCACGTTGCATTCACCGCTCGAGACGCACACCTTCGAGGACGACGCGGCTCTCGTTCGCGGCGTGTTCGGTTGGATGATGCTTTACCTGGCGACGATGACGATCATGCTCGCCTGGTACGGGCTACTGTGCATTCGCAACAAGCGCTCGCATGCTCACAACCGTACGCCGGCCAACTTCCTGCTGCAGGCCGCGACCTTCATAACGGCGGCGAACTGTGCGTATCACGGCGTGCTCTTGAAAAACGGCCTGATGATCGGCATTTCGACCGTCGGCCTGACGGCTGCCGTCCTGAATACCTGGTTCATCCTGCGTTCGGACCCGCCGCTGAACGAGTGGCTGATACAGCATACGCGCGGCCTCGTTGGCGCGGGTATCTCCGTGTACACGGCGTTTCTCGCGTTCGGCGCCGTGAACCTGTTACCGGCCTATGCGTTCAACCCGTTCGTCTGGGCGACGCCGACCGTGTTCGGTGTCAGCCTGTTGCTATACCACCAGTGGCGAATTACCTCGCAGCGTCGCCGGATCCTGCTTCGGCAGGTTGCCAGCGAATCCTGACATCGGCGACATGAAACACGAGTGACGCGAGCAGGAACGCGGCGATCGTGAGCCAGCCGGCTTCCGTCAGCGCGGCGCGCAAAGCGAGCATCAGGCTCGCACCAGCGCCGATATTGACCACCAGGGGCACGGTGCCAATCCCGGCGCCGCGCCGACGCCTGAGGATTTCGACGACAATGATTTCGATCGCCATTACGGTGAGCATGATCTCGACAATGCGACCGCTCAGTATCAGTTCCTCGAGTGTGGCCATTGCTTCCTGTCCTGACATGTATTGGACACGTTGCCGTGCCGGTGTGCCTGCAGGCAATTGTGCGCGAATGCCGGCCGGCGTGCATGTCGGGCTGAGTGCCAATGGCTGAAACCGCCGGCGCTGAGGTCGGCTTCTTTCGCCGCGCACTGGGCACATTCCGCTATTCGCGGCGCGCGCTGAGTCTCGTCTGGACGACGAGCCGGCCGCTGACGATTACGCTCGCGATTCTGACGGTGCTTGCCGGTGTATTGCCCGCCGCCATCGCATATATCGGCCAGCTCATCGTTGACGCGGTCGTCGCGGCGATCGATGCCGATGAGCCGGACCTCAGGGGTGTGATCGAACTGGTCGTGCTCGAGGCGATCGTCGTGATTGCCGTGGCCGCCTGCCAGCGCGGGATCTCCGCCAGCCAGTCGCTGCTGCGAGCGTTGCTGGGCCAGCGCGTCAACGTGATGATCCTCGAGAAAGCGTTGACGCTACAGCTGACGCACTTCGAGGACTCGGAGTTCTACGACAAGCTCACGCAGGCGCGCCGAGAGGCGTCGAGCCGTCCGCTCAGTCTCGTCAACCGCACCTTCGGCCTGGCGCAGAACACGCTGTCGCTGATCAGCTACGCGGCGCTGCTCGTCGCGTTCTCGCCGCTGGCGGTACTGATCCTGGTGCTGGCAGGTCTGCCGTCGTTCTTCGCTGAGGCGAAGTTCTCGGGCGATCGCTTTCGCCTGTTCCGCTGGCGTTCCCCGGACACGCGCATGCAGATGTACCTGGAGACGGTCATCGCGCGGGAGGATGGCGTCAAGGAGGTCAAGCTGTTCCAGCTCGGGCCGCGGCTGCTCGAGCGCTACCGGCAGATTTTCCGCAAACTGTTCACCGAGGACCGGGCGCTGACGTTGAAGCGGGACGGCTGGGGCTTCGTACTCGGACTGATCTCGACGGCCGCGTTCTACGGCGCCTACGTCTGGATTGTCATGGCAACCGTTGCCCGCGAGATCACGCTCGGCGCGATGACCATGTACCTGATGCTGTTCCGCCAGGGGCAGTCTGCGGTTGCGGCGATTCTCACGTCGATCAGCGGCATGTACGAAGACAATCTGTACGTCTCCAACCTGTACGAGTACCTGGAGCAGCCAGTTTTGAGCCGCTCGGGCGAAAAGACTGCGGGTCCCGAGCCCGATCGCGGCCTCGAACTGGAGCACGTCTCGTTTACCTATCCCGGTTCGGATGCGAAAGCACTCGACGATATCAGCCTCGGGATCCGGCCCGGCGAGAGCCTCGCGATCGTCGGCGAGAACGGCTCCGGGAAGACGACATTGATCAAGCTGCTCACGCGCCTGTATGAGCCGACGGAAGGACGCATCCTGCTCGACGGCCTGGATCTCGCCGACTGGGACATCGAGGCGCTCAGGCAGCGCGTGGGCGTTATCTTCCAGGACTTCGGCCGCTACCAGTTCTCGGTTGGCGAGAACATCGGCGCCGGCGACGTTCGCCACATCGACGACCCGCTGCGCTGGGCGGCGGCCGCCGAGACGGGCATGGCTGCACCCTTCATCGAGGACCTGCCGAAGGGCTACGAGACGCAGCTGGGCCGCTGGTTCAAGGACGGCCGTGAGCTGTCGGGCGGGCAGTGGCAGAAGATCGCGCTGTCGCGCGCCTTCATGCGCACCGATGCCGACATCCTCGTACTCGACGAGCCCACGGCCGCGATGGATGCCGCGTCCGAGGCGAGCGTCTTCGAGCATTTTCGCAAGATGAGCGACAACAAGATGACCATCCTGATCTCGCACCGCTTCTCGACCGTGCGTGCGGCCGACCAGATCATCGTCATCCATGGCGGCAGGATCACGGAGCGGGGCAATCACGACTCGCTCATGAGTGAAAACGGCCAGTACGCGCAGCTGTTCCGGCTGCAGGCCAAGGGCTACCAGTAGTCGCTCAGACACGACCGTAACGAACGTAACTGTATGACCAACGGTCGATTTTAGCCGACGAACGGTCGCAAGCCGACGAACGGTAGCAGCAGTCCGACCGTCGGCATTCCCGCTGACGTCGCAGGTCTGGAAAATAGACTCCGAGTCAAGGAGTTGTTCAATGACCCCGTCAACCTGGAAACACGCGAAGGAAAACGCTGAGGAGCGACCGGCCGAGAACGTGCCGCCGACCGCCGACATCGACGCCGAACCGCCGGCTGCGGATATCGAGATTCGTAGCCTCGAAATCGACGAATCGGACGCCGACTGCGACCCCTACAACCGTACGGGGCAGTTCCTCGCGGAGCAGATCAAGCGCTACAAGGAGTAGTCGGCCGCTTGCGGTTCGCCGCGTCTTGGCATTTACTCGGGCCATCGACAATACGCTTCCCGAGAGCGCACTATGGCCTATCTCCTTCGCACGGCGGCAGCGCTGTGCCTTTCCGTCCTTCCATTCACCACGGCATTCGCCGAGAAGACCGACGTCGTCATCCTGATCAACGGCAATGCCGTTACGGGTGAGATCAAGTCGCTCGAGTTCGGTTCGCTGCGCTACAGCACGGACTCGATGGGCACAGTCAACATTGACTGGGAGGATATCGTCTCGCTCACGAGCAACCAGAGCATGCAGGTCGAACTGAGCGACGGGCAACGCTTCTTCGGCCGCCTCGCGGAGGCAGACGAAGCTTTTGGGGTTATTGTCGTGACCCCGTCAGCCTCGTTTGAGTTCCGCAACGACGAGGTCGTGCGCATCACGCCGATCGACACTTCGAAGCGCTTCCTCGAGCGTCTCGACGGCTCCCTGAGTGCGGGCTTCACGACGCAGAAGTCGAGCGAAGTGACGACGTTCTATCTGGCAACGGACGTCCGCTACAGGACACAGCAGTATTCCGTTGGCTTTAATGCCAACACACAGCTCACCGAGCAAGCCGAGCGCGATTCGACAAAGCGTGCGAATGCGACGATTAACTACCAGCGGTACCGCGGCATCCGCTGGTTTACGGACTGGTTTGCGGCGTGGGAACGTAACGACGAACTCGGCATCCTCGCGCGCCAGTCAATCGGTGGCGCTCTTGGTCGATTCCTGATACAGACGAACCGAGACCAGTTTTCCCTCGCGGCCGGCGTCCAGGCAACCAACGAAAATTTCACGGGTGAGACCGACAGCGACAGAGTAGCTGAAGGCAGGCTGCAGTTGCGCTATCAGCACCGGAGCCGCGAACACGAGTCATTGATGCGCGTGACCAGCAGCATATTCCCTCTCATCGAGAATCCAGACGTGTTCCGCGTCGAAACCGACATGACATTTCGCCGTGAACTGATCGAAGACCTGTTCTTCGACGTTTCCTTCTACCATTCCTACCAGAGCGATCCGCCGCAGGACGCGGCGAACAGCGACTACGGTGTGACCACGTCGCTCGGGTATTCCTTCTAATCGTGACGGTCGCCGAAGGCGTAGATCTCGATCAGACCGAGCGGCTCAAGTGACACCTGGTCAATGACGATCGCGAGGTCGTCTTCAGCGACAGCGACCGGGATGGCGGCAAGGGATACGTTGTCGCGGCCGAACCTGCGCTGGACACGTTCGAGCTCACGCGCGTCCCGTTCGTCGTAGGGCGTCATGTCGGTGAGCGGATACGCCGATGCCCGAACAATATCGAGGCCCGCCGAGTAGGGCTCCCAGAACTCCGGACGCCGATCGAGGTCCGGCTGTCCCTGGAACATCACGCTGTCGAGAAACTGCTGCGCTTCGTCCGGATCCGTCGGCAGGCGTGCGAATACGGGCGTCAAACCGAACACCGTCGGGTCCGTGAGCTGCGCCGAGGGAATGGCAGCCTCGTCGAGGTGCTTGCGCGGATGCACGACGAAACGGTCGACCGCGTGGACGAGGTAGTGCGGCCGCTCGCCGTGAAGGACCGTCATACCGTAGGCGAGTGCGACGAGCTGCAGGACCAGGATGAAGGACATGTCGAATCGCAGCCCCTTCTTGCCATGCTTGTAGACGATGAACGTCAGCAGCGGGCCGATCACGAGGTCGACGCTCACCAGCACGAGCACCGGGTCGATCGCACCGGAGATACGGAAAACCGGACCCCGATACCAGACCAGGAATACAACTGCGAGCGCGGCGCCGACAACGACGGCACTCAGCAGCAGGTGGATCAGCGACGCCTTCGTCTTCGTCATCGATGCAGGATGCCCGTGCGAAATCCCAAAACGCTAGCGTAATGCCGGCGGGCCCCTTATTCGAATTTCGGCACCAAAAGTGCCAACCAGTTCACTCGTCGGGCAGGAAACCCCCGACGGCCTGCAAGGGTGCCTGCGAGTCCTGCCGGGAAACCCAGGCGACGAGGGCCTTCGACGTGCCGGGCTCGAGATCGGCGGGGAGCGTTGCAACAGCCCGGTAGCCCGCCGTCGTGGACTCCAGTTCCGTAATGCTGACGTCGAGTGCCACGAAGTCGTGCTCGAGGCGACGGCCACGGTTCTCGCCGGCACGTACGCGTGTTTCGAGGTCCATGCCGAGCACTGCGACGTGGACACGCAGCGGGTCGTCGTCATTCAGTTCGGGATTGGTGTAGTGCACCGCAACGGTTGCGCCGTCAATGCGCACGGTCAGCGCTCCCGCCGGCTCGGCGGAATGAGGAATGTCGGAGTTTCCGCGCCAGCCGACCCACTCTTCGCCATCGCTGAAAAAGCCCGGCGTGTAGACGAAGCGCGTGCCACCCTCGCGGGCGTAACGCTGCTGCCTCGCACTGTAGTCGGCCTTGGCGAAACGGTCCGGCCAGCCAATGTAGTCCCAGTAGTCGACGTGAAACGCGATCGGTACGAAGTGCCGCCAGAGCCCCTCGTCGTTCTTGAGCTGGCTTAGCCAGCGGTCGGCTGGCGGGCAGCTGCTGCAGCCTTCCGATGTAAAGAGCTCGAGCAGCGTGACGCGTTGCTCGCCACTCGAAAACTGCGTGCCTTCGGTATCGGTCAATGGGGCCGCGTTTACCGCTGCCGACAGGACAACGATCAGGACGAACGATACGCTGCGCAAGACGGGTCTCCGTTGCTGGTGCCTTGATTGAATAGACCCGGGCGATACGGGGAATGTTACGGGTTGCCCGTTCGATGATCGGATGCGAGCTCGCCGAGCATCTGGTTGGACAGGTTGACGAACGCAAGCAGGCTCGCGTCTGCTGCGATGCGCTCTTCGACCAGTAGCTCGAGCACCTCGCGCTGCACGGCAAGCACCTCCTCGAAGCACTTGCTACGTGCACCGGCATCTCGCATGCGTTCGCGTATATCGAGTAACTGCGTGTAGTACTCGTCCACGCGATCCTTGCGCACCTGCTTTCGGTGCCGATACAGTGCGATGGCACCGGAAAGCACGGTAATGATGATCGTGAAGTACAGCGCCAGGACATCGACATAGCGTTCGATGAAACCCGGCGCGTCACGGTCGAGGTAGCGACGCGTGCCTTCATGCAGCGGCAGCATGAAATCGATCGCGTTGAGGCGCTCGTCGAGTTCGCGCGTAACGAGCGGATAGGTTTCCGAAATCTCCTGCGACTGGTGGAACAGCGTCGAGGCGATGTCGTAGGCGAGCTGCTGGTCGAAGTCCTCGCGGGCAGCCAGCACCGTGCGTATCGACAGCGTGACGACGGGCTCGTCGGTCAGCGTGTGATAGACGCCCTCAGGCAGCACGAAGGGGCGCAGGTGGTGGTGCTTCAGGACGATGCCGTCGGCGATCGAGCTGCCCGGCGGGTCGTCTGCGCGGCCGAAACTGAACAGCTCGTAGCCCGGGAACTGTGCAATCGAGCTCTCCGACAGCAGTCCGCCGATAATAAAGAATACGCTGGCCGACTCGGTCCACGGATTATCGAGCACACGATATTCGTCGTCGCTGACATTGAAGTCTCGAGCCAGTTCGGCGAGGAGGCGCTGTGCGGCGCCGCCGGCCGGTCCGGCGTAAACGGTAGCCCCGCGTAGCAGGGTCGCGAAGTCCGAGGCATCAGGTCGGTTGTGCAGAACGTGCAGTACGCCTGGATACAGTGGCGCAATCGTAACGAGGCCGGGCATTGGCCGGTCAGGCTCTTCGATAATGGCGAGATCGAGCGCTCCGCTCCTCAGGCCATCGAGGATATCGGTGCGTTGGATGACCGTTTCCTCGACGGTGATCGCGAGCCCGTTTGCGGCCATTGCCTTGACGACCGCCGCTGCAATGGTCGTAGCAGGGTCTTCCTCCGTTCGCGCGAGCGTCAGTTCCGGATTGGCCCTTTCACAGGCCGTCAGCACCGCGAGCAGCAGCAGGAAAGCGAAGCGTCCGCCGCTGTTCACTGTGCCCCTCGTCACTCTGTCTCGAGGATCAGCTTGAAATTATCGTCGGCCTGCTGGCGATAGCCAGCGGTGTCCGAATTCCATAGCGTGCGACCGTTCGTGAAACCGGTCACCTCGAACAGCAGCAGCTCGTCGTTCTCGATCTTGAAATTCGTGTACTCGGGGCAGGTCACGCGGCCCAGCGCGAGCGTTATGGCGCAAAAGCCCGAGTAGGCCGGCAGGTAGCGATCAGGATCGGCGAGGAAGGCACCGCGGTTATCGGCGTTCGCGAACAGGTAGGTCAGGCCGGCATGTTCGGCGGCGTGCTGTTCATCACCGCGAACCGGGCCGCCATCCTCGCGATAGCTGACGAGGTCATAGCCGCCGACCCCGATGCCGTCTTCGTGGCACATGTTCGGATCATGCTCGTCGAGCGCGACGCCCGACTGGCTCTTTACCATGACCGGCGCCTCGTCCTGGGCGGCGGCCGGAACTGCGGCAATCACCGCGGCCATTACCGCAAGGCTCGTGGCCAGAAAGGCGATAATCGTCTCGCTTGGCGACATCGCGTGTTTTCCTCGCATTGCTGATATTCTCGGACGACGCTCGATGATAGTTAGGATCATAAAGCGATTCCAGATGAACGCATCCCGATGAATAGCGGTGTCCGTCTATGCGCAGCAGCGCTCATGTCGCTGTCGCTTGCTGCGGCCTATGCCCACGATGACGCCACGGCCCGCTACCTGGCCAACGCAGGCGTGCTCGTCGCTCACGGTGACGCGAAGATCGTCTTCGATCCACTGTATCGTTCCAGCTACGATCGCTACGAGCTCGTTCCCGATGCTATTGAGCGAGCCCTGTTTGCCGGTGCCTCGCCCTATGACGACATCGACGCGGTATTCATCAGCCATTATCACGGGGACCATTTCACGGCGGACGTCATGCTGGAATTTCTTGACGCGCAGGACACCGTGCATCTGTACGCGCCGGCGCAGGCTGTCGCCGCGCTCGAGGCAGCGGGTGCCGGCGAGGAGTTGTTGTCGCGCGTCACCGCGGTGGATCTGCGCTATGGCGACGCGCCTGTCGTCCATGCGGACGGCGAGCTCGTGGTGGAGGCCGTGGGCATACCTCACTCCGGATGGCCCACACGTATGACCGACGTGCAGAACATCGCCTGGCGGGTAACGCTGGATGGCGCCGCGACGGTCGTGCACCTGGGTGATGCGGATACGAAGCCTGAACACTACGACCTGCATCCGACGTACTGGTCGTCCGCAAAGACCGACCTCGCGTTGCCACCCTACTGGTACTTCCTGTCGCCGAACGGCCGGCTTGTACTGGAGTCGCGAATTCGCGCGCGGCACGCGATCGGCGTTCACGTGCCGGGCGACATGCCCGACGACCGCGCCGCCCGACCGGCGGAGATACGCGAGTTCGACCTGTTCACAATACCCGGCGAGGAACGGGTATTCAGTCACGGCGAGGAAGACGCACGTTGAAAAAGATCCGCCTCGGACGCTCGGGATTCGAGTCTTCGCGGCTCGCCTACGGCTGTATGCGGATCGCCGGCGATGGCTCCGGCGAGGCGAGGGACCGCGGCAAGCGCGCGCTGCGCGCGGCGATCGACGCCGGCTATACGCTGTTCGATCATGCCGACATCTACGCGAGCGGTGAGTGTGAGGCGCTGTTCGGTGAGCTGCTGGCGGAGTCGCCCGGTCTGCGGGACCAGCTGGTCGTACTGACGAAGAGCGGCATTCGCTTTGCGGGCGATCCCGATCCGACATCGCCGGGTCGGTACGACTTCTCGAAGGACTATCTCAGGACCTGCGTCGAAGGCTCCCTGAAGCGACTGAACGTCGAGCAAATCGACGTGCTGCTTTTGCACCGGCCCGATTACCTGGCGGATTTTCACGCGGTGGTCGAGCTGTTCGACGAGTTGGCGGACAGCGGCAAGGTCGCGCACTTCGGCGTCAGCAACTTTTCGCCGTCGCAGGTTTCCCTGCTGCAGTCGCTCACTTCACGGCCGCTGATCGTCAACCAGGTCGAAATCAACCTTCACAACACTTCTGCGTTCTCGGACGGCACGCTCGACCAGTGCATCGAACGGCGCATGACGCCGCAGGCATGGTGCCCGATTGCGGTGCTTGCCTATCCGGCTTGGGGCAACACCTTCTCGGCGGATGATGAGGCGCGAATTCGCGCCGAGGTCGATCGGCAGGCCGGCATCTACGGTGTCGACGACTGGTTGGTAGCGCTCGCCTGGCTGCTGCGCCACCCGGCCGGTATCTCACCCATCGTCGGTTCGACAACGCCAGGGCGAATCGTCGCGGCCGTGCGTGCACTCGACATCGATTACAGCCGTGAGGACTGGTACCGGCTCCTCGAGGCGCGGAACGCCGCGCCGGTTCCCTGAGAGTCGCTAATCCTCGTCCGGTGCGTCGAAGGCCCGCGAGAAGAACAGCGCATTCAGGAACAGTTTGTTGGTGCCGTACCAGTAGCCGCGGAAATTCGGGTTGTCCGCAAACAGGATGACGCTGCCTGCACCGGAGCGCTCGGCGATCAGTGCGGGCGTTCCTGCCAGCGCGTCGCGGTTGTTGGCGGATACGTAGCCGGACAGAACCGGATCATCCGCGTAGGCGATCACCGTCGCGTATGGGTTCCTGGTGTTCTCGAACGGTTCCTCGACGTTTTTGTGCAGGTGGATCCGACGATCGGCATAGCCGAAGCCCAGCGGATGCGAAACGTCCAGGTCCGCCGTGAAAATGGCGCCGCCGATAATGTCGACGGCTTCGCGGCTGTCCTTCTCACCATAGGCAAGGCGTTCGAACGGCTCGGGCTCTTCTTCTTCCTCGGCTGGCGCGGCCGCAAGGGCCATACCTTCTTCGCTGAGGGGGTCGATGTAATCGAGCGTCATGGCGCGAACCCACGGGGCGGCATCGCGCATGCCGATCAGGGTGCCGCCCTCGGCGACCCACTGGCGCATTCGATTGGCGAACTCGGGCTCGTACTCGTCGTAGTCCCCGCCCGGGAAAATGACGTGCGTGTACCGCGACCAGTCGATACCGTCGAGACGATCGCGCGAGCGCAGGGTAACCGGCATGTTCATGCGATAGTCGAGCAGGTGCCAGACCTCTCCCGCATCGTAGAGGTTGACGTCTCGCCCGACGACGAGCAGCGTGCGTGGCGCCGCAAGCGACTTGAACGACGGCCCGCCGACCTCGACGCCGCGGCTGCCGATTGCGCTGCTGCCGGACGACATCGAATGAACGGTGACGCCGTCCTGTTCGGCGATGGTAGCCATGAGCGTGTGAATGTCCGTGCGGTCCACCGCCTGTCGGTCGAACGGCACGACGATGCTGCCGCGGCCAAGTTTGACGACACCGGATGCGGTGGACACGGAGAACGGTTTCGTTGCGACGCGCGCCAGCGCACCGGTTTCGAGGATCCGCTGCAGGGCACGCGGTGCGTAATAGCCGGTCCATTCGAAGGCGTAGGCATACGTGGCCTCATCCGGCGACGTCGCAGCAGCGGAGGCGGGCCGCTCGTGCTGCGCGCCGAGCACACTCGCTCGAAACTCACGGCCGCCCAGCGCCGCGTACTCGAGGCCGAAGGCGGGTGGCAGGGTCCATGTCGAGACGTCGTAAAAGGTCGCGTCCTCGAACTCGCTGACGGTCTCGAAGATGCTCCGGATCAGGCGATGCTGCGTTTGCGCCGCCGGCACGACGAGTGCTTCGTTCGCCGAGAACGCCGTGCCGTCGACCGTAACGTCTCGCGCGAGGCGATAAACGTCGATGCGATGGAAGTTCAGCAGATCGACGAACAGGTCCAGGCGGGCAGGATCACCCGGTGCCTGGAATACCCAGGCCTTCACCGGGTGACGTGCGGCCGCATCTAGCGCGCCGCCGTAGAAATCCTGCTGGTAGCGCAGCAGGTCGAGCCGCAGCAGTGCGCCGGCTTCTATGCCGGCGATCGCCGTGCGGAAGTGTTTGCGTATGTTCTCGCGATAGGTCCGCAGCCCGCTGTCGGTTTCGATCTCGCGGCCGAGCGCTGCGCCGGCTTCGTAGAGCACGCCAACGCCGCCATTGACCAGCGGGAACGTCGAGCCCTTGC
>JASJBG010000017.1 GCA_030066625.1 Woeseiaceae bacterium
ATGGGCCTGACCGACAGCGACTCGGAACCCGAATCGCTGAACCTCCGCGAGGTACGCCAGCGCGCCGAGTCCAAAGCCATCCGCGTCGCGCTGACCAAGAGCTACGGCAACATATCGAAGGCAGCGGAGATGCTCGGCATCACACGACCGACGCTCTACGACCTTCTGAACAAGTACGGGCTATCGGCCGAAGGCTATAGCAAGAAAGCAGTAAGCTAGGAGCACGGCCGCCACGGCCGATAATTAATCGGACAGGTGCCTGCTACCATGTGGCTGCGATTCGCCTTCATTGCATCTTTGCTAACGCCCTTCCTGCATGTCGTTGTGCTTCTGGCCAGCGGTCAGGACGTCATTTCGACGCCGGTAAGCGCGCTGAGCCGGGAGCGGTGGGGTGTGCTACACACACTCGAACTGGTCCTGTTCGGCGCTGCCCACCTGGCACTGGCGGCCGCTCTCGGCGGTCTGGACCGCGGGCGGCTTTGGCCATACGGAAGGTCACTGCTGGTCGCCAGCGGTTTCGTACTGGTCTACATCGCCTATTTCTTTTCGACAGCCGACGCCGACAGGCTGAGTGGCCCCGAGGCAAACGACCCACTGTGGATCGTTGCTACGCTGACCGGCATCGCAATGGGTGCGTTGCAGCCCGGCCTGTCTCGCCTGTCGCGACAGCTGGGGATTTTCAGCGCGTTCTGCCTCGGAGTCTGGTTGTGGCTCGTGCCCCTGATCCTGCTGGTCGACGAAAGCTGGATCGGTGCGTACGAGCGTATCGTCGGCTTTGTCTACGTTACCTGGATGATGGGACTTACGCTCGGGCTGATCCGAGCGGGCGAAAATACTCAGGCATGACCTCGGGTATCCGTCAGGTCACGCCGTACTCTGATCTTCCGTCCCGTTGTCCGTGGTCAGCAGCCAGTCAATCGCCTCAGTCGTGTTTGTGAACAGCCGAAGGTTTGGGCGACGTCCTCGACGAACTGCATATGCCCCTTGTGATCAGGGGAACTACCACGGCATGGCTCGTGCCGAGCGGCAGATTCGTCTGATGCTACGATGTGAATGCGAAATCGGATGTCGCGGACTGCATTTGTGACACGTCCGTTGCATCGACGAGGAGCCGCCTGCAGTCATTCGCCGCCAGTTGCGCGTTCATCTCGATACGCGCGGCCTTGAGATCAATTTCCGAAACATCGCCCGTCAGCCTGCCCGAGACATAATTCTCATCCACAAGTAAACGACTTCGAATGGCATTAGGTATGTCCCATCGGACTGTCACGGAGACATCAAGTGGATGACCGCTTCCGATAACCAGCATTTTAGCTTATTCAGGCCGACGGGCTGGAAACGGAACCCTTTCCCCTCCAGATCAACCAATGGACGTTACCGACAACCACTCTCGCTCAACGTCGCGCATGATCGCGTCAAAGCGACTGTTGCTTCGGATGGAGTCCACCCACTCGTTGTGTTGGGCCCAGAACGGATAGTTGATATTTCCGATTCGAACGGTGTTCTCGAGCCAATCGAGCGCCTCATCGGTTTCACCTGCAAGGGCGAGGCTATGAGTGATTTCGCGGGAAAGCAATTCACTGTTTCTGGCGGCCGCGCGAAGGCCGTCGGTTATAACGTCGCATGCCTGCTTGCCGCAGACTCCGCTGAGAATTGCATCTGCGAGTTGCGCCATTATCGAGTCTGGGTGATTTCGCTTCAGTTCGTCGATAACTTCTGACGCCTCATCGACCTTGCCATTCCTAAGCAGGACATAGCCCAACGACCACGCAGCAAATGCGTTGTAAGGGTCCATTTTGAAGAATTTGCGATAATGCGTAAGCGCATCGGAGTTACGGCCTTCCATTAGAGCGACGAAGCCTGGCATGCAATGATTGATCGGCGTGAGTGGGTCAATGGCCAACGCCTCAGCGAACAGACGTAATGCGTGTTCGTTACGACCGATTAGCGCGTAAAGGTACCCCAATGTAACCAGCGCATCAGGGTCAGTTGGGTTTGCGCGGAGTGATCGCTCGAGCGGTTCTTTTGCCGCGCGAAGCGCGCCGGAGTGGAGCTGCACTATGCCCAGTAGCGCATAACCACGAGACGAGTCCGGGTCCAATTCGAAGATTTGTTCCGCGCACCTCCGCGCTTTCTTGAGAAACTCGGCGTTCGAGTCAAGACCGATTTCGCTATACCTCGCATACACGTGTCCGAGTGTTTCCAGTAGGCGGGTGTTTGGCCCTACGAGATCCAGTCCGTTCCTCAAGTGTTGCTCGGCTTGCTGAAGGCCAGCCTCGGAGAACCGCCACATCTGATATCGTGCCCGAAGGTAGGATTCCACAGCTCGGGGGTCCTCTAGCTTTTCCGTGATTACGGGCTTGGGTCGCGGAACCTGCTGAGCGAGTTCTTCGGCGACCGCCTGCGCAATCTCGTCATGCATATCGAAGAGATCCACAAGACTGCCATCGTAGCGCTCTATCCACAGAGCATTGCTGGTGTCCAGATCGCTCAGTCGGAGAGTGACACGAAGCTTGTCGCCCCTTCTACGAATCGACCCGCCGAGGACGTAGTCGACACCGAGCTCACGAGCAGTTTCCTGCAGCGCTTCACCCATGCCCTTCAGTCGCATGGCGGATGCGTGAGAGATCACGCGGAAGGATTCAATCTTCGAGAGCTCGATGATGATCTCTTCTGTTAGCCCGTCAGCGATGTAGGCACTGTCTCCATCAGTAGTCTGATCGTCGATTGGCGCCACGAGAATCGAGGGCGCCTCCCTTTCAAAAGGTGCTTCGAGCATATAGCCGCGGCCCGGAACAGTGCGAATGAGCTTTCGCTCAGGATCGCCGATTGCGGCCCGGATCTCCGTGAGGCAGCTCTTGAGCGACCCTTCCGTAACAATCCTGTTACCCCATACCGCATCCAGAATCTCGGTCTTTGTGACGATGCGACGTGGTCTCCGCAGGAGGTAGACGAGGACATCGAAGGACTTCCGGCGCAGAGGAAAGGTCTCTCCCGCTCGGCGGATCTCGGCGCGAAGCGTGTCCACGGATGTATCGCCAAACCTGTAGATCATTGTGTAGTAGGTCGAGAGTATGCGCCCTGGACCGCGTTTCGATCACCGCTGCCAAGGTACTGGTAGGTCTTTTGACCAAAATTTAACAAAAATTTGACGAAATTGACTGCCGCCGGGAATAGATTGGACATATCGATAACTCGTTAAGACGACCAGAGAGCGTATCGAGCGAGCGCTCGGCCTTTTCTTTAGCGGCCGAAGCCTGGAGTTAACGCTTGGCGTGCCTGGTCAATCCAAAGAGAGGCACATAAATGAAGATCATCCTCAAATCCCTCGTAGCGACCTGCCTGGTGCTGTTCTCGCTCTCGGCACTCGGTGGCGATCACCCGCGATCAAATAGCTTCGTGATGCTCAACGCAGGTACTCTCAACGTCGGCATAATGCAGCTTCAGTTCGCAACAAACGTACCCGAGCCAATCTCGATTATCGAGGAAAGGTCTCTCGGTACACTCGGACGCGCAGACCTGAAGACTCTTGCAAGAGTCATCCAATTCGGCTTCTCGCCTGAACACTGCCCTGATGGATTCCCAACCCCCGTCGCTATTACGGAAGACACCGTTGTCCTTACGTTCCACGACCTGTCGCAGCTTGTGGGCAATGGTCAGACATTCGTGTGCGTTGGGCCAGACGGCACACAGGGAATTCGCGGAGAAGGGCATTGGTCCAGCGGTACTCGCCGGTTTGCCAATGTCACTGGTGGCAAGTTCCGGCTCAGCTCTACCGCGACACCGGAAAGCGCAAACAGCCAGTTTTACTCGACGGTTGGCTCTATCACCGGACGACTCGAAAGGCATCGTTGACGCGTGACTCTCGCCGAAAGTGGCCAGTTTTTGAATTCGTTCATGACCGGCTAACCCATATTCGCAAAATCGTCGCCTGTTCCGTCGGTATCTGCCTACCGTGATTTGAACTGGTCCGGGTTCAGGTCGTGACGCGCGAGCAGCTTGTAGAAGTCGGTGCGGTTGCGTTTGGCGAGGCGTGCGGCCTGGCTGACGTTGCCCATCGTGATCTGCAGGATCTGCGACAGGTAGTTGCGCGTGAACTCGTCGCGTGCGTCGCTGAAAGACAGGAGCTTGCCGCTGTGTTCGCCGAGCGACTGCTGTACGAGTTCGGCACTGATAACCGGCGAGCGTGACAGCGCGACGTTCTGGCGCACGACGTTGTAGAGCTGGCGAATGTTGCCGGGCCACTCGGCCGTGACCAGCATTTCGACGGCTTCGGGTGCGTACACCTTGCGCTCCTGTTCGGCTTCGCGAGCGATGATGCTCAGGAAGTGCGCGACCAAGAGCGGGATGTCCTCGCGGCGTTCGTCGAGTGTTGGCAGCTTGATGTTGACGACGTTGAGCCGATAGAACAGGTCCTCGCGGAAGCGACCCTGGCCCATCAGTTCCTGCAGATCGCGGTGCGTTGCCGAAATGACGCGCACGTCGACATCGATTGCGTCCGTGCTGCCAACCGGGCGGACCTGGCTTTCCTGCAGGACCCGCAACAGCTTCACCTGCAGGCGCATCGGCATGTCGCCGATCTCGTCGAGCAGCAGGCTGCCGCCTTCGGCCGCCTGGAACAGGCCCTGGTGCGCGCGCGTAGCGCCCGTGAATGCGCCTTTCTCGTGGCCGAAAAGCTCGGACTCGAGCAGGTTCTCTGCCATCGCGCTGCAGTTTATGCCGACAAACGGTTTGTTCGCACGCGGGCTCGCGTTGTGAATGGCCCGAGCCAGCAGTTCCTTACCGGTGCCGGACTCGCCCGTGATCAGGACGCGAGCATCCGTCGCGGCAACCATCTTCGCCTGGTTGAGGACCTCCTTCATGCCCTGGTTGCGCGTGATGATGCCGGCGGCCCAGTCTTCGTCGACGCCGACCGAGCCCGAGACCTTCAGTGCCCGCTCGACCGTCGCCATGAGCTCGTCCTTGTCGATCGGCTTGGTCAGAAATCCGAACGCGCCGCTCTGCGTTGCGACGACCGCGTCGGGAATCGTGCCGTGCGCCGTAATGATCACGACGCGAAGGCCGGGCGAACGCGTCTGCAGTTCCTTCAGCAGACCGATGCCGTCCATCTTGTCCATCCGGAGGTCCGTGATGACGAGATCAGGGGCGAAACGGTTCAGCGTCGTCAGCGCGAGCTGGGCACTCTCGACGGCCTCGACCTCGTAGCCTTCGGCGCGCAGTCGAATGGACAGCAGGCGGAGGAGGCCAGGATCGTCGTCGACGAGCAGGATTTTGCCTTTCGGATTAGCGTTCGGAGTCGGCATGGCTAGTTAACAATAATGAATGCCGGCTAAGGGTAGTGCGTCCGTACCCGGTCGGCAAGGTAATGCGTTCAGAAATAAGCACTTGTCGGTGTTTGGGGACACTGTGACATCGAGCGGGGCCTTAACCGCGTCCTGGCGAGAGCATTCCGAAGCCAATCGGGTTCTGGCTGTGCGATCTGAATCGCTAGTTCGGAGACTGTTCCTGCTCTCGGATCGCCTGCTCGATGGAGGTGATTGCCTCGAGCTTGTTTTCGGCCTCGGCGAGCTCCAGGCGCAGCCGCCGGTTCTCGGCCTCGACGTTGGCGAGGCGCTGGTTGATCGCCCGTTCCTCGGTGCGCGCTGCACGCGAACTCGACTGCCGCAGGCGGCGCGCCTCGGCTTCGAGAACGATGCGCTCCTCGACCGAGCTCAGGTAGATCTGTGTCAGGTAGATCTCGGCTTGCGTCATGAGCGGAGTCTGCGTGAGCAGCTCGCGGAGCATACTCTGTGCACGCACCGGGTCCGACTCCGCGTGCCCGGGCGTTGCGAGCACCAGTGCGAACCGCAGGTTGGTAGACGGGTCGGGCGTCAGCGTCGAGCGAGATTCGGCGTCGAGGAAAATCTCGACCTGTGTGGCCGGGTCCCCTGTCGACAGCCGCTCCAGGTCTCGCAGGTAGTCGTCGGCGCCGGGGGCTCCGGGCACAACGGACTCGCCGCCAGGGCGATCGGCCGTCTCGCTGCCGGGCGTCACCTTGTCGATCCAGCTCTTGGTCTGCGCGCAGCCCGTTACCAGGGACAGCGCGACTACCAGTGCCGCGAGTTGTGCTTTGCCGTTATGCATTTGCCGCTATCTTCACCGTTTCCGGCATCCGCTTCTGCGGTACAAAAAGCCGGAAGTGCGCCCCCGGGAATTCTTCGCTGTTGACCAGTTCGACCGAGCCTTCGTGCGCCTGGATACACTCCATAACCACCGACAGCCCGATGCCCGTCCCTGCGACATGGCCACCCTGTTCGCGGCGGCCCTGGAAGAACGCCTCGAATATTTTCGGCTGTTCCTCTTCGGGCACGCCCGGCCCGGTATCTGCAAATTCGATGACGAAACCGTTCGGCAACGAGGCCGCGCGGATCGTCACGTAGCCGCCGCGCGGTGTGAACTTGATCGCATTTGACAGCAGATTATCAAGCACGGTCCGCAGTTTGTCGCGATCCGCGTTCACAATTATGTCCTCCACATCGAGCCTGAGCTGGATGTGCGCGGCCTTCAGCGCGAGCCGCTGTTCCTTCGCGACCGATATGACCAGCGCCCGGATCGGGAAATCCGTGAGCGTCAGAACCTCGTTCTTGGTCTGCCAGGCGCTGAAACTCAGCAGGTTCTCGATGAGCTGCTGCAGCTTCAAGCCGTTCATTCGCAGGATGTCGGCGACCTCGCGCTGCGGGTTATCGAGTTCTCCGACGGTTCCGTCGAGCAGGAGTTCCGTGCCCTCACGCAGACTGGCGAGCGGGGTTTTGAGTTCGTGCGACATGTGCCTCAGGAAGCGGTTCTTTTCCTGCGCGAGTTCGAGCAGCCGCTGCCGCAGCCACTCGAGCTGGCGGCCGAGACGCTCGAGGTCGGACGGACCCTTGATATCGATCGGTCGCGCGAAGCCGCTCTGGCCGAGCTGGTGAATCGCCTGGTCGATCTGCCGAATGGGACGGGCAACCAGCAGAGTAAAGAACAGCACCAGCACAAGCGTGCCGGGTACGAGCGCCGCGACCTGCCATGCCGATATTTCCTGGGCGTTACGTGTGCTTTCCTGCAGTTCGCGCAGCTGCAGTTCGACGTAGGTCGAGAGAATGCGGGTCAGCCGCGACACGTTTTGCCGTAATGGGGCGAACTGTGCCATCGCGACCTGCGTATCGCCGTCGGAGCGGTCGGCTTGCGAGAGGTCCTCGACGATCTTGGCGGCAAGGGTGCCGATGCCCTCGAGCTGCTGGGTGATGCCGGCCTGCTCGGTCACCGGCCGCATCTGCGCGATCCTGAGCTCGATCGAGCGCAGGTCCTGCTGCATCAGCCGGAGGCTGTCCTCGCTTTCCAATACCATGAACTGGCCCGCCGAACGCTGCAGCTTGCCGACGTCCTCCGACAGCAGGCGCACGTTCTCGGTGGCCGCAACGCCCGTGGAAACGAGCGCCTCACTTTGCGTCGCGAGGCGGTCGAGGCTGAAAAGCGCCCACAGCACAGCCACGAGCAGCGGCAATGCGACCAACCCGAATCCAACCAGGATCAGGCCGTTGAGCGATCGTGGGCGAGGAAACTTCATGGCAAGTCAGTGTAGCACCGGGGGTCAGGCCGCCCAGTAGGCGCTCGGGTCCCCGGCAGCGATCTTGCGTTCCCACTCGAGGGCGGTCGTGACGATCGTGTCGAGGTCGTCGTAACGGGGTTTCCAGCCCAGCGTCGTGCGGATCCTGTCCGCGACTGCAACGAGCTCGGCAGGATCGCCGGCACGGCGTGTTTCTTCCACGATGCTGAGCGGTGCGCCGCTCGCGACCTCTACAGCCTTGAGCACGTCCCGGACGCTGTAGCCGTGGCCGTAGCCGCAATTGAGCGTCGTGGAGTCGCCGCCGCCACGGAGATAGCCGAGCGCATCGAGATGCGCGGCGGCGAGATCCTCGACGTGGATGTAGTCGCGTATCCCGGTGCCGTCCGGCGTCGGGTAGTCGGTGCCGAAGATCGAGACGCCCGGGCGCCGGCCGACCGCCGCCTCGCAAGCGACCTTGACGAGCAGGGTGGCTTTCGGCGTTGACTGGCCGATCGTGCCGGTTGGCTCGCAGCCGGCCACGTTGAAATAGCGCAGGGCCACGTAGCTCGGACCACCGGCCGCGGCGAGATCGCGCAGCATCCACTCGGTCATGAGCTTGGAGGAACCGTATGGATTGATCGGCTGCGTCGGCGTCGTCTCCGACGCCCGGCCGCCGTCGGGTATGCCGTAGACGGCCGCCGTGGATGAGAAGACGAAATGACGAACGCCGTGCCGATGTGCCACTTCCAGCAGCGTGCGACTGCTGGCCGTGTTGTTCTTGTAGTACTTGAGCGGATCCGCGACGGATTCAGGCACGATCGTGTGCGCCGCGAAGTGCATGACCGTGTCTATGTCGTGCTCGGCGAACAGGCGCCCCAGCAGGCCCGCATCGCCCGTATCGCCAACGACGAATTCGCCGCTGGTGACGGCCTCCTCGAAGCCCGTGGACAGGTTGTCCAGGGTCACGACCTGCTCGCCGGCAAGACCGAGCTGGCGGACGACGTGGCTGCCGATGTAGCCGGCACCACCGGTTACCAAAATCTTCTTGGTTTTCATGAACTTCTAGCGGTCCGGAGCGGTTTGGGACGAAATTGTGAACCAATAGCACGTGACGGACCGCGATTTTATCAATACTCCGTAATGGTTTTCGGACCTGGATCGCACAATATTATGTGAGTTTCGAGGTCGAATTGTCGCCAAATTCGGACGCTTCAGGTTCTGTCCGCGTTCAGCTAGTGGCGCTACTATAAGTATCGAGAGGCTGCCGGTATTCGCGCCGGCATCGCTTCGGGCACGAGTTGCGGCTGGCCGCAGCTCAAATAACGGCAGGAGACAGGGCATTGCTTCATAAGCAAGCGCGAGACTTCACGCTCGTTCGGATTTCAATGGCGACCCTCGTGGTCGCGTCGCTAGCCGCCTGTGGCGGCGGCGGTGGTGGCAGCGACGGTGCGCTCACGGGCGGCAACAGCGCGCCGAGCGCAAACGCCGGCGGGGCGCAAACCGTCTTCGAAATGACCACGGTGAACCTGTCCGGATCGGGCAGCGATCCGGACGGCGATACGCTGATTTACACCTGGTCACAGTTGTCCGGTTCCACGGTTACGATCAACAACGCGAACGCGGCGGCCGCGAGTTTCTCCGCGCCGGACGTCACCGCCGGTACGCCTGAAACGCTGCGCTTCCGGCTCACCGTCAGCGACGGCGAGCTGAGCACGAATGCCACCGTCGACATCACGGTTGAAGAGAATGAACCCCCGGTCGCCAACGCCGGAATCGATCGCAACGAGATCGAGAGCACCGTCGTGGATCTCGATGCCTCGGCGTCGACCGATGCGAACTCGATCGGCACCCTGAGCTACAGCTGGTCGCAGGTTGGCGGCCCGGCCGTTACGCTGAGCGGCGCAAACACGGTTCGCGCTAGCTTTACGGCGCCGGACGTAGCCCCCGGCCAGACGATTACGCTCGACTTCCAGGTGACGGTCGATGACGGCGAACTGAACGCGACCGATACGGTCAGCATCACGGTCATCGAGGGGCAGACCGAGGTGGCGATATCGGGCCGCGTCAGCTATGAATTCGTGCCGCCGAACCCGGCGTGCAACGGCCTCAACTTCAACGCGATCGAAACCCGGCCAATCCGCGGTGCGACGGTACAGCTCATCGATGCATTGACGAACAACGTCCTGCAGTCGACCACCGCCGACGGCTTCGGTGACTACACCTTCACGAACGTGCCATCGCTGACCGACGTAAGGCTACGCATTCGCGCGGAGCTCAAGCGGAGCGGCAGCCCGAGCTGGGACTTCGAGATTCGCGACAACGTCGATCCGGGGGGCACGACGCCGCTCCAACAGCGGCCGCTCTACGTCGTCGAGGGCTCGGTGTTCAATTCCGGCGGCGCCGACATCACGGGTCGCAACCTGACGGCCACGACGGGCTGGGATGGAGTCGCCTACACCGGCCCGCGCGCGGCAGCGCCGTTCGCGATCCTCGATGCGTTTTATTCGGCCGTGCAGTTCATCCTGACCGTCGATCCGACGCGCAACTTCGCAGCGCTCGACGGCTTCTGGAGCGTCAACAACACGCTGACCAGCCCGACCAACATCGATGCAGGTGAGCTGCCCGCGTCGTTCTACACGGGCAATCCGGACGGCGGTCCGGCAAACCCGTCGCTGTTCCTGCTCGGCAACGCAGCCGTTGATACCGAGGAGTTCGACGACCACGTGACGATTCACGAGTTCGGTCATTACTTCGAGGACACGTTCTCGCGTTCCGATTCCACGGGCGGCCCGCATTTCCTGGGTGAAACGATCGATGCGCGACTTGCGTGGGGCGAAGGCTGGGCGACGGCGTTCGCCGCCATGTCACTGGACGAGCCGCAGTACTGCGATACCGGCGCCGCCGGCACGACCGGCGGTTTCGGCATCGACACGGAGTTCGATGGCTTCGGCCCCCAGGGCTGGTTCAACGAGATCTCGGTCGCGACCTTTGTTTATGACCTGTGGGACACGAACGTCGATGGTACGGATACCGGCTCGATCGGTTTCCAGCCGATCTACGACACGATGACCAACAACCAGGCGACGACGCCGGCGTGGACGACGCTGTTCTCGTTCGCCGCCGAACTTCGCGCCAACCTGCCCACCAGCGGCGACCAGGCATTCCTCGACTCGCAGCTCGCTCGCGAGAACGTGGTCAACGGCGCGACGCTGGATATCTGGGGTTCCACGGCGACGAACGACGCCAACAGCGGCCGCGACGTCCTGCCGCTGTACATCGACATGGTTGCCGATGGCTCGGTCACGAATATCTGCACCAACAGCGACTTCGACGGTCTCGATCGGCATGGCAACAATCTCGCCGAGTACCGCTACATTCGCCTGACGGTCCCGACCACGGATAACTACGACGTTGTCATGACAACGACGACGCCGACGCCGCCTGACGCAGACCCGAACACGCGCGACCAGAGCGACCCGGACATGTTCATCCAGTTGAACGGCCAGGTCGTGACGGCGGGTCTGAGCCCCGTAGCGAACTCCGAGTCTTTCACGACGCCGACGCTGACGGCAGGGCAGCCCTACATCGCCGACGTGCACGAGTTCCGCTTCGAGGATGCGGACCCGACCTTCGGCACGCCGGATACATTCCCAACCCAGGTCTGCTTCGACGTATCATTCACGCCTACGCCCTGATCCGGCTACCTGACAGGACACACGCCATGCGTTTCAAGACATCCAGCGCCTTCGCCTTTTCCCTGTTCGCAGCAACGCTCGCGGGCTGCGGTGGCGGCGGCGAGCCCGCGGCCGAAGGTGGCGAGCCGGTAGCGCTCAACAAGGACGCACCGGCCGTCAAATTCGTACCCGAGAGCGACATGATTACGGTGGAAGGCAAGCCGATGTCGCCGATCTCGGTGGCGTACCGCATCATCGGTTCGCCGATCGTCGGCCAGCCGGTCGCCGTGGACATCAAGGTCGACTCGTCGCTCGGTCCGCAGCCGATCAACGTCCGTTACCAGATCAACGACGCGTCTGCGATGCAGCTCGCGAAGTCTCAGCCCGAGACCATCGTGTATTCGCCCGACGCATCGAACGACTACGCACCGCGGCAGGTCACGATCGTGCCGATGCGCGAAGGTCGCCTGTACCTCAACGTGTCGGCGAGCATCGAGACCGAGACCGGCTCGATGTCGACCGTGACGGCGATTCCGATCCAGGTGGGCGAGGGCGCTCGCCAGCTCGAGGAGAACGGGGAAGTCGGCACCGACGAAAACGGCGAGGCCATCCGCACGCTGCCGGGCAGCGACTAGCACTCGACGCACACAATCAGTTTATGTAAAGTTCGACGGCGTCCAACGGGGCGCCCTTTGCGTAAGTGATTGTTTCATCGTTACGCCCCTCCCCCTTTCGGGAATTTTTTCCCAGATTTTTTTCTAGAATCTGCGCTGTTTCACAGACGTTTCGTGGTCTTGTCCGTAATCTGGTTACAGGCTCGGACGGGTATGCGTGTCTGCTGCGTACCCGGTGAGCAAGGATTCCGCCAACGGCGGCGGGCGCATGGACGACAAGCGCATGGACGAGAAGCTCAGGGACAAGATCAAGAGAGCGACGGATGAATCGGGCACAACCCAGTCCGACTTTGTCGACCTGCTGCGCCTGATCGACGAGCATTACGACAAAATGGAGGCGACCATCACCCAGTCGGTCGCTGCCCAGTCGAATGCCGACGCGACTCCCATCGATGTCGTATTCGACAGCGTCACCGAAGCGCTCATGTCGGTCAGCGAGGCCGGCAACGTTCGAATCTGCAACCAGGTCTGTGCCCGCTACTTCGGGCTGACGAAAGACCAGCTCATCGGTTCGCACCTCGAAGACGTGCTGCCCCAGGCGGCCGGACTGTCGATGGCCGAATTCCTGGAGCCGTACACGGCGGATATCGAAGGTACCCATATCGATTACTCACGCGCCGAGGTCGAGGCCCGGCGCAACAGCGGCGAGACGTTTCTCGTCGAACTGAGCGCGAGCCGACTCGAGACCGCGGGTGGCAATATCTACGTCGTCAGTCTTCGCGACGTCACGGGACGTCGCGAGGCCGAGAACGCGCTTCGCGAGAACGAAGAGCGCTACCGCGCGCTGGTAGAGAACGCGCCCGAAGCGATTATCGTGTTCGATACCGAGTCGAATCGCTTTATCGACGTCAACGACAAGGCCTGCGAGCTCTTCAACCTGTCGCGCAAGCGCATCCTGTCCGTCGGACCGGAAGCGATCACGCCGAAGACCCAGCCGGACGGCACGCCGTCGTTCGGAATTCGCCGCGGTTATGTGGACCGCGCGCTTGCTGGCGAGCACCCGACCTTCGAGTGGCTGCACATGGATTCCGACGGCCGCGAGTTCCCGACCGAGGTGCGCTTCAGCCGGATGGGTGCCGGCGGTCGTAAGCTCATCCGCGCCAGCATCACCGATATCTCCGAGCGCAAGCGCAACGAGGCGCTGGCCTACGCGGAAAACAAGATCCTCGAAATGGTTGCGGCGAGTACGCCCTACGACCGCACGCTGCGGGCGATCTGCCGCTTCGTCGAACGTATCAACGACGGCCTGCGCGCCGCGATCATGGTGCAGGACCCGAAACGCAAGCGGCTGCACCTCGAGCAGGCGCCAAACCTGCCGGATTCGATGAAACTCTGTGTCGACAGGGTAGCGGTTGCCGCCGACAGCATCACCTGCGGCTCCGCCGTCTTCCATCGCCAGGACCGTATCGTCGCCGATATCGCGCTCGAGTCCGGTTGGGACAAGCACCTGGGCGTCGTCGAGGAGGCGGGCATCGGCGCGGTCTGGTCGATACTCGTATTCGGTTCGGCAGGGCGCATCATCGGGTCGCTGGACGCCTACGTCGACGAGGCCCGCGAGCCGACGACCGACGAACTCGACAAGCTCAGCCGGATGGCGCGCCTTGCTGGTATCGCCATCAAGCGCCAGCAGGACGAAGATCGTCTGCGCAGTAGCGAGGCCCGCTATCGAGGCCTTTTTGAGAATGTCGTGGACGGCGTCTACATCGCCTCACGCGACGGCGAACTCGTCGCGGCCAATCCGGCGCTCGTCGAGATGCTCGGCTATGACAGTGTGGAAGAACTCAAGAGCGTCGGGCTCACGACCATGCTGTACGTGAATCCTGTCGACCGGGAGCGCGTCTTCGCGCGTCTCGAGGCCGACGGTATCGTCAAGAACTTCGAGTACCGGCTAAGGCGCAAGGACGGCGAGGAGATCGTCGTGCTGGAGAATGCCCGCGCCGTTTACGACGACGACGGCCACATCGTTGCGCACGAGGGTACGATTACCGATATCACCGAGCGCAAGCGCGCGGAGACACGGGTCTTCGAAGAAAAGGAGCGCGCGCAGGTCACACTGCAGTCGATCGGCGACGGCGTCATAACGACCGACGCGGATGGCAACGTCGACTACATCAATCCGGTGGCACAGGACCTGACTGGCTGGGACATGCGCAGCGCGCGCGGCCGGCCCGTCACCGAAATCATGACGCTCATCAACGAACACACGCGGGCGACGGTCGAGAACCCCGTCGTTCGCTGCCTCAAGGACGGCCGCGTGATCACCCTGGCCGAAAACTCGGTACTGATTACGAAGCAGAGCGACGAGATCCCGATCCAGGATTCGGCTGCGCCGATTCGCGACCGCATAGGCAACATCATTGGCTCCGTCATGGTGTTCCATGACACCAGCAAGGAATCGCGGCTTTTCCGCCAGCTCTCCTACCAGGCGTCGCACGATGCACTGACCGGCCTGATCAATCGACGGGAGTTCGAGAACCGGGTCGTGCAGGGTCTCGACGAGCTGCGCGGCAATACCGAGCTGACGCACGCGATGCTGTACCTCGATCTCGACCAGTTCAAGGTCGTCAATGACACCTTCGGTCACACGGCCGGCGACGAACTGCTGCGCCAGCTCTCCGAGATCGTGCAGACGAACATTCGCTCGACCGACGTGTTCGCGCGCCTGGGCGGAGACGAATTCGGCATTCTTCTCGAACGCTGCGACGAGAAGCGCGCGATGGAAGTAGCCGAGGCCATTCGCGACGAGGTCGAAGGCTACCGCTTCGAATGGCAGGACTCGTTCACGACGATTCGCGTCTCGATCGGCGTGGTCATGGTGACCGCCGAGGCCGAAAGCGTCGCCAGCGTAATGAGCTCGGCCGACGTCGCCTGCTATTCGGCCAAGGACATGGGCCGCAACCAGGTACATCTCTACAAGGACTCCGACGCTTCGCTCAGGCACGAGGAGATGAAGTGGGTGTCCAGGATTACCAGCGCGGTCGAGGATGACCGACTCGAGCTGTTCTTCCAGCCGATCATCAGCATCGGCGACAAGGACAGCGGCGATCGTCGCGGTCACTATGAACTGCTGCTGCGCATGCGCGACGAGAACGGTGAGCTCGTCAGCCCGGACCAGTTCATACCCGCCGCCGAGCGCTACAACCTGATGTCGACACTCGACCGGTGGGTTATCCACAAGTCGCTCTCGGAGCTGGCGGATCGCAACAAGGACGGCGACGCGCGCTACACGATCGCGATCAACTTGTCCGGCACCTCGCTGTCCGAGGATCGCTTCCTCGACTTCGTGATCAAGGAGCTCAAGAGCCAAAAGCTGCCAAATGGCGCTATCTGCTTCGAAATTACGGAAACTGCGGCGATTTCCAACCTTTCTCGCGTTATTCACTTCATGCAGACGCTGAAGAAGCTCGGCTGCCGCTTCTCGCTCGACGACTTCGGCAGCGGCCTGTCGTCGTTCACGTACCTGAAAAACCTGCCCGTCGATTACCTGAAGATCGACGGCCAGTTCGTGTCCAATGTCGCCGAGGATTCGGTCGACGAGAGCATGGTCAAGGCCATCAGCGAGGTCGGCCATGCGATGGGCATCGAGACGATCGCGGAACGCGTCGAAACCAAGCAAGTACTCGAAAAACTGGGCTCGCTCGGCGTCGAGTTCGCCCAGGGCTACTACATCGCTCGCCCAGCGTCGGTAGCTTCGTTCGAGCCGTGGGCAGACGCCCGCTCAGGCAAGCTGCTCGCCTGAGCGGGCGTCAAATATAGGTGTTCGCCGCATAGCGAGTCCCCGGATAGCGGGGTAAACTGTGGCCACGATTGGTTTAGCGGCTACTGAATGCCCGACAGCAACAAAAACAACGGTCTAGAGCCCCTGCTGTCTCCAGACGAGCCACCGCCGTTTTATGTCATGCACGCCGAGTCGGAGCAGCCCATCCTTTTGGTCTGCGACCACGCGAGCTGCGCGTTCCCGGCGGTACTTGGAGACATGGGTCTGGATCCGTTCGCACGCCGTTGTCATCTCGCGATCGATATCGGCGCCGGCTCCCTGACCGAGTACCTGGCCGACCGGCTCGGCGTTACTGCCGTGCTGGCGCAATACTCCCGGCTCGTCGTCGACTGCAATCGGGACCTCATGGACCCGAGCGCGTTTCTCCCTTACGGCGACGGCATACTCGTGCCCGGCAACACGAACCTCAAACAGAAGTTTCGCGACCAGCGCGCGGATGCGATCTACTGGCCCTATCATGCGGCGGTCAGCGAGCAGGTCAATCGGCTCATCGAGACCGGCATCAAGCCCGCGTTCATCTCTATCCACAGCTTCACCCCGGTACTGAACGGCGAAGTCCGGCCGTGGGAGATTGGCGTGCTCTGGGACAAGGACGAGAGCCTGCGCGAGATCTTCCTGAAGGACTTCACGGACGAGGGCTACCTCGTCGGCGACAACGAGCCGTACTCGGGCAAGGCGCCGGCCGACTACACGATCGACAATCACGCCGAGGCCAACGACCTGCCTTGCCTCGGGCTGGAGATTCGCCAGGACCTGATCAATGACCCTGCCGGGGTCACCAAAATCGGCAACATCATGCACCGCATCATCGAATCGATCCCGGAGAGGATCGGCATGCCGCGGCAACGCGTTTCGGCCTAGGCCACGACGAGGGCCAGCACGGTAAGGGGGAGAGCAGCCAGATGAACAAGACCTGCGAAGGGGTGCCGGAGTTCACCATCGGCGTCGAAGAAGAATACCTGCTCGTCGACAAGGACACGCGCAGCCTGGTCATCGACCCGCCGAAGGAGCTGCAGGCTGAATGTGAGAGCCTCGCGGAGGGACAGGTAACCGGCGAACTGCTGCGCTCGCAGATCGAGATCGGCACGAAGGTCTGCCGTAACGTAAAGGAAGCTCGCGAGGACCTCGGCCGGCTGCGCAAGATCATTGTCGACACTGCCGATAAATACAACCTCGCGCCAATTGCGGCATCGACGCACCCGTTCAGCTCATGGACCGAGCAGAAGCACACGCAGAAAGACCGTTACAACGCGCTGACCGCCGAGATGCAAGGCGCGGCACGACGGCTGGTGATTTGCGGCATGCACGTGCATGTCGGCATCAACGACGACGAGCTGCGCATCGACCTGATGAACCAGATGTCGTACTTCCTGCCGCACCTCCTGGCACTATCGTGCTCGTCGCCGTTCTGGGGCGGCCGCGACACGGGCCTGAAAAGCTACCGGCTGACGATTTTCGACGCACTGCCACGCACCGGGCTGCCCGAGCGCTTCGCGAGCTGGGCCGAGTACGAGCGTCACGTCGGCATCCTGATCGACGCCGGACTGATCGAGGATACGACGCGCATCTGGTGGGATCTGCGGCCAAGCGCGAAGTTTCCGACGCTGGAAACGCGCGTCATGGACGTTTGCACGCGCATCGATGACGCAATCGCATTGGCAGCGCTGCTGGTCTGCATACTGCGCATGCTTTACCGGCTGCGCTGCAATAACCAGCGCTGGCGTATATACACGCCGATGCTGATCCACGAAAATCGCTGGCGGGCGATGCGCTATAGCTTCGACGAGGGGCTTATCGACCTGGCGCGCGGCGTTGTCGTGCCGTTCCCGGATCTCGTTGACGAGATCCTCTCGCTCGTCGCCGAAGACGCGGAGGCGCTGGGCTGCATGGACGAGGTCTCGCACATTCAGGACATCCTGACCCGGGGCACGAGCGCGCATCGCCAGCTCAAGGATTTCGAACTCGAGCAGGCCGCTGGCAAGAGCGTCGAGGACAGCCTGAAAGCCGTGGTCGACACGTTGATTGCGGACACCCGCGAAGGTCTTTGAGCGCCCGCCAAAAACTCTAAAACTGTGATCTGGCGCGGGTTTGCGCCGCCGGAATGCGGCACAGGTCGCAGCGGCCCCGGGGTGCCCTGTCTACCATGGGCGCCATGCTCTGTCACAATGACATAATACTGTCCGGAGCTCGCGTATGAGCGCGACGCTCGACATTGTGCTGCCGCCGATCTTCGCGCTGTCCGCGATCGTTTACCTCGGGCTCGCCGTATACGTCGCGCGCTCGTCGCCACAGAGCATTGTCGCGTTCTTCCTGTTCCTGATCGGCATGATGGTTGCCGGTACGGCGTTCTCTTACGACACCAGCGACCTCAACCTGTTCGCCATCGGCCGGGTCCTTGCCTATTTCTCGGCGAGCTTCCTGCCGGTTGCCTTCTACGCCATCTACAGGCAGTTCACGGAAGGTCCGCCGTCGCCACTGATGTACATGATCCTGTCGATCATCCCGATCGCAACGACGGTGCTGGCGCTGACAAATTCCATCCACTTCATGATCTGGCAGCCGGTCTACACGCCGACCGGCATCGAGATACTCGAAAAGACCGATCTCGACTGGTTCCGGCGCGTGCACGCGCCGTTCGTGTACGGCCTGTTCGGATTCACGGTCATTGCGATGACCGGGCGACTACCAATCATCACGCCCGCTCACCGTCGCACGGTGCTGCTTCTGATTGCCTGCGCGGTGCTGCCGTTTGCTATGTCTGTAGCGAACACGTTCTTCGACGTCGGGCCGAAGCGCTTCCCGTTCCTCTCCGGAACGCTCACGCTGCTGCTGCCGGTCTATGCTTACGCTAGCCTCAAGCTGCGCGTGTTCGATTTCAGCCCGGTCGAGTACCAGACCCTGTTCGATCACGTGCGCGATCCGATCATCGTCCTCGACAACGACGGCAAGATCGTTTGTGCGAATCTCCAGGCCGCCGACATGCTGGGCGGTACAGAGCGCGATCTGCTCGGGCGCAAGCTGTGGGACGATTTCCCCGAGGCACGCAAGATCCTGCAGCAGGCACAGGAGCTCGACCTGACGCAGACGCTGCGCATGGATACCAACTACACCTATGAGGTTTCCGTTGCACCGCTGCTCGGCAAGGACGGCCGGACCCAGGGTACCGTCGTCGTCTGCCGCGACGTTACCGAGCGCCGCCGCGCCCTGGCGCAGCTCGCCGACAGCGAGCACCTGATACGCACGCTGATCGAAACGTCGTCGAACGGCATCCTGCGACTGCGCCGCGATGACGGTGAGGAGCGGCGACCTTTCCGCTGCGTATTCGCCAACCGAGCTGCCGAAGCGCACCTGGGTGACGGCAAGGGAACACTCGTCGGCATGCCGCTCGAAAAACTGGCGCAGCTGGAGCCCGAACGCCTGCTCGCGCATTTCGAGGATGCCGAAGCGTCCCAGTCGGTCATGAGTTTCGAGGTTGCGAACGATTCTGATGACGGCGAGGGCTGGCTGCGCATCGTTGTCGAACCGGTCGGCGATGATTTCTCGGTAACGCTGATCGACATTACCCAGCGCAAACGCAACGAACACAAGATGCTGGCGGACGCACTGCGCGACCCGCTGACCGGGGTCCTCAATCGGCGCGGCTTCGAGAAGGAGGGTTCCGCAGCGATTCACTCGAACGAGCTCGGCGCAGTGCTCTATCTCGACCTCAACCAGTTCAAGAGCATCAACGACCGCTTCGGCCACCAGGCCGGCGACGCGTTGCTGAAGGCTTTCGGCCATCGGCTGGAATTCTGCCTGCGTCCGGAAGACATTCTTGGCCGTCTCGGCGGCGACGAGTTCGCGATCATCCTGCCCGGCGTCTCCGTGGAGGACGTGCGCCGCATTGCCGAGCGCCTCGTCGGCACCGCGTCCGAGGCGTACATCATTCAGGGGCAGGAGATCAAATGCACTGCCAGCGTCGGCATCTCGCTGATGCCGCAGCACGGCGAGGAGCTCTGGCACCTGATCAGCGTGGCGGATCAGGCGATGTACAACGCGAAGTCGATCGATGACGAACAGGCGGCAAATGATCGCGCCGCCTACGTCGAGGCCGCAATCGCCTCCTGACGATTACTCGGGTAACCCGTTCAGTGGTAGGCTCCGCCGCCATGAACATACTTGTCCTCTGCACCGGCAACTCCGCTCGAAGTATTCTCGGCGAGGTGCTGATCAATTCACTGGGCGGTGATCGCTTCGCCGCGTTCAGCGCTGGTAGTCGCCCGGCCGGCCACGTGAACCCGGGCGCGCTCGCGAAACTCGAGCGCGAGGGGCTCTCGACCGAGGGGCTCGAGTCGAAGTCCTGGGATCGATTCAGCGAGCCGGGTGCGCCCGCCATGGACATCGTCATCACCGTTTGCGATTCGGCCGCCGGCGAGAGCTGTCCGGTTTGGCATGGCAGCCCGGTGCGTGTGCACTGGGGCCTTCCTGATCCCGCGGGCCAGCCCGACGTCGACGCCGCGTTCGACAAGGCCTACGCGCAACTACGGCAGCGCATTGAGCTCATGCTCGAACTGCCGTTGGAGTCCACGGAACCGCGGGCGCGTCGCGACGCGCTGCAGCGGATTCACGATAACGTCGCCGCGCTGGAGCGTGCGGGTGGCTGACGAGCCGGCGCCTAGAGACTCGGCAGCACCCGGAGCTCGGCGGTCGCCGGGTCGACCGTATCGAAGACAAATACTTCGAAGACATCGCCGAGTACAGCGTCGAGTTCGAGCGGTCCTGCAATGATCGTGTCTTCGTCCTCGGGCGTCAGGTAGATATCGAAGCTGCCTGCGTCGCGCCGCAGCACGGTGCGGAAGGCGAAGTCCAGGCCGTTGACGATACGGTCGTCGATCGTAAACGTATCGCCGCGCGGAACCAGGTAGATGTCGACCGCCGGGTGATTGTCCGCGGCGTGATAGACCTCGACCCGGGCTTCGGTGCTGACAGAGCGCAGGTTGGGGACGTACTCCGCGCCGATGCGATCGTCGTCGTTGCCCACCATCACGAAGTTGTAGCGCGTGCCCGCGGCCGCCGTGATGCCGGATTCCTCGAGGATCGCCCCCGGGTTGCCGGCCGGGGTGTAGTTGAGCGGCGTTGTGCCGATTACAAACTCGAAGTTGTCCGACACGTCGCCGAACTGGTGATTGGCGAGCAGGACGTTCGTCAGCGTGTCGTCGTTATAGATGTCGGCGGCCGGCAGAGTGATCGATGCCTGGATGAAGCGAACGGTCGGACCAAAACGTGCATCGGCGAGTTGACCACCGCCACCCAGCGTGTTCAGGACCCGAACGTCAAAGGGAGAAGTATCCAGCGCGTCGCCGTCGAACAATATCGCGATCGACGCGTTGCCCGGAACGAAGGTCGAATCCGTCGACTGGAAAAGTACGTCGGCCGGATTGCCCGCCGCCGTAACGGTCAGCACGTACTCGCCCTCTGCGAAGTCGGCGGCATCGATGATCTCGCCGAAGCTGATCGTGCCCTGCTGTTCGCCGAGCACAGGCGGGGTGCCGGGCGCGGCGAAGTAGACGTCGACCGAGCCTGCCGACGGTGACAGGTTTGCGAAGCGCAGCTCGAATACCGTCTCCGTGCCGTCGAATACGCGTTCCGCCTGCTCCCAGATCGTTACGGACGGGTTGGCAACGTCGCCGGTCACGACCAGTGTGTAGTCACGCTCGGCGTCGATCTTCAGGAGCGGGCTCGCAATGCGCACCGATTCTGCCTGGTCGAAGAAGTTGGCTTCGAAGTTGAAGGTGTACTCGAAGTCGTCCCATTGCGTGGAGCCACCGCCGGACTTGAAGTTGATGGACTCCTGGAAGCGCTCTTCGATGTAGAAGGCAATCTCCGGCCCATCCGTGATCGCGTTGATTGCGCGTACCGTGCCCTTGCCGGTCGGTGTCGGGAAGTTCGTGGATCCCCCACAGGCCGACAGCAGCCCGGCAAGGACGAGTAGCAGGCCCTGTCTCATTGCTTGCGTTCCTCGTAGCCGTATATCGATTTCACTTCCAGGAACTCCTCGATTCCGTGAGCGCCCCACTCGCGGCCATTGCCCGACTGCTTGTAGCCGCCGAA
>JASJBG010000163.1 GCA_030066625.1 Woeseiaceae bacterium
ACGCGGTAGTCGCCGTAGATGTCGCCGTTCAGGCGGCCGCGAGTTCCGAATTCGATGCCGACCTGCGCGCCCGGCTCGGCGCCCGGCGTCTTGGTGATGATGTTGATAGCGCCGCCGATCGAGTTACGACCGTACAGCGTGCCCTGCGGGCCACGCAGTACTTCGATGCGTTCGATGTTGGTGATGTTCCAGTTCTGGCCGACCTGGCGTCCCAGGTAAACGCCGTCGACATAGACGGATACGCCCGGGTCGGTCGTAATGAGGTGGTCCTGCAGGCCGATGCCGCGGATGAATGCATTGGTCGAGGAGGTGTGACCGGCCGAAAACTCCGTAATGTTGAGATTCGGCACGAATTTGCCAACGTCGTAGAGGTTGACGATGCCCTGTTCGACGAGCTTGTCGCCATCGAACGCAGACAGGGCGATGGGTACCTCATATATACTCTGTTCACGCTTCGCGGCCGTAACCGTGATTTCCTCGATCAGAGACTCCTGTGAGACGGCAGCGGCGGGAATCGACAGCGCTGCGGCAACGGCGGTACTCAGGACCGAGGGCAGAAATTTCTTCTTCATTATTTCCCCCTGGAAAAGGTCAGATTGCACGGCGAAACATATGCGAAACCACGCGGAAACGCCATACAATAAAACTAGTCCAATTGGTTGCCGTTGTCATCGCCGACACAATGCCGAAACCCAAGGTGAAGCGTGACCGCCGAAGCTATTGATTCACTGCCCGAATTCGATGCGCCGCCTGGCGGACGCCTTAGTGACGAGATGCTTGCCGCGCTCAACCGCACAGGCGTTCTGATTCTGCGCGACTTCTATCCCGTATCCACGTGCGCACGCCTTAGGGAGCGCGCCCGCGCGCTCGTTGACGACTTCGATCCGGCGTCAGTGCAAAGTGTGTTCTCGACGACCAGGCAGACGCAGCTCGACGACGACTACTTCATCTCGTCGGGCGACAAGATCCGGTTTTTCCTCGAGGACGATGCATTTACGGACTCCGGCGCGCTTCGTCAGTCGAAGACCGACAGTCTCAACAAGATGGGTCATGCGATGCACGATCTCGATGCCGAGTTCGATGCGTTCTCACGCGGTCCCGAGCTTGCCGAGATCGGTCGCCGGCTCGGCTACGAGCGACCGGGAATCATCCAGTCGATGTACATTTTCAAACCGCCGCGCATCGGCGGCGAGGTCATCTGCCACCAGGACTCGACGTACATCTATACCGAGCCCGAGTCCTGTTACGGCTTCTGGTTTGCCCTCGAGGACGCGACGCTCGAGAACGGCTGTATGCAGTTCATCCCGGGCGCACACAAGGGCCCGCTGAAGGCCCGCAACTATCGCAAGGACGACGGGACGCTGGTCACGGAGACACTCGATGACTCGCCGTGGCCTGAGGATCGTCGAATCCCCGCGGAAGCGAAGGTCGGGACGCTGGTTATCTTCAACGGCCGCACGCCGCACCTGTCCGGGCCGAACCTGTCGGACCGCTCCCGCCACGCGTATACGCTGCACGTCATCGACCAGGCCTGCCATTACCCGGCCGAGAACTGGCTGCAGCGGCGCGCCGACCTGCCGCTCAGGGGCTTCGAGAGAGAATAGATGCTGTTTACCGATGTCATTCGCGCGAAGCGCGACGGCGAAACCCTGTCGGACGAACAGATCCGCTTTCTTGTCGACGGCCTCGCGGACGAAAGCCTGCCGGCCGAGCAGGTGTCTGCGCTGGCGATGGCCGTGTTCCTGAACGGCATGAGTTTCGACGAAGCCGGCACGCTGACCCTCGAGATGGCCAATTCGGGGACGGTGCTCGACTGGTCGAAGGAGGGCCTCGACGGGCCGGTCGTCGACAAGCACTCCACCGGCGGTGTCGGCGACAAGGTCAGCTTCCTGCTCGCGCCGATCGCGGCGGCCTGCGGCTGCTACGTGCCGATGATCTCGGGCCGAGGTCTCGGTCATACCGGCGGTACGACCGATAAGGTCGAGAGTATCCCGGGCTATCAGTCCACGCCCGATTTCGACACATTCCGCCGCGTCGTCAAATCGGTGGGCTGCGCCGTGATCGGTCAGACCTCGGATCTTGCGCCGGCGGACCGTCGTTTCTACGCGATTCGCGACGTGACCGGCACCGTCGAATCGGTGCCGCTCATTACCGCGTCGATCCTGTCGAAGAAGATCGCTGCCGGCCTCGAAGCACTGGTCATGGACGTTAAGGTCGGCAGCGGGGCATTCATGCCCACGCCGGAGAAAGCCGTTGAACTTGCGGAGAGCATCATCCTTACGGCGAGGAACGCCGGTCTAAAGACACACGCGCTGATCACCGACATGAACGAGGTGCTGGGCCGCAGCGCAGGCAACGCGCTCGAGATCGCCGAATCTATTCGCTACCTGAGGAACGAGGAACGCGAATCGCGGCTCGACGAGGTCGTGATGGCGCTGACCGCGGAAATGCTGGTCGCAACGGGGCTCGAGGACGATCGCGAGAAAGCCTGGGAACGCTGCGACGAGGCCGTCACGAGCGGCCGCGCCGCCGATCATTTCCAGAGAATGTGCGCGGAACTCGGCGGCCCTGACGATATCGTCGACGATGCCGCGAAACACCTGCCTGCCGCAGCCGTCGTGCACACCGTCGCGGCCCGCGGCGTACTGGAGTCAATCGATACACGCGCGGTCGGCAACGCCATCATCGAGCTCGGCGGCGGCCGTCGCAAGGTTGGTGAGACGCTGGACCTGTCGGTCGGCTTTTCCGACGTTGCGTCGATCGGTACGTCGCTCGACGATGCGACGCCGCTTGCGGTTGTCCACGCCGCGAGCGATGAAGACGCGAAGCGAGCCGAACAAAACCTGCTGGCCGCCTGCACGTTCTCGGACACGCCGCCCGTGGAGCGATCCGTTATCAACGAGATTCTGACCGGCTAGGCCCGCCGTTGCGGTATCCTTGTCGGCACAACAACAACCAATAACGCAAGTACGCGACAACATAGCGCGAATCGGGGGACCTCATGTCCAGGCTCATAGGACTTGTCGGCATTGCCGTCATTCTGGCAATTGCCGTCTTGCTGTCGACCAATCGCAAGGCGATCAACCTGCGCGTCGTCGGTGCCGCATTTGCGCTGCAGACCGTTATGGCCGCGTTCGTGCTGTACTGGGAGCCGGGTCGCGATGCCATCGACTGGCTGTCGAGTGGAGTCCTGGCAGTCATCAACTATTCGCAGGCCGGTATCGACATGGTGTTCGGGCCGCTCGCCGACGCGGACATCGTCGGCTTCAGCTTTGCGGTCAACGTTCTGCCGATCATCATCTTCTTCTCCGCACTGATGTCGGTGCTATACCACCTGCGCATCATGGAGTGGATCGTCAAACTCGTCGGTGGTGCTTTGCACCGCATCATCGGCACCGGCGGCGTCGAGTCGATGAACGCCGCGGCCAACATCTTCGTGGGCCAGACCGAGGCGCCGCTGGTCGTGCGTCCCTACCTCAAGAGTCTTACTGATCCGCAGCTCTTCGCCGTTATGACCTCCGGGCTCGCGTCGGTGGCCGGAACCGTGCTCGCCGCCTACATGCTTATGGGGGCCGAGCTCAAGTACCTGCTTGCCGCGAGCTTCATGGCGGCGCCGGGCGGGCTGCTCATGGCCAAGCTGATCATGCCGGACGACGATGGCGTCGTGCGCGGCAAGGAAGAGTTGATCATGGAGCGCAGCGAGCACGAAAACGTCATCCTGGCAGCTGCCGTTGGCGCTTCTGACGGCTTGCGGCTCGCGGTCAACATCGGTGCGATGCTGATTGCGTTCGTTGCGTTGATCGCGCTATTCAACGGTATCGTCGGTTGGGTCTCGGGATGGTTCGGCTACGACCTGACGCTGCAGAAGATCCTTGGCTGGGTTTTTGCGCCGCTAATGTACCTGCTGAGCATTCCCTGGGCGGAGGCGCAGGCCGCGGGCGCGCTGTTCGGCGAGAAGCTGATTCTCAACGAATTCGTCGCGTTCACTCATCTCAACGACTATCTCGAAGGGGCGAGCGAGCGCACGCGCGCGATCTCGACGTTCATGCTGTGCGGGTTTGCAAACCTGTCGTCGATTGCCATCCTGCTCGGTGGCCTGGGCGTGCTGGTTCCCGAAAAGCGTGAGCTAATTGCGCGCTTCGGTCTTCGTGCAGTGGCCGCAGGCTCGCTGTCGAACCTCATGAGCGCGGCACTTGCCGGCATCATGATCACGACGTTCTGACGCAACGTTGGCGGCGCGACCCATCATCATTGACTGCGATCCTGGACAGGATGATGCGGTTTGCCTGTTCCTTGCGATGTCTTCGCCGGAGGACCTCGAAATTCTCGGCATCACGACGGTGGCCGGTAACGTTCCGCTCGCGTTGACGCAGCGCAACGCGCGCATCATGTGTGATGTCGCCGGCCGCAACGATATTCCTGTCTACGCTGGTCACGAACGGCCGCTCGTGCGGGAGCCAATCACGGCCGAGTACATTCATGGCAACGACGGCATTGACGGCATGGAGATATTCGAGCCACAGACGCCGCTTGCCGACGGTCACGCTGTCGACTTCATTGTCGAGACGCTGCTGGCCGCCGAGCCGGAGTCGATTACGCTCGTGCCCACGGGGCCGTTGACGAATATCGCTGCCGCGATCGATCGCGAACCCGCGATACTCGGGCACGTCGCCGAGATCGTGTTAATGGGCGGCGCGATGCGCGAGGGCGGTAATCGCTCGCCGTCGGCCGAGTTCAACATACAGGCCGATCCCCATGCTGCGGACATCGTCTTCAACTGCGGTCGTCCCGTTACGGCGATGGGCCTCGACGTCACGCACCAGGTACTGTCTACGCGTGAGCGCGTTGCGAAGTTACGCGCAGTGGGCAACCCTGTCGCCGACGCGACGGCCGGCATGCTGAGCTTCTTCCATCGCTTCGACACAAAAAAGTACGGCTCCGAGGGAGCGCCGCTGCACGATCCATGCACCGTTGCGTTCCTGCTCGCACCGGAGCTGTTCGAGGGCAAGGATGTCAATGTGTCGGTCGAAACACAGTCAGAGCTGACCATTGGCCATACGGCCGTTGACTTCTGGTTCGTCACGGATCGGCCGATCAACACGCATTGGATCTACTCGGTCGACGCAGACGGCTTCTACGCGCTTCTGACCGACCGCCTGGCGCGCTTCGGGGCTGTGATGACGTGACGAGCATCGTCGTCATGGGTTCGATCAATCTCGACCTGTCGGCTAGCGTGTCGCGACTGCCCGCACCCGGCGAGACCGTCACTGGCGCCACGCTCGAACGCTTTCCGGGTGGCAAAGGTGCCAACCAGGCGCTGGCCGCTCGCCGCCTGGGTGCCGACGTAACGATGATTGGCTGCGTCGGTGCCGACGCAGCGGCGGAAGAGGCGCTGGCGCTGTTGAGGGCGGGCGGCGTGGAGCTTTCACGGCTGATAACTCACGAGACCGCAGCGACCGGCATCGCGCTGATCGCCGTAGCGCCGAGCGGCGAGAATCACATCGTCGTCGCACCGGGCGCCAATGCAAAACTCGAGGCGAGTGACGTCGATTTGCCGAACGCCGACGCGCTGATTTGCCAGCTCGAGATTCCGGCGGCAACTATCGCCGACGTCGCGGCGCGCTTTGATGGCTTGTTCGTGATCAACCTTGCGCCGGCGCGCGAGGTAGCCGAGTCCGTACTGAAGCGCGCGGACGTGATCGTCGTGAACGAGGTCGAGGCGGAGTGGTACGGCGACAAGCTCGCTGCTTGCGCGGGGATGATTGTCACAACCTACGGCAAGGACGGCGCTGTATTGTTCAAAGCCGGGGAGCGCGTTGCGTCCGCGAAAGCACCCGTGGTCGAGGCCATCGATACGACCGGTGCCGGCGATACGTTTACGGCAGCGCTCACTATTGCCCTGTTGGAAAATAAAATACCCGAGGATGCGCTGCGCTTTGCCTGTGCGGCAGGCGCCGCGGCAACGACGAAACGCGGCGCGCAGCCGTCGCTGCCGTCAAGGGACGAGGTGGACGTGCTACCCTAAAGACCACGAAAGCCACCGGTCTTCGTTTATGTTAAACGCGCGTTTTCGTTCGATCTTCGCACTCGTCACTTTACTCGTGCTCACGGGCTGCGGCGGCGGATCCAGGATTCTCAAGGAGCCCGTCGAGCTCGAACTCGAGCAGCCGGTTGCGCAGGCGGCGGACGACCGCCTCGCCGCGACGCTTGACTGGGTAATCGTCAAGGATGGTCCCGGAACCTGGTCGAAGAACGCCTGGTGGGACGAGTACATGATTCGCGTTGCGAACGTGTCCGACGAACCCGTCACTGTCTCGAGTGTGCAGGTCATCGACTGGCTGGACGCACCCGTGACGGCGGGTGGCAACCGCAAGGAACTGGTCAAGGCCAGCAAGCTGACGGCGAAGCGATACAAGGACTATGACATCAAAGTCGAGCCGGGCGCCGGCACGGGCACGATGATGGCAGCGGGGACCGGCGTGTTGCTGATAGGCGGTGTCGCCGCCGCGATAGAGGTGGGTGCTGCAATGGGCACCCTGTTTTCTGCGGGAGCCGCGACGGCATCTACACCGGCCATCGTCGGTGTCGTCGGTACGGCGGCGGTCGTTGCAGCGCCTGTTCTTATTGTCGGCGGCATCGTCAAAGGTGCGAACAACTCCGCCGTCAACAAGCAGATACTCGCTCGACAGGTGGAGCTGCCCTTTGAGCTTGCGCCGGGCGAGGGTCGGTCGATCAGCGTGTTTTTCCCGGTATCACCGTCGCCCAAGGCCGTGCACTTCGTTTATGAAACGGAAGCGGGCAGCTCGATTCTCGAAGTACAGACCACAGAAGTACTGAGTGGTTTGCACCTCAAGACGCCAATCGACGGCGTTGTCGTGGAAGACTCGGGCAATGCTTCGGAGGCGGCGAGTGCCGCGGCGGAATAGTCTCGCTGCCCTCGGCCTCGGTCTGCTACTGACCGGCTGTGCGGGATCGCACGTCCTCGACGAGCCGGCCGATATCGAGCTCAATCATCCGCTCGCCGTTGCCGACGATGGTCGGGTCACGGCGATGCTCGAGTGGGTCGTCGTCAAGGACGGTCCTGGCACCTGGGCCAGCAATGCGTTCTGGGACGAGTACCAACTGCAGCTCGGCAATACGTCCGAATCCGATTTGACGATCGTCCAGGTACAGGTTGTCGACTCGCTCGGCACGACCCACGTGCCCGCGGCGGATCGAGACACGTTGCTCTACGCGAGCAAACTAACGGAGAAACGCTACGCGGCGCAGTCCCTCGACGTACAGCCAGGCGCCGGCACGTTCGGAATGGTGGCTGCGGGCGTCGCGGGCGGTGCGGTGGCATTCACTGCGATGGGCGCGACGCTGGTCAGCAGCGCTGCCGGTACGGCCGGTGTGTCCGGTGCCGCGGTCGCTCCAATGACGACGTTTCTCGCCTACAGCGTGCCGCTGCTGGTCGTTGGCGGAATCGTGCACGCCGAGAACAACGCTGAGGTTAGTGAAGAAATCGCCGCCCGGCAGACGCCGATGCCGGTTGTGCTGATGCCCGGCGAGCACACGGATGTGCGGGTGTTCGTGCCCGTGGCGCCGTCACCGCGTGCGGTGCGCATCATCTATCGCACCGGAACCGGGGCCGAGCTGCTGGAGATCGATACCTCCGAGGTCCTCGAGGGCCTGCATTTCGCCGACCCGAACGCGCCGTCACGGCGGCCACGCGAGGGCAGCCTCTGACGGCGCCTGTCCCGTCAGACCTTGCGCAAATTCAGCTCACCCGTTCCCGGAGCGCCGAGCAGTTCGGTGAATCCCGTCATTGTTGCGTCGATTGACGTGCCCGATTCGTCGAGTGCTCCAATGATAGAGCCGAAGTGCGACTTCTGCGACTCGTCGCCGCGGTACTCGATGATCATGAACTGGCCATGGTGGAAGCCGCCCGTGAGGACTTCGACGTCGATCACGTATCGGTCGCCATTCTGCTCGGCTTCGAGCTTGCCGTACCCGCCGAGCTGTCGCATCGATGCTTCGAGATTCAGGCTGATTTTGTAGTCTATTTGATCGCCGTTCTTGCCGGCCTTTTTGCTCTCGCCCGTCCACGTGCCCGTCAGCAGCCGCTGACGTCCGTCCATGGGCTGGTAGGCCGCGATTTTCTCTGCGCCGTTTTTTATCTGCATAAACAGATAGGTAGCAGCGGCACTCGAAAAGCTGGCAAGTACGACCAGGACCATGTTGTCCATTTCACACCTCTGTAGGCAGGATCAGGGTCTCTACTATGCGGCGAAAGCACGGCCGCCGCCAGTCGGAGTACAGGCGTGTCCAAGACGGCATGCGAGAGCTGCGCCGTCCGGCCGAAAGCAAAATCCTCAGACCCAGCGCTCTACCGCAGCGACAGAGTCGGTCGGGCCGGTGTTGAAGCAGATCCTCGCTTTCGGCGCGTGCTCGTGGACGACGTTGATGAGCTTCTCGAATAACAGGAACTCTTCGTCGTCCGTTCTAACGCCTGCACCGACGAGCACACACGCGAAGTCGGTTTCCGCGAGCGTCGCTTTGACGACTTCTTCTGCCGTCTCTCCGTGATCGATGAAGCAAATGCTCGCGGCATAGCCGTTCTCATTGAGCGTTGCTTCGTCTCTCCGCAAGCCGGCTTCCAGCTTTTCGGCGGTTAAACCAGGCCAGCGATCGTAGTTGACCACTTTCGGATCGAGGCCGATTAACAAGATACTCTTCGAACTCACTGGTCGCTCCTTTCTGAAAGACCGATTTTCGGTGCAAGTACGACCCGGCAGGGTCAGGCCTATCTACTATTCGGTGAAACCGCGGCTGCTGCCAGTCAACGGAGCGTCCGGGACGGGATCATCTTCACTCGAATTCATCGGGATAGCTGACGATTTCCATGAATTCCTGCATCACCTCGACAACGCTATCCGGCACGCGCCCTCCAAGGTATCCCGGATGTCCCGCACCTACGAGGAATTCCATTTTCGCTTCGAAGGCGACGAATGCATATGGGACGCCGGCACCGAACCGTTTTCTCAGTCTTTCCTGCTTTCTTCCGACCTTTTCTTTCGCCAGCTCTTCCCACTGTTGAATCACCAGCTCATCCTTCTCGTCGGATCCCCTGGTGCGCGCCAGTTCGACAAGATGCCGGTCAACCACGGCGTGCATGTCTTCGAGAATTTCTACTGTGAACTTCTCCGGAACCGGGTCACGCAGGTACCTCACAAGCTCCGGAGGAATGGCCATGTCATCGACGCCAGACTGTTTGTACCACTCTTCCAGCCTGTCGGACCCCATGGCTCAGAATAACTGGAACGAGTGCGGCAGGAGTTCGTCGATCGAGTACGCGCGCCATTCGTCACCATCGTCCATGACGATGATGCGCGTTTCGTCGTCCGCGAACTCATTGATGCGCTGGCGGCAGCCGCCGCAGGGTGTGCAGGCGGTAACCCGATCGGAGCCGCCGGCGACCGCGATCGCGACGATACGCATGCCACCGGCCGCGACCATTGCGCTAATGGCGCCGGCCTCGGCGCAGCTCCCCTGCGGGTAGGCGGCGTTTTCCACGTTGCAACCAACGTGCACATTGCCGTGTTCATCGACGAGGGCGGCTCCGACGCGGTAGTTCGAGTACTTCGCGTAGGCGCGGTCCCGGACTTCCACTGCAAGGTCGATCAGTTCCTGGTCCGTCATGGCTATCTCAGGCTTTGCGCATCGGGTTGTTCGGGTGCGTCGTCCAGTTGGCCTTCTCTACGGTGATCGGCTGGCCGGTGCGCGGGTCGACGCCTTCGGTCAGTTGCTGCATGCTGATGCAGCCATCGACCGGGCATACGCTGACGCACAGGTTGCAGCCGACGCATTCCTCGTCGATCACCTCGAAGCGACGCTCGCCGTTGACGGTGTTCGTGATGGCTTGGTGCGAAGTATCCTCGCAGACAATGTGGCAGCGTCCGCACTTGATGCACAGGTCCTGGTCGATAACGGCCTTCTCGACGTAGTTCAGGTTCAGGTATTGCCAGTCGGTGACGCTCGGCACGGCCTTGCCGACGAGTTCATTCACCGAGCGCATGCCCTTGTCGTCGAGGAAGCTGCTGAGGCCGTCGACGAGGTCGTCGATGATCTTGAAGCCGTAGACCATCGCCGCAGTGCATACCTGCACATTGCTGGCGCCGAGGGCAAGGAAGTCCACGGCGTCACGCCAGTCCGTGACGCCGCCGATGCCGGAGATGGGCAGGTCGGCGGTCTCTCGCGTGCGGGCTATCTCGGCAACCATGTTGAGCGCGATCGGCTTGACCGCCTCGCCACAGTAGCCGCCGTGCGTGCCCATGCCGTCGGTCGACGGATACATCGTCAGCGTGTCGTAGTTCACACGCATGATCGAGTTGATCGTGTTGATCAGCGAGACGGCATCGGCGCCGCCGTCTTTTGCGGCTTTTGCCGGCGGCAGGATGTTTGTCACGTTTGGCGTCAACTTGACGATTACCGGAATGCTGGCGGCGCTCTTCGCCCACTCGGCCGCCATCTGGATGTACTCGGGGACCTGGCCGACCGCAGACCCCATGCCGCGTTCCGACATTCCGTGGGGGCAGCCGAAGTTGAGCTCGAACGCGTCGGCGCCGGTGTCCTCGATCATCGGCAGGTACTTCGCCCAGGTCTGCTCGTTCATCGGCAGCATGACCGAGACAACCATCGCGCGGTCCGGCCAGTCGCGTTTTACCTGGCGGATTTCGTCGAGGTTGGTCTTGAGCGGCCGGTCGGTGATCAGTTCGATGTTGTTGAAGCCGATCACACGCCGATCGTTGGAGTGAATGGCGCTGTAGCGCGGGCCGCTGACGTTGACGATCGGCGGGTCCTCACCCAGCGTCTTCCAGACCGCGCCGCCCCAGCCGGCCTCAAAGGCACGATTGACGTTGTAAGCCTTGTCGGTCGGCGGCGCCGACGCGAGCCAGAACGGGTTCGGCGACTTGATGCCGAGAAACTCCGAAGTGAGGTCTGCCATGTCGTCCCTCCGTCAGCCGCGCAAATGGCGGTCGATCGCGTGGGCGGCCACTTTGCCATGCTGAACCGCCGAGACCGTCAGGTCGTCGCCGCCCCGCACGCAGTCACCGCCGGCCCAGACATCGTCGAGCGAGGTCTTCTGCTCGGCGTCGACGACGATACGGCCACGCTCGAGCTGAAGCTCGTCTGTCAGCGGCTCATCGACAAGCGCCTGGCCGATGGCCTTGAAGACGACGTCAGCGTCCATCGTGAACCGCTCGCCCGTCATCACGAGCTTGCCGTTGTCGGCGCGCGTGCGTTCGAACTCGACCGCCGAGACGTGGTCGTCGCCGAGTAGCCCGATGGGCTGTGCCCAGTGGTGTATTCGCACGCCGTTGGTCTGCGCGAGTTCCTGCTCGAAGCGGCTGGCACCCATCTGCTCCGGCCCCCGGCGGTAAACGATGTCGACCTGTTTCGCGCCGAGCCGCCGACTTTGAACGGCAATGTCGATCGCTGTCATGCCGCCGCCGATGACGACGACGTTCCCGCCGACGGGGAGGGCGCTTTTGTCGTCCGCCTGCCGCAGTTCGGCGATGTAGTCGATCGCATTGAGCGCGCCCGGCAGCGTTTCGACGCCAAGGTCGTTAACCGAGCCGAGGCCGATGCCGAGAAAGACGGCGTCATACTCGTCGCGGAGTTCGGCCAGGGTTATGTCCCCGCCGAGCGTGGCGCTCCTTACTTCGATGCCGCCGATCGCGAGTATCCAGTCGACTTCCCGCTGCGCGAACTCATTGACGGTCTTGTAGGCGGCGATGCCGTATTCGTTGAGGCCGCCAAGCTTCTCGTCGCGGTTGAACACGACAACCTCGTGGCCGAGCATCGACAAACGGTGGGCACAGGCGAGCCCGGCCGGTCCACCGCCGGCGACGGCGACGCGCTTGCCGGTTGCCTCGCCGCGCTCGAACAGCTGGGTGCCTGCCTCGAAGATCGGGTCGGTCGCATAGCGCTGCAGAAGTCCGATCTCGACGGGTTTGTCCTCATGCGTGTTGCGAACGCAGGCCTCCTCGCAGAGCACCTCGGTCGGGCACACGCGCGCGCACATGCCGCCCATGATGTTCTCTTCGAGAATGGTCGTCGCGGAGCCGCGCAGGTTGTCGCTGCGGATTTTCTGGATGAAGCCCGGAATATCGATACCGGTCGGGCACGCCGTGGTGCAGGGCGCGTCATAACAGAAGTAGCAGCGATCGGCCTCGATCAGCGCCTCGGGCCGCTTGAGCGGCGGGTGCAGGTCGCCGAAGTTGGCGTCGATCTCCTGCCTGGTCAGTCGGCCCGTACGAATATCAGGCGCGTTTTTTGACATGCTGCTGCCGGTCGACGGGAACGGGTTCGGCACGTTCGGCCTGGATCTTCAGGGCGCTGTAGTAGTCGGCGAACGGCGGCCGGTCCACGTATCGACCCGCGCCGCGCTCGACGTCGAGTTTGCCGTCGGCCCACACGACCTTGCCGCG
>JASJBG010000164.1 GCA_030066625.1 Woeseiaceae bacterium
GTGCGATTGCCTTCGCCGCGGGCGCGGTGGTAACCAATGGCAATCTTCAGTGCCGTGTCCACGGACTCGGATCCCGAGTTGGTAAAAAAGCACTGCGTAAAGCCGTCGGGCGCCAGGTCGACGACACGTTGCGCCAGCTCGTAGGACTTGTTGTTGCTGACCTGGAAGCCGATTGCGTAGTCGAGTGTCGCGACCTGCTGCTGGACGGCCTCCACGATCTTCGGGTGGCAGTGACCGAGACCGGTGGTCCACAGGCCCGCGAACAGGTCGTACAGTTCGCGTCCGTCGTCGGTCGTGTAATAGTGGCCCTTCGCGGCCGAGATGATACGCGGCCTGGACTTGAAGTCGCGGTTGGCCGTAAACGGCATCCAGTGTGCGTTCAGCTGGTCGGCAACGGCGCTCATCGTTCAATCTCCCCGTCGTTCATTCCGGGGAGTTTACGCCCGCCGGCAGTGGCTTAACAGGGCGGTCAGAACTGCCCGCGCAGCCCCAGTATGTATTCCGGCTCGAAATACTGGTCGCGAACCTCGTCGCGAAGTGGATTGCCGTCCGCAATGTTGCCCACGAAGAATTCGCGCTCCCGGCGCTGGGCGTAGCGGTCCGGCACGCGCGCTTGCATGAACAGGTTCAGGCTCTCACTAAACCGGTACTGCGCTGTGATGTTGGTTCGCGGCCGGCGGTCGAACTGGACTTCGCGAAAACTAATATCGTTTTCGTAGCGTCGGCCGCGCCAGCGCAGGTCGATCAGGTAGTTGAAGTTGAGCGACGGGATGTCGTGGCGGAACTTGAGCTCGCCTTCCTGTTCGGGCCGATTACTGATCGGGCGTTCGTCGCCCGTGAACGGATCGATCGCGCTTGTCTCGCGCCGCGTGTAGACCACGTCGATGACGGCGCCGTCGAGACCGATCATGCCGAGCTGCAGGCTGCCCCGGAGCTCGATGCCGTATTCCTCGGCCGCGCCGATGTTGCCCGTGCCGGAGATGTTTTCGGCGACCTGGATACGATCGATGTGGTCTTCGATGTCGTTGTAGAAGACTCTGCCGCTGACAAGGCCGGCGTTCGCCTCGAGCCTGTGCTCGAAGGTTAGCGCCCATTCCCAGGCTTTCTCGGGCACGAGGTCGGGGTTGCCTCCGTCGATGCGGTCGTCGTCGCGGTCGAAGCTGGAAACGAAGTCCCCGAAGTCGAGCTGGCTGACCGTGCGCTCCAGCGTCGCGCGCAGCTGGTCGCGCTCGTTCAGGTCCAGCCGGTAGTCGAAGCGCGGCTTCAGGAACTCGAAACGCCGCGAGTTGCTGACGTCGATACCGGTCTGCTCGATCGTGGAAACCTCGAAGTTCAGCGCTGCCTCCAGTACCTGGTTGGTCGACAGGTTCCAGAACAGCGTGGAAAAGACCTCGTATCGGTCCTCGACCACCTTGGAAGAGGCGTTGCCGACCGGAACCTCGACGAGGCTGCCGTCCGGCTGCTGCTCGAAGAGCTGCACGTTCGCGTCAAGTGTGTTGCGGGCGCCCTCGACGCCGAGCTCGAGTGTTTGTCCGAATAGTGCGGGCCATGAGTAGGACGTACGCAGGATCGATTCGCCGCGCTCCTCCTCGGAGAACACGAATGCCTCTTCGGGCAGGTCGCCCGGCACGGTCGACGTTTGCTGGACCGTCTCACGTTCTTCTTCGTCCTCGCGAGTCAGGATGAGGCGGGTCTTGAGCGTGCCGCTGCCAATGGAGTTGTCGAGATCGCCGCCGAACTCCCAGGCGATCTCGTCCTCGATGGTCGTATCGACAGCGATCTCTGTGCCGGGGACACCGACGACGTCGGCCATCGTCGTTTCCTTTTCGTCCTCGGAAGCGTCCTCGAACTGGGCATTCAGGTTCAGGATATCGCCGTTATCGAAGGTCCAGGACCCGGATGCGTTGAGCCTCAGGTTCTCGTTCAGCCGCGGGCCAATGCTCATGCGCCGTTCGATGATCTCGTCAGTACCCGGTGCGAAGAAGGTCTCCTCGCGGGTGATGCTGGTGCCGCGATTGAACGGGCCGTACTCTGCGCTCAGCAGGTAGTTGAAGTCGCCGAGACGCCGGCTGTAAGAGATCAGCCCGTCATATGCGGTGCCCGCTTCGTGGTAGTCGCCGGCGTGCATCTGCCAGGTCGCGGAACCCCGATCCGCCTCTTCGGAGAGCACGATATTGACCAGCAGGCCGCGCGAACGGACGTCCAGCCCGGACGTGGTCCCGCGGATGACCTCGATACGGTCGACGGAGCGCGCCTGGATGCGCTGCACGGCGGCGGAGATATCGATCGATTTGCCGGACAGGCGCTTGCCGTTGATCAGCACCTGGTCGCCGCCGGAGCCGAAGCCGCGCGCCTGGTTGCCGCCGCCACCGCCACCGCCCTCCGGGACGATGTCGCCGGTCCCCGGGATCCAGCGCAGCATGTCGAGCGCGGTCAGGGGTTCGTACTGGATGAAAAATGTCGCGTCATAGGTGACTGTGGCGCCGTCTTCGGATACCGAGACCCCCGCCGCGGTCGGCGCCGGCGACTGGGCAAACGAAGCTCCTGCGAGCAGCAGGCTCGACACAAGAAGGGCGGAAAGGGGGCGCATGCGACAGACTCGATTTATTTAACGAATTGTAGCCTTTTTAGCGTCCAGGACCTGTAACTATCCGTAACTTAATGGCACAGTTACGCCCCTCGTTCGACACCACCCTCCACAGCATTCCTGATGAGCACGTTCGGCACCCAGTTCTGCGAAAATTTCGCGATCGCACGCTACCTCGACGACCAATGGCAAGCCGCGGCGATCGAGCCGCTCAGGCCCCTCGAACTCCACCCGGCCTCGCACGTACTTCACTACGCAAGCACCTGCTTCGAGGGCTTCAAGGCCTACCGCTGGCCCGACGGCAAGGCGCATGTGTTCCGGCTACCGGACCACGTCGCGCGCATGCAGAAGAGTGCCGAGTCACTCAGGCTGCCGGTCCCGGATACGGAACTGCTCAGCAACATGGTGCTCGATCTCGTTACGCGCCACATCGACGACGTGCCCGAGCCGCCGAGTTCGCTGTACCTGCGTCCGACGCTGATCGGCACGCTGCCGAACATCGGTGCCGCCGCGTCGCCGTCCACGGAGGCATTGCTGTTCGTGCTGGCCTCACCGGTCGGCGATTATTTTGCGGGCGGCATACGGCCGCTCAAGCTGCTGGTCGAGGACCAGCGTTCGCGCTCGACCGAGCAGCTCGGCAGCACCAAGACCGGCGGAAACTACGCCGCGGCGCTCGGTCCGACGCTCGACGCGAAGGCAGAGTTCGGCGTGGACCAGGTGCTGTTCTGCCCGCAGGGTGACGTGCAGGAGACCGGCGCCGCGAACTTCATGCTGATCAGCGACGACGAGATCATCACCAAGCCGCTCGATACGAGTTTCCTGCACGGCATGACCCGGGCATCGATACTGACGCTGGCGGCGGACATGGGCTACCGCGTCAACGAGCGCAACTTCACAGTGGCCGAGCTGTTCAGCTGGATCCCGAAGTACGAGGCGGCGCTATCCGGAACTGCGGCCGCACTGACACCGGTTGGTACGGTCGTGTACGAGGGGAGTGAACTACCGGTTCGTGACGGTCCGAACGTCGAACGGCTGCGCACGGCGCTGCAGTCGATTCAATACGGGCAGGCGGAAGACCGCCACGGCTGGCTGACGCCAGTCTAGATCGCCTTCGAAAACTGCTGCGTTTCCTCGCCCGCGAGGTAGCGGTCGAAGACCATTGCGACGCTGCGCATCAGGAGGCGGCCGTTCGGCGTAATTGCAATCGACGCCTCGTCGAGTTCGACGAGACCGTCATCGACAAGCGGCGTCAGGCGCTCGAGCTCGCTGGCGAAGTAGTCCCTGAAATCGATTCCGAATGCATCGCCGAAGGCGTCGAAGCGAACGCCGTCGTAGCACATCAGTTCCTGGATGACTTCGCCGCGGATGTGGTCGTCGTCGTCGACCGAAAGTCCCTTCGCGATCGGCAGGCGATCGTCGTCCAGCATCTTCTCGTACTGACCGGTCGTAAGCGCGTTCTGCGTGAACACCCGGCCGATACTGCCGATGGAGCTGACGCCGAGTCCGACGAGGTCGGTATGCCTGTGCGTGGAATAGCCCTGGAAGTTGCGCTGCAAGGTGCCCTGGTTTCGCGCAACAACGAGATCGTCGTCGGGCAGGGCAAAATGATCCATGCCGATGTACTCGTAGCCGGCGTCGCCGAGCTTGTCGATACACAGATGCAGGATGTCGAGCTTGGTGTTCGCCGTCGGCAGGGCGGCGGCATCAATCATTCGCTGCCCTTTGAAGCGTTCCGGCAGGTGCGCGTAGTTATACACCGCGAGTCGGTCCGGCCGCATGCTCGTCACGATGTCGAGCGTCCGTTCGAAGCTCGTCGCGGTCTGGTTCGGCAATCCGTAGATCAGATCGAATGAGATCGAGTGAAAGCCGGCTTGCCGCGCCTTGTCCACAAGCCCGCGAACCTCGGCAACCGACTGGATGCGATTGACCGCAGCCTGCACGGCGCGATTGAAATCCTGGACGCCAAGGCTCAGGCGGTTGAAACCGAGGCCCGCCAGTTCGTCGATACGCGCATAGTCAACCGTGCGCGGGTCGACCTCGATGGAAAACTCGTGGCGGTCGGTCCGATCGAGGCCGAACTCGTCGTCGAGCTTCTGCATCAGTGCAGCGAGTTGGTCCCGGTTCAGGTAGGTCGGCGTGCCGCCACCGAAATGCAGCTGTTCGACGAGCCGGGTCGTATCGAACAGCTCGGCCTGCAACTCGATCTCGCGGTGCAGGCATTCGAGATAGCGCTCGACGCGCGCCTGGTTTCGCGTAACGATCTTGTTGCAGCCGCAGTAGTAGCAGAGCGACTCGCAAAACGGTACGTGAACGTAGATCGATAGCGGCAGCGCAGCAGCATTGCTGGCGCCCGCATTCTGACGGTACACGTCGACTTCGAAGGCATCGCTGAACTGCACCGCGGTCGGGTACGAGGTGTAGCGAGGGCCGCGCCCTCCGTAGCGGCGAATCAGATCGGGCTCGAATCGAACCCTGCCAGCCTGGCTGGGATACAGATGTTTGCGCATGCCGCATCGTCGCCGATGCCGGTAGGGGCGCACATCGGTATTTGCCCCTATAGGGCCGCCGCGCTTGCGGTGCTGGATTTGGCAGGTCTTGCGGGGCGGGTCTCCGGCTCGCGCGCAAGCGCATGAGTCAGGAACAGCGCAGACGTCAGCAGCAGCAGCCCGACGGCCTGGTGCGCGGCGGCGAGCGCGACCGGTACGTGCAGCACCAGCGTCAGTATGCCGAGCGATACCTGGACGAACACACTCGCAAGCAGCATGAACACGCCGAGGCGTGCACGATCGCCCAGCGGCGATCGCCAGAGGCGCAGCCCGAACGTGACGACAACGATGAAGGTCGTAATCGCGAGGATGCGGTGATCCAGCTGCACCATGGCCGGGTTATCGAAGAAATTCCGCCAGCCCGGGGACAAGGCCATGACGCCTGGCGGTATCCAGTAGTCACCCATCATCGGGAACGTGTTGAAGATCTTGCCCGCCTTCAGGCCGGCGACGAAGCCGCCCGACAGTATCGTCACGCTGACCAACGCGGTGACGGTCACCGACTGCCGAAACCACGGGTGCGGTGCGGCAGTCGTTCTCGGTCTGAGCAGGTTCATGGCGGACCAGAGCATCAGCGAATAAACGAGAAACGCCGCGGCAAGGTGGGCCGTGAGCTTGTAGTGACTCACAGCCGGCGCATCGACCTGGCCGCTGGCGACCATGATCTTGCCGATGAAGGCCTGGGCAGCGCCGAGCGCGAGCAGGAACAGGTACCAGGGCAGTTGCCGAACCGGGATGTAGCGGCGTACCGCGAACCAGGCGAGCGGCACTGCGAATGCGAAGCCGATGAGGCGACCGAGCAGGCGATGAAGGTATTCCAGCCAGAAGATGCCCTTGAAGTCTTCGACATCCATGTGCGAGTTGACGTGAAGGAACTCAGGCGTCTGTTTATAGATGTCAAAGACGCGCTGCCACTCCGCCTCAGTCAGCGGCGGCAGGGCTCCCATGATCGGACGCCACTCCGCCATCGACAGGCCGGAGCCGGTCAGCCGCGTCACGCCGCCGAGGACGACCATGGCGAAAACGAGACCGCAGCAGACAAGAAGCCAGGTGGCGACGGACTTGTCGCGTCGCTCGGTATTGGGAAGCGTAGTCATTCGAGATATCCGGAAAAGCGGCGGCGGGACGCGCGCATCGCATGACCTGCATTGTAGCTTAAGTCGCCGGGATACGTGATAGTGTTTGCCGATGCGACTCAGTAGCGCTCATAACATCGCCGACCTGCGGACGCTCGCAAAGAAGAAGCTGCCGTTGCCCGTGTTCCACTATATCGACGGGGGGGCGGACGACGAATTGACGCTCAGGCGAAATACGGCTGCGTTCGACGACTACGAGTTGTTGCCGGCACAGCTGTCTGACGTCAGCAGCATCGACACCGGTTCGACTCTGTTCGGTCAGAACATAGACTGGCCCGTGATGATTTCGCCGACCGGCGGTTCAAGGCTCTTTCACGCCGAAGGCGAACCGGCGGTTGCGATGGCGGCCGAGAAGTTCGGCATGATCTATAGCCTGTCGACCCTCGGTACGACGACCATCGAGGCTGCTGCCGCCGCCGCTGCTTGTCCCAAGCTCTACCAGCTTTACGTTTTCAAGGACCGCGGACTGACGGAAGAGCACATCGCGAGGTGCAAGGAGTCCGGCTACATCGCGTTGGCACTGACCGTCGACACGCCGGTTGCCGGGAACCGCGAGCGCGACTTCGTCTACGGCTTTTCCGCAGGACCGCGTTCGCGAGTTCGGCAAATCCTTAGTTTCGCGCGGCACCCGGGATTTCTTTACCGCGCGTTGGTCCGCAAGGACCTGGAGATGGTCAACATCACGCGCAGCCAGACCGCACAGTCGATAGAGGGCAGCATCCGCGACTTCATCGACGAGGAGCTCGACCGTTCACTGACGTGGAAGGACGTTGAATGGCTGCGCTCTCGATGGGACGGAGCGCTCGTCGTCAAGGGCGTGCAGACCGTCGAGGACTGTCGCCGAGCTGCTGACGCGGGTGCCAGCGCGGTCATGCTCTCGAACCATGGCGGCCGCCAGCTCGAGTCAGCGCCGGCACCGGTTGATTGCGTCGCGGCCGTTGCCGATGCACTGCGCGATCGTCTCGAGATCATCTGCGACGGCGGCATTCGCCGCGGCAATCACATCGTGAAGGCGCTGGCCGCAGGCGCCAACGCGTGCAGTATCGGCCGCGGCTACCTGTACGGTCTTGCGGCGGGTGGCCGTGCCGGCGTCGAACACGCACTCGGAATCCTCAAGACCGAGTTCGAGCGAACGATGGCGCTGGCGGGCTGTTCGAGCGTTCAGAAGCTCGGCCGGAGTTACGTCCGGCGTCGCGTCTAGGACGCGCATTTGCGCAAATCAGAGCAGCTTTTTCGCCTTGCACTTCTTTGGTGCTCGCGCTCCGGCGACTCCGCGGCGGCGGTAACTACGGGAAATACCGGTGTTATTTATAATGTAACAATTTGTCACTAGAGTGCTGCGGACTGTTCGCGGGCCTCGAAGGGAATTTCCGCGTACAGTAGTTCGCGTCGGGGGACAACGAATAAACGCTTGGCGTAACCCGGCAATGTCTGTGTAAGAGGTAACTATGTCAGAACGTATTTCCGGAACCGTCAAGTGGTTCAATGACGACAAGGGCTTCGGCTTTATCGAGCGCGAGGACGGCAAGGACGTTTTCGTCCACCACAGCGCGATCGTTATGGAAGGTTTCAAAACGCTCAAGGAAGGCCAGAAGGTCACGATGGAAGTGACCCAGGGTCAGAAGGGTCCCCAGGCAGAAAACGTCATCGCCGAATAGCGATGACCTCGCCGGCATCGGTCGGCAGGACTGCGCGTCGCGTCCTGATAACGATCGTAGCATTTGCCTGCGCTGCCGCCTGTTCGCCGGAGCCGCCGCCGGCCGATCCGCCGCCGGGCGCGCGAGCGCCCGCCACCTACGTCGGCAGCAGCGTCTGCCGCAGCTGCCATACGACCGAATACTCGGCGTGGCAGGGATCCCATCACGAGCTCGCCATGCAGACGGCGAGTCGCGCCACCGTACTCGGCGACTTCTCAGACGCAGAGTTCGATTATTTCGGCGAGCGCAGCCGTTTTTTCGAGCGTGACGGACGATTCCTGGTCGAAACCGGCTCAGCAGACGGTGAGCCGACCGAATACACAATCCAGTTCGTGTTCGGTATCGAGCCGCTGCAGCAATACCTCGTCGAATTTCCGGGCGGGCGACTGCAAACGCTGCCATTCGCCTGGGACACGCGCCCGCAGCACGCCGGCGGTCAGCGCTGGTTTCATGTGTATCCGGACCAGCACATTGCGCCCGGCGACGACCTGCACTGGACCGGCCCGCAGCAAAACTGGAACTACATGTGCGCGGAGTGCCACTCGACCAACGTCGAGCTGAACTACGATCTCGCCGCTGACCGCTTCGACACGACTTACGACGAGATCTCGGTCGGCTGCGAGGGCTGCCACGGCCCGGGATCGGCTCACGTCGAGCAAGCGAGCGTCAACGACTTCGAAAACAGCCGCCGCGGACTCGAGGTGAATCTCGACGACCGTGGCCGCGCTAACTGGATCATCAATCCCGAGACAGGTATCGCCGAGCGCAGCGAACTGGCGATGCGCGTCCCGCAACAGCCGGAGACCTGCGGCCGCTGTCATGCGCGACGTGGCCTGAGCAGCGAAACCTACGAGCACGGCAAGCCACTCGCAGATACACACGTGCCGGCTCTGCTCGAGGACGGGCTATATTTCGACGACGGCCAGATTTTGGATGAGGTGTACGTCTACGGCTCATTCCTGCAGAGTCGCATGTATGAAGCCGGCGTCACCTGCAGCGACTGCCACAACCCGCACTCGGCAAAGCTCGTCACCGGCGAAAATCCGAGTGACGTCTGCGCGCAGTGCCATCTGCCGCAGAAGTTCGCAGTCGAAGAACACACCGGTCACGCGGCAGCTGCGGTGGCGTGTGTCGACTGCCACATGACCTCGAGGACCTATATGGTTGTCGACGATCGCCGCGATCATAGCTTCCGGATACCGCGACCTGACCTGGCTGCGAAGACAGGATCCCCCAGCGCCTGTGCGAACTGCCACGCCGACAAGGATGACGACTGGGCGGTCGCCGCGCTGCGTAACTGGCATGGCGATGGGGTCTTTGCTCGTCCCGAGTTCGCGACCGCTTTGCACGCGGCCCGCAAAGGCAATGGTAACGAGGAACTCACGGCCGTGATTCGGCGTACCGATACGCCAGGCATCGCTCGCGCGACGGCGATCGGCGAACTCGAAGCACCGCTTGGCCGCGCCGACGTCGACGTGATCACTCAGGGCCTCAGTGACCCGGATCCGCTGGTGCGGATTGCGGCTCTGCGACAGCTGCGCAACTTCCCGGACCAGTATCGGCTGCAGTATGGCGTTGACCTTCTAGACGACGACGTACGCAACGTTCGCTTCGAGGCGGCGTTCGCATTCGCCGACATCCATGCTGCCCTGCCGGGCGACGCTCGCGTCCAATTCGAGTCGGCGGCCAGCGACTTCGAGGCGGCGCGCATGGTGATCGCCAACCGGCCGGAGGCGCACACGGCCGTCGGCGATCTCGAGGTGCGCATGGGCCGGTTGGAGGGGGCCGTGGGGCGCTTCGAACAGGCGCTCGCCATCGACCCGCGCTTCACGCCGGCGCGCTCGAATCTCGTCGACGTACTGCGACAGCTCGGCGACGACGAACGCGGTGCGGGACTGCTCGCCGACGGACTAGAGCTGAACCCGGAGGACGCGGCACTGCATCACGCACAGGGTCTGCTGCTCGTGCGCGAGGGCGATCCCGAGGCAGGTATCGCCGCGCTCACGCGGGCGGCAGAACTCGCGCCCGGCAACGCCCGCTACGTGTACGTCGTCGGCGTCGGTCTGAACTCGATCGGTCGGGTCGACGATGCGATCGCGACGCTATCTTCCGCCTGGCGAAGGTTTCCCGCCGACTACGATATCGGCTGGGCCTTGGCGACGACGCTGCGCGACATTGGTGAAACAGAGCGCGCGCTGAACGTCGTCGGCGAACTCGAAGCGGAGTTCCCGGATGACCAGAATCTCGCCGCGCTTCGCCGCTCGCTGGAGATCGGCTAGATAAGTCCGTCGTAGATTAGCCTGAGCCCGACCAGGAACAAGAGCACGTAGACGATGCCGAAGAACAGCCGGTCGGATACGCGGGAGTGCAGGTAGACGCCGATCAGCACGCCGATCGGCGCGAGCGGTGCGAGTACCAGCGACGTTGCCAGGTTGCCGGCAGACAGCTGGCCGAGCCATGCGTAGGGCACGAGCTTGACGTAGTTGACGACGGCGAAGAAGAACACCGTCGTGGCGACGAACTCGGTGCGATCCAGTGAACGTCGCAGCAGGTACATGTTGACGGGCGGCCCACCTGCGTGGGCAACGAAACTCGTGAACCCGGCGACGGCGCCGCCAGCGACGCCGACACTTCGTGGGAACGTTCGTGCGGACGCGCTGCCGCCGTCACGGGCCAGCCAGTAGTAAATGGTGAAACTCACGGCAACGACGCCGACAACCAGGCGCACGGCATCGGCGCTCATGAACTCGAAAAGCAGCGTGCCGATGCCGATGCCGAGCAGCGATGCCGGTACGAGTACGACGAGTTCCGGGCGTATCCATTTGCCGCGGAACTTCCACACGCTGACGATATCCATGATGCAGAGCAGCGGCAGCAGGATACCGGCGGCCTGGACCGGCGAGATAACCAGCGCCATCAGCGGGACCGCGAGCATGCCCAGACCGCCGCCGAAGCCTCCCTTGGAGATACCGAAGAGCAACACCGCGGGAATCGCGGCGGCGTAGAACCAGGGATCGGTGATCAAATGGACGCTCCAAGCCTTATTACCGGCCGGCTGTTTTATGTTTAAATCAAAACCACAATAAGGACAAGAAGATACCGTGAAACTCCGGATTCGTGACAACTCGATTCGCCTGCGACTGATGCGTGCGGAAGTCGACCTCCTCAGGAGCTCGGGCATCGTCACCGCGAGCACGTCATTCCCGGGTGGACGATCCTTGCGCTATGTCGTGGAGAGCAGTCCGGCAAGCGTCAAACCTGCGGCCTTCCTGTCAGAGAACACGGTTACGGTCCGATTGCCGGAGACGATCGTGCTGGCCTGGGCCTCGTCCGAGCAGGTCTCCATCGGGGCGGAGCAGCATCTCGACAACGGCGATCGCCTGAAGATCCTGGTCGAGAAGGACTTTGCGTGTCTTGCGCCGCGCGAAGGCGAGGACGAGTCCGACATGTACCCGCACCCGGCCGCGGACGAGGCCTAGGCCGTGGCGACGCCCCGCTACGTCGGCTTCGACCACAAGACGATAGGCTTTCTCGAGGAACTCCGCGCCAACAACAACCGAGACTGGTTTGCGGACAACAAGTCCCGCTATGAAGAACTCGTGCTGGACGTGGCGCTGCGGTTCATTCAGTCGATGCAGTCGCCGCTCGACGAGATGGCGCCACATTTCACCGCCGTGCCGACGCGCGTTGGCGGCTCACTGATGCGCGTCTATCGGGACACGCGCTTTTCGAAGAACAAGCTGCCGTACAAAACGAACGTCGGCATTCAGTTTCGGCACGAAGACGCCAGGGACGTGCATGCGCCCGGCTACTACGTTCACATCGATCCGGACGAGGTCTTTATCGGCATCGGCATGTGGCGCCCGGATAGCGACCCGCTGCGGCAGATTCGCGAGCGCATTGTCGCCCGGCCCGCGGAATGGCAGCGGACGACCGCCGACAAGGGCTTTCAACGCCATTTTCGCCTCGGCGGGGAGTCGCTGACGCGGCCACCGCGAGGTTTCGACAAGGAGCACGAGTGCATCGATGACATCAAGCGCAAGAGTTTCATTGCCGTCAAATCGATGGACGTCGATGCGGCGCTGTCACCGCGCTTTCAGCAAAAGGTCGAAACGGCGTTCAAGGCGGGAACACCCTTCATGCAGTTTCTCTGCAAGGCGGTCGGCGTACCCTTCTAACCGCGCCAGGCGCTACAGTGTGCCGCGAATGGCCTCCAGCAGGACCTTCGGGTCGGGTCGGTCGGCGATGAATTTCGACAGGTTTACGTAGACGATCGTACCGTTCCGGTCGACCACGACCGCGGTCGGCCACACGGTATCGGGACCGTATTCCTTGTTGTAGCTCTTCGGCACGCCTTCTGGTTGCAGCAGCTCGAGCTGCTTTGCGACTGCCAGCGAATCGTCGAGCCAGAAATCGAATT
>JASJBG010000165.1 GCA_030066625.1 Woeseiaceae bacterium
GGCGCCGCTGACGGAATGCCCATCTCGCCGACACCGGTCGGGTTCTCGTCGTAGTTGAGAATGTGTGCCTCAAAGCGTGCCGGGAACGCGGCGATTTTCGCCAGCGGGTAGTCGCCGAAGTTGCTCTGTTCGATGCGGCCGTCCTTGACCGTGATCTCGAGGCCGAGTGCCGTGCTGATGCCGTCCACCGTGCCGCCCTGCAGCTGCTGCTCGACGGCGTTCGGGTGCACCGCGTAGCCGCAGTCGATGGCTGCGACGATGCGTTCGATCGTCAGGTCGCCCGCGTCACTGACCGAAACTTCGATGGCGTGTGCCGCGTAGCCCCCGAACGTGAAGTGCGCAGCGACGCCGACGCCGGTGCCTTTCGGCCGTTTGCGGTCGAAGTCGATTTCCTTGGCGACGAACTTCGTCAGGCGTGTGAGCCTTCCCGGGTTGAAGGTCGGTCCGCCGTGGTTCGAATACTCGAGTTCACGTTCTTCGCCGAACAGCTTTACGCGCAGGTCCACCGGGTGCTGGCCGGTCTCATGCGCAATCTCGTCGATGAAGCTCTGGATTACGAACGCGTTTGCCGTGTGTGCCGGTGCCCGCCATGAGCCGCGCGGCACGCCGATCGGGTTGTGGAAATATTCGAGACGCATGTTGTCGATGATCTTGCGCGGGAAATCGTCCACGTACAGCTCTGCTTCCCACAGGTTCTCGTCCGGCATATTCGGTCGCCGGTAGTACTTGCTGGCGCTGGCCAGTCGCTGCGTCCAGCCGACGACATTGCCATCGTCGTCGAGGCCGGCGCGCATCTCGTGCAGGCCCGCGGGACGGTAAAAGTCGTTCTTGACATCGTCCTCGCGGGTCCAGACGAGCTGGATCGGCCAACCGGTCTGCTTCGAGATCATCGTCGCCTCGGCGACATAGTCGTTGCTCAGCCGTCGACCGAAGCCGCCACCGATCCTGGGGAAATCGACGTGGATGCGATCACGCTCCAGTCCCGTTACCGTCGCCGCCGAACGCGACGCGCCCGAAGGCGACTGGGTCGGCGCGATCACATGACAGCGGTCTTCCTGCACGTAGGCGTAGCAGTTCTGCGGTTCGAGCGGTGCATGATTCGCGAACGGCACTTCGTAGCGATGGCTCACGACCGTTTCGGCGTTCGCCATGGCCGCCTCGAAGTCGCCATCGTCGAGGACCACTTGGCCGGTGCCGCTATCGAGCATCGCGGCGTTCTCCGCCCAGAAATTCTCCGAGCTGTCGCCGGCGTTCGGACTCTCGTCCCATTCAATCTTGAGCGCGTCGCGGCCCTTGATCGCGGCCCATGTAGAGGTTGCAACCACGGCGACGCCGCTAGCGAGAATGAGGTAGGGCTCGCCGGGTGCGGGCCCATCGATCATGAAGACGTCGACAACGCCGTCTATCTTGCGGGCGGCACTGTCGTCGAACGATTTGGGCCGGCCGTTAAGCACCGGGCTGCGGGCGATGACCGCGTAGCGCATGTCGGGTTCGCGCGTGTCGATGCCGTATTTGGCCTTGCCGGTGACGATGTCGCTGGTGCCGAGCTTCGAGTGCCACTGGCCGACGATGCGGTAATCCTCCATCGCCTTGAGCGGCGGGGACTCCTCGCGCAGGTTGAGTTCGGCCGCTTCCGCGACGAGCTCGGAGTAGGGCAGGCGTTCGCCGAGTGACGGACAGACTACGTAGCCCGTGTCGGTGGTGCAGCTGTCGGCCAGGACGCCCCAGCGATTTGCCGCGGCGCGAATGAGCTGTTGGCGTGCGGCCGCGCCGACTTCCCGCATGTACTGCCAGTTACTCGTCAGCCCGGTGCTGCCGCCGACCCCCTGGCCGCCGTATTTCCACGTGTAGCCGGTCGCGGTCTTGACGAGCCCCAGCGGCATCGACCGTACGCTGACCTTGTCCCAGTCGACGTCCAGTTCCTCGGCGACGAGCATCGGCAGTGCCGTGCGCACGCCCTGACCGATTTCGGGCTGGTTGGAGCCGATGATGACGTGGCCATCGGGCCGGATTTCGATGAAGAATCCGAGCTCGCCACCCTCGGCTTCGTCCGCATTCGCCATGGCCGGGAGTCCGACCACCCAGGTCCCCGCCACCGTTCCGCCGGCGACGATGAACTGCCGGCGGCTAATGGTCGGCTGGGCTGCGGTGAGGTCCTTGATCCTAGCTGACATCACTGCCTCCCTCGGCCGACAGTTCGGCCGCGCGGTGGATCGCCTTGCGGATGCGCGCGTAGGTGCCACAGCGGCAGATGTTGGTCATGTTCTCGTCGATATCCGCGTCGCTAGGGTTCGGGTTGCGCGAGAGGAAATCGACCGTCGCCATGATCTGGCCGGCCTGGCAGTAGCCACACTGCGGGACATCGATGTCCAGCCAGGCCTTCTGCACGGGGTGCAGCTCGGTATCGCTGGGTGCAAGCCCTTCGATTGTCGTGATCGTCTGCTCGTTCACCGCGGCGACCGGCGTGACGCAGGAGCGCTGCGCGCGGCCGTTGACGTGTACCGTGCAGGCGCCGCACTGGCCGATACCGCAGCCGTACTTGGTGCCCGTTAGCTGGAAATGATCCCGCAATACCCAAAGGAGCGGCGTGTCCTGGTCGCCGTCGAATTCGACGTCGACCGAGTTAACCCGGAATGAAATCACAACGAACATCCCCCTTTGCTTGTTGTCATAGACAAAGATGCTTCAGATTAGCAGACCGTTGCGCGGTTCCGCGCCCTGCGACGAACCGTGCTTTGAATACGTTGAACTGTGTATAGTCCGCCGTTCGACATTTTTCCACCTGGAGATCGATTGATGCCTCGTTCGACTCACTATTTGCTCATTGCGGTACTGCTCGTGTCCGGCAGCGCCACGGCCCAGATGCAGCGCGAACGCGCCGAGACCTGGGATGTCGGCCTGTACGTGATGAACTCCGGCTCGCTGTCGCTTAGTGGAGAAGAGAACTCGAGACTGAACATCGACAGCGAGTACGGCTGGGGTTTCTGGGGCAACTACAACTTCACGAATCGCTTCGCGCTCGGCTTCGACTTCAACTGGGTGCGGCCCGACTACGACGCAACCTTCGTGCCGGAGAATGACCCGACGTCGCCGGTCACGATCAGCCACCAGCTGAGCATCTTCTCGATCCAGGGCAAGGGCACCTTCCACTTCGTCGAAGGCCCGATCTCGCCGTACATCGAGGGCGGTTTCGGCTGGACCAATGTCGACTCGAACGTCGCCGAGGGCCCGCCGACGACGGGCTGCTGGTGGGATCCGTGGTGGGGCTATATCTGCCGGCCGTTCTTCTCCACGTATTCGGAGAGCTTGACCTCGTACTCGCTCGCCGGCGGACTGCGCTGGGACGTCAACGAGACCTACGGCCTGCGGGCGTCTTACGGCGTGCTGGAGCTCGACACGAGCAGCCGGACGGAGAACGCCTCGTTCGACATGTGGCGCGTCGACTTCAGCTGGCGCTTCTAGGTAAGCGGACGAATCACCAGCGACTGCAGGGCCGAACCGATAACACCGTCGGTATCGTAGAGTGTCGCCTGGGTCGAGCCGATGCCGCTCGCCTCCCAGAACGACACGCCCTTTGATGCCAGCCAGTCAGAGCGCGGCAGGCGGTGCACGAGGATCGTCAGGTCCGGATTGACGCAGCTGACGTCGGTGAAGTCGGCGTTGCGGGCAAAGCCGTTCGCGCAGTCGGCCAGCGGGCACAGCGACTGGAACGGTGACGTCGGTTCGCCGTCGACAATCGGCGGGCAGCGCATCCAGATCGTCGTTGGCCCCGGCTCGTTGTCCTCGCCGGGCGGGTAGGCGGCCTCGACCTCGGAGCCGAAGAACGGCAGGTCGTGCAGGGGCGCCTTGACCGGGAAAGAGCCCTCGCTTGCCTCCTCGAATCGCGGCGCGGACGGGCGCGCCGTCGGCGGCTCCGGGATCTCGTTCAACGTGATGTGCAGGCTCTGCGCGGTGGCGCACAGTTTGCCGTCGCGGTCGCGCAAGGTAATGGTCGCCGATGCCGCGGTTCGACCGCTGCCGGCCGGCTCCGCGATCGCAGCAAATCCTGCCATTGGCACCGGTCGCACGTAGTTCACAGTCAGTCGTACGAGCTGCTTGTCGTCGATCAGGCGCTCGGCCGCGGCGGCGATGACGCCGGTGACCGGGCCGGCGTGGCACCCGTCGGCCGACCACGGTCCCCGCGCCGGGTCATTACCAACGTACCAGTCGTCGTCGCGTTGAAAAAAGGCCTGCGGTTCGGTGTCTGTCATCCTGTACGCTGCTTTGCCCGAGGGAAGCCGAAGATTAACAGGGTCGCGGTCGGCGAGGCATTTTAGGGCTTCGCAGATGGCGGCTATACTTCAAAGGAGTGGCTTCGGCCCAGGGGTGCTTCCATGTTTGCCCGGTCTTTTCGTTGTTTCCTTGTCTTGACTGCGGCGCTGGCGGCCGGCGCGGTTTCGGCTGAAAACACCCCGAGCGACGAAGAGGCGCCGCTCCCCAAACACGAACGCGTGCAGATCACGACGGACCTGTTACAGCAGTACCCGAACCTCGCGGCCAGTCCCGGCATTAAGTCGGCCTACGCTCCGGTAGAGCGAGACGGCCGAATCGGGATCATGGTCTATTTCCATCCACATGCCGAGAGTCACGGCATCAAAGCGGCGTACCGTGCCAGCTGCGCGTGGGAGACTTCGGACCAGACCTGGTCCTGCTACAGGATGGTGACTCGCAGGTACCTGACGCTGGACTCGCAGGACTATGAAGTCCGGGTTATCGGGGACATTGCCGCCGACGTTGCGCTTGCTCTCATCGAGGGGTCGCGACGCGACCTGGTGGAGCTTATTCCCGATGATCGCCCGGATACCGCAATCATGATCCAGCCGCACGCCGGCCACTACGCTGTCGCCTGGGGCAAGAACAACGGACGCGCGACGGTCAGCATGCTGGTTCAACTCGCCGATGGCGGCGATCCCTCGAATCCCGACGACTGGCATTCGACTATCAGGTGACGCGGAGCGGGACCACAGACAAAGGGTTGGCAAGCTGATGGCTGAAAGCAAACAGATGATCAGGCTGTACGCGCTGTATGTCGCGCTATCGAGCGTTTTCGCGGGACTGTTCGGTTACCTTGCAGTCACCTACGGCGGCCCGCTGTTCGCAGCCGGCTTCATGCCACCGGCGATTTTCGGCATTGCCGCGATGGGCAAGGCGTATCGGTTGGGTCAGGACAGCGACCCCATCGCTTGATCAGGCCTGCAGTCCGTCCGGCCCTATGTCCGATATCCGAATCGTGTTTTCGTCAACGAACTCGTAGTAAGGCACACCGAGATTCTTCGGCGCCGGCCCCCACTTGTGGACGCGACCGGCGGTGTCATACACGCTGCCGTGACACGGACAGCTGAAATGCCCGCCGGGCCAGTCCGAGCCGTACCAGTCCCGGTCCGGCATCGGCTGCGAGAACGCGACGGCGCAGCCGACGTGGGTGCACTCGGCGTAGGCGACAAAGATGTCCGACCGGATTGAGCGGAGCGGTGTATCGAGACCCTCGGGCTGTTCTGACTCCAGCGACCCCGGGTCGCGCAGACCGGGAATCTCGGTCTGCAGCAGGAAGTCAATGGCCTCTGGCGGTCGCCGCAATATGAACACCAGCTTCTGGTTCAGGATCAGCGGCATGACCTGGCCGACCTTGAGCTTCGTGATGTCCGCGAGGACGAACATCTCCGGCGGCGGCGGCAGATTTTTGGGTCGGCGCAGCGAACCGACAAACGGAATCGCGGCGACGGTGGCGCCGACGCCTGCGAAGAACGCGGTCAGGTATTTCAGGACACGCCGGCGTTTGTTGTCATGATCGTCGGACATAGCTTGCCTCTCAATTTGTCACCGTACACGATATCAGAAGGCTCCTTACGGCGCTATTTTTAGTAGATTTGTCAGTGGGTTATCTCTATAATACTGTATATTAAAACAGTATCGTTCCACGGAGGGAGCCATGGCTGCCGTCATTCCTTTCAACACCCGCACGGAGCTGAGCGACGGTGAGCAGCTCGGCGACCGTATCGCCGAATTGAATGCCTACCTCAACGTCGCGCAGGCCGAGTTCCTCGAGCTGCTGCGCGAGTTTGACGAAAAAGGCTACTGGGAGCTGCAGGGTTTCCGATCCTGCGCCCACTGGCTCAACTTCAAGTGCGGCATCGGCTTCAACGCGGCGCGCGAGCGACTTCGGATAGCACATGCGCTTGTCAAGGTGCCGAAGATCCGCGCGGCATTTGCCGAGGGCACCGTGAGCTTCTCCAAGGTGCGGGCGATGACCCGCATTGCGACGCAAGAGACTGAAGACCTGTTGCTGAACATCGCCCATCACGGTACGGCGTATCACGTCGAACGTTTCGTCTCGCGGTACCGGCGCGTGGAGAAGCTGCAGGAACCTGACCATGCACAGGCACTCTACGAGCGCCGGGAGTTGAGCTATCGCTATGACGAGGACGGCTGCATGGTCATCAAGGCGAAGCTGCCGGCTGAGGACGGCGAGCTCGTTATTCGGGCCCTCGAGAGAGCATTGGAAACGGGTGATGACGTTTCCGCGGACATTGTCCCCTCTGGGGAAACGTCGGAGGAGCGAGCCCCCGTCTCCGCTCGCCGTGCCGATGCACTTCGCGAGGTAGCGGAAATCTACCTTAATAACCCGGAGAACGCGGGCACGACCGCGGATCGTTACCAGGTCGTGGTGCACACTCATCGAAAAGACGCGGCATCGTCGTGTGCGAATCTCGAAAATGGTCCCCACGTTTCCCCAGAGGGGACAATGTCCGCGGAAAAGTCCACAGCACATCTCGAAAATGGACCCCACGTTTCCGCGGAAACGTTTCAGCGGGTCGCCTGCGATTGCTGCGTGTCGACGATCGAAGTGGACGCTTCCGGCGAACCTCTCAACATCAGCCGACGTTCGAGGTCCATTCCACCGCCAATGCGCCGCGCTATGCAGGCCAGGGACGGTGGCTGTCGTTTCCCGGGCTGCGCCAGTCACCGCTTTTGCGATGGTCACCACATAAAACACTGGCAGAACGGCGGTGAAACCAGCCTCGACAACCTCGTATTGCTATGCCGGCACCACCATCGGCTGGTTCACGAGGGCGGTTTCGACTGTCGAAGGTCCGAGAGCGGTGAGATCTTCTTCGTCGACCGCCGTGAGCAGCGCCTTGCCGAGTACGAGAAACCCGATCCCGTCTCTATCGAGCAGACGCTGGCATGGATGATTCGTCGCTTCGACAAGTACCGGCTCGACGACGACAGCTGCGCGGCGAAACAGTATGCTGGCGAAACGATGGACTGGAATCATGCAATGTTTGTGGCGTTTGCCAATCGAGATTCGACATGATCGTTGTTGCACAATTGTTGCTGTAATAGCGCGCGGATCTGTCTGCGTGGTCCGATGGCGGAGTCGTCAGGATTGGAAACGGCGGTTAGCGTTCCGGCGCACACATCGAGCGACCGATGATGGCCGGTTACCCGGCGCTCGAATGGATGTCTGGAAACTTTCACGCCGGCCGTTTCACGTTTCCCCGATGGGGACCATGTCCGCGGAAACACACGTGGCGGTCGCTGAGCGAAGCCAGAAAAGGTTGGTGGGCCCGCCAGGACTCGAACCCAATCCGCCCACGGAGTGAAATCAGCGCGACTCTGGCAATCGCGGATTGATCTTTAGTGGGAGGTTCGGCTCGGCCGCAAATTAGCCGTCGCGGAACGAAGCCGAAAAGGTTGGTGGGCCCGCCAGGACTCGAACCCAATCCGCCCACGGAGTGCTATCAGCGCGACACTGGCAATCGCGGATTGATCTTTAGTGGGAGGTTCGGCTCGGCCGCAAATTAGCCGTCGCGGAACGAAGCCGAAAAGGTTGGTGGGCCCGCCAGGACTCGAACCTGGGACCAAGGGATTCACTTCACCCGCACATTTCTGTGTGGAGCGGACTATCTCATCACCCTCAACCGAATTGTTAGGGGCGGGACGCTCTAGCCTGTCATTAAGGGCACTCAAGCCCCCAGGTAGTCTCTGCACCTTCCGGCGGTGTACCGCCGGCTTGGCTCAGGGTTGCCATCAGCCGAACTGCTAAGGTTTCCCTGAATTCATCCCGTTCGATCGGCCGCTTTCGCGGCAGACGCACCATTTGATGAGTCCCCTGCTCTAACCAACTGAGCTACAGGCCCTTCGTGGGAGCGGCATTCTAGCAAACAAAAGCCGGGCAGTGCCCGGCTTTCGTGTTCTTGCTGTGTCTTCGATCAGTCCTCGATCAGGAAGCTCCTGAGCTGGTCCGAACGGGTCGGATGCCTCAGCTTCCTGAGCGCTTTGGCCTCGATCTGGCGAATGCGCTCACGCGTGACGTCGAACTGCTTGCCGACTTCCTCGAGCGTGTGATCGGTGTTCATGTCGATACCGAAACGCATGCGCAGGACCTTGGCTTCGCGCGGCGTCAGGCCGGCGAGGACCGAGTGCGTGGTTTCCTTCAGGCCTGACGTCGTCGCCGAGTCGACCGGTGAGTGCACGGTCGTGTCCTCGATGAAGTCGCCGAGGTGCGAGTCCTCGTCGTCGCCGATCGGCGTTTCCATCGAGATCGGCTCCTTGGCGATCTTCAGGACCTTGCGGACCTTGTCTTCCGGCATCTCCATGCGCTCGGCAAGCTCGTCCGGAAGCGGTTCGCGGCCCATCTCCTGCAGCATCTGTCGCGAAATGCGGTTGAGCTTGTTGATCGTTTCGATCATGTGCACCGGGATACGAATCGTGCGCGCCTGGTCCGCGATCGAACGCGTGATGGCCTGGCGAATCCACCAGGTCGCGTACGTCGAGAACTTGTAACCGCGCCGGTACTCGAATTTGTCCACGGCCTTCATCAGTCCGATGTTGCCCTCCTGGATCAGGTCCAGGAACTGCAGGCCGCGGTTCGTGTACTTTTTCGCGATCGAGATAACGAGTCGAAGGTTCGCTTCGACCATTTCTTTCTTCGCGCGACGCGCTTTCGCTTCGCCGATCGACATCTGCCGGTTGATCTCCTTGATCTCGGAGATCTTCAGGCGCGTCTCGTCCTCGACGGCGAGCAGCTTGCGCTGCGCCCGCAGGATGTCGTCCTTCAGCTTGGCAAGCGTCGACGAGTGCTTGCGCTTCGCGCGGATGTGCTTGTCGACCCAGTTGAGGTCCGTCTCGCTCTTCGGGAAGCTCGCGAGGAAGTCCTTGCGCGGCATGCCGGCGTCGCGGACGCAGATGCGCATGACGAGGCGTTCCTGCGTGCGGATGACCGATACGACGTCGCGCAGGTTCTTGACCAGCGCGTCGAACAGCTTCGGCGCCAGCTTGAGCTCCATGAGCTGCGCAGCGAGGTCGGCCTGAATCTTGATCGTCTTCTTGTCCTTGAAGCCGTTCGTCTCGATGCTCTTCACGACGCGGTTGTGCAGTCGGCGAATGACTTTGACGCGCGCCTTGACCTCTTCGGGATCCGGACCGGTGTCGACGACTTCGTCCTCATCATCGTCTTCGCTCTTCGGCGCCGGCGGCTTGATCTCGTCGGGCTCGTTGGGGTCGATGAAGCCGACGATGAAATCCTGCATGCGGGTGTCGCCTGCGATAACGGCATCCGCAACTACGAGCAGAGCCTCGATGGTCGGCGGGAAGTGCGACATATGCCACTTGACCTGGTTCAGGCCGTCTTCGATGCGCTTGGCGATCTCGATTTCGCCTTGCCGGGTCAACAGCTCGACCGTGCCCATCTCGCGCATGTACATGCGTACCGGGTCGGTTGTACGGCCGAACTCGGCGTCCACGCTGGCAAGCGCGGCCTCGGCTTCCTCGGCGGCCTCGTCATCCGTAGCTGCCTGGTCAGACAGGACCAGCGATTCTGCATCGGGTGCCTTCTCATGCACCGCGATACCCATGTCGTTGATCATGTTGACGATGTCTTCGATCTGTTCCGGATCGACGATGTCATTCGGAAGGTGATCGTTAACCTCGGTATAGGTCAGGTACCCCTGCTCCTTGCCTCGGGCAATGAGATCCTTGAGTTGTTGGGCCTGTTTGTTGACACCAATCATTGCGCGCTTTTCGCTCAAGACGAAACGACCTCCGGTCCAAAAATGCAAACGGTCAATTGTACGCCCCTGAGGGCACCTCTTCCAGCGGTTTCTCTCGTCAAACCGCCCATCAGCGAAGCTCCCGGAGCTCGGCGAGTTCTTCCTCGTCGAGACTCCCAACCCGCTGTTTTTCAATCAAAAAATCGACCCGGTCCCGGCGGCCTGCGGCCACTAGCTGGTTGAGACATTCGTCCAGCTCCGCGGCGGCGTCGAAATCGTCGCCGTCGGGTACTTCGCTGGCGGCGAGTTTGCCGAGATGACGGCCTTCTTCGTCGTGACGCCACCGCTCCAGCAGCCCGGCTGTCGTGATATTGGGCTCGTGCTGTACCGTTTCAATCAGCCGGTGCAGCAAATCGATGCCCGGCCGCCGAATGCCCGCGAGCTTCTCGACGTCGAGCTTGTCGCCGGCGTGCGGGTTGTTGAGCAATAACGTGATTGCCCGCCGCACCACCGAGGGTCGGCCCGTCGATGCGACCTTGCGGCGCAGGGCGGTCGCGCGCCTGGCACCCGGCGACTGCCGTTCCTCGGCATTGCCGAGACTGCGCTCCAGCCGCTCGCTCGTCAGGCCAACCGTGTCGGCCAGCGAGTCCAGCAGCAGGTCACGGTAAACGCCGGCCGGTACTTTTGACACGAGCGGCTTGGCGAGTTCCGCCAGCCGCGCGCGGCCGTCCACGGTCCCGAGGTCGACCTGCGCCGACAGCTCGGCAATCAGGAAATCCGACAGCGCGATTCCGTCGTCCACGGCTTTGACGAACGCGTCGGCCCCGTTCGCATTAACGAAGCTGTCCGGATCCTCGCCGTCGGGCAGGAACACGAAGCGAATCTGGCGGCCTTCACGCACGTGCGGCAGCGCCGTCTCGAGTGCGCGCCAGGCGGCCTTCGAGCCGGCGCGATCGCCATCGAAGCAGAACGCGACGTCCTCGGTCAGCCGGAACAGCCGGTTCAGGTGGTCGCCCGTGGTCGCCGTGCCGAGCGTCGCGACCGCGAAGTCGATGCCGTTGCGTGCGAGAGCTACGACGTCCATATAGCCTTCGACGACGACGAGTCGATCGATGCTACGAAGTGCCTGGCGGGCCTCCCATAGTCCGTACAGCTCGCGACCCTTGTGAAACAGTACGGTCTCCGGCGAGTTCAGGTACTTGGGCTCGCCGTCGCCCAGGGTGCGGCCGCCGAAGCCGATCGTCCGACCGCGCGCGTCGCGAATCGGAAACATCAGCCGGTCGCGAAAACGATCGTAGTGGCGGCCGTTGTCCTTGCGGATCACCAGCCCCGTGGCGAGCAGCCGGTCGATGGCCTCGTCGGATTTGCCGTAGCGGTCGAGCACGTTGCTCCAGCCGTCGGGCGCGTATCCCAGGCCGAAGCGGCTCGCCGTGGCGCCATCGATGCCGCGCTTTTTCAGGTACTCGATCGCCGCCGGGCTGTCCTTGAGCGCGCGCTGCCAGTCCTTTTCAACCTTGCCCGTGAGCGAGAACAACTCGTCGTAGCGTCGCGACGGCCGGTCGCTCTCGTTGCGTGGGACCTCGACGCCCATGGTCTGCGCGAGGCTCTCGACAGCCTCCGGGAAGTCCATGTGGTCGTATTCCATCAGGAAGCCGAGGGCCGTCCCGTGGGCGCCGCAGCCGAAGCAGTGGTAGAAGCCCTTCGCCGGGCTCACCGTGAACGACGGTGTCTTTTCATCATGGAACGGGCAGCAGGCCTTGAACTCGCGGCCAGCCTTCTTTAGCTGTACGCGACGGCCGATCACCTCGACGATGTCCGCGCGGGCAACGAGGTCGTCGATGAAATCCTGGGGAATCAGTCCTGCCATGCTCTAAATAAACGTGCGGCCGGCGCGCACCGGGTTCGCGACATACAGTAATTGGACCCGGCCTCGGCGAGCCGGTTCAGCAAGCATAGCGGGTCCGGCGACGAGCGCCAGTCAAGCAAAATTCAGGCCAAACGGGCCTTTACGCGGGCGCCGACGGCGCCCATGTCGGCGCGGCCGGCGGCCTTCGCCTTGATCGCGCCCATGACCTTGCCCATGTCGCGGATGCTCTCGGCACCCGTGGCGGCGATGACCTCGTCGACCAGGGCGTCGAGTTCCTCGGCGGAGAGCTGCTCGGGCAGGTAGGTTTCGATGACTTCGAGCTCGGCCTGTTCCTTGGCGGCCAGATCTTCGCGACCGCCCTTCGTAAACTGCTCGATGGAGTCGCGCCTCTGCTTGACGGCCTTTTCGATGACGCCCAGAAGCCCGGCGTCGTCAAGTTCCTGGCGGCTGTCGACCTCGACACGCTTGATGTCGGCCAGGATCAGGCGCACCACGGCGAGCCGGTCCTTGTCACCGGCCTTCATGGCGGTCTTCATGTCTTCGGTAAGGGTGTCTTTGAGCGACATGGCTGTGCCCCGGAACGGGCGGGGGGCCCTCCGGGAGGGCGCTAGTAGAGGCTAGTAGAGGCGCTTGCGCTTGGCCTCTTCGCGGGACAGGCGCTTCATGTGGCGCTTGACCGC
>JASJBG010000166.1 GCA_030066625.1 Woeseiaceae bacterium
AGGAGATCGACTACAAGGATCTCAACCTGCTCAAGGCCTACGTTACGGAGACGGGCAAGATCGTGCCGAGCCGTATCACGGGCACGAAGTCGCACTACCAGCGACAGCTGGCAACCGCGGTCAAGCGCGCACGTTACCTGGCGCTGTTGCCGTACACCGATCGTCACTAGCTCGATCGTAACCGGGCCGATCGTCAAAGGGACGAGGGCAAGGCTATGAAGGGTGTGGCCGCGTGGCTGGTCGCTCGGCCGCAAAACGCGGTCGTCGTACTGGCGGCGACCATCGCGTTCGGCACGGTACCGCCGCTCGCGCACTTCGCCGCGCTGAGCGGCATCGTGTTGATCATGCTGGTCCTGCACGAGGGCGTACGCACGGCGGTCGTAAAGGTCGTGTTCGCGGGGATCGTTGCCGCGGGCGCGGGGCTCTTGGTCGGGGTGGCGCCGGTGCTGGTCGCAGGGGCTGCTGCGTCGGTCTGGCTGCCGTCGCTGCTGCTGTCGGTGCTGCTGGTCACGACCCGATCGCTGACGCTGACGCTGCAGCTGTCGGTGATCATCGCGGTCAGCGTGATGCTGGCGTTCTTCGTCGCGGTCGGCAACCCGGCGGAGTTCTGGCTGATGATCCTCGATCCGATGATCGAGGTCTGGCGCGAGGTCGGTCAGGACGAACTGGCGGATCTCGTCGAGCCGCAGAAAGAGACGTTCGCCGCCTACGCGACCATGGTCGCGGTGATGGCGAGCTGGATACTCCAGGCCTCGAGCCTGGTACTGGGCTACGCGCTGTACAAGCAGTTGCCCGAAGAAACCGCCAACTATGGCCGGTTTCAGGATTTGAGTTTCGGGCGTGTGATCGCGCTCACTATGGCAGTCGCGTCGGTTGCCTCGATGGTCGTCGACGCGGTGTGGTTGCAGAGCCTCGCGTTCGTTTTGTTCGCGGCGTTCTTCTTGCAGGGACTCGCCGTCGTGCACTGGATGTACGCCCGCGGTGTCCTGCAGCTGTTCGGCCTCGTCGCGACGTACGCGCTGATGCTGATCGCAGGATGGTTTGTATTGCCCGCGTTGGCAATCTTCGGTTACACCGACGCGTGGTTCGATTTCCGCCGCACATTGCGGCAGAGGCTAGATAAGCAGGATTAGGACATGAACGTAATTCTTCTGGACAATGTGGAAAACCTGGGCCGCATTGGCGATCTCGTGAAGGTCAAGCCGGGCTACGGACGCAACTTCCTTCTGCCGCAGGGCAAGGCTGCGCTGGCGACGCCCGAGAACATCAAGGCCATCGAGGCGCGTCGCGCCGAGCTCGAAAAGGCCGCGGCCGAGGAGCTCGCCACCGCAAAGAAGCGCGCCGAGGTCATCAACGGCATGGAACTCGTGATCCCGGCGAACGCCGGCAGCGAGGACAAGCTGTTCGGTTCGGTCGGCCCGATCGACATCGCCGACGCCTTTGCCGGCGTGCAGGTCGAGGTGCAGCGCAGCGAAGTGCGCATGCCGGACGGCCCGATTCACGAGCTCGGTGAGTTCCCGATCGGCGTACACCTCCATCCCGAGGTCGACGCTGAAATCGTTGTACGGGTAGTTGCTGCCGAATAATCGACCGGGCGCTATGGCGCCCCGTACGTGGCAGCTTGTGGTAGCTTAGTCGGTCAGGGGATTCGATCGACCGGGGAGAGGGATGGTACGCGCACTGGATGACGGCATGACGGATGGCGCCGAGCAGCGCCTCAAGGTACCGCCGCATTCAGTCGAAGCCGAGCAATCCCTGATCGGCGGCCTGATGCTGAACAAGGCCGCCTGGGACAAGATCGCCGACGTCGTTTCGGCGCCCGATTTCTACCGCAACGATCACCAGCTGATCTTCGGCGCCATTGCCGATCTCGTCGACGACGGTCATCCCTGCGACGTCGTCACGGTTTCCGAATTCCTCGACAAACGCGGCGAACTCGACAAGTCCGGTGGACTCGAGTACCTGGCCTCGCTCGCCAACGAGACGCCCGGCGCCGCAAACGCCCGGGCCTATGCCAACATCGTTCGCGAGCGCGCTATGCTGCGTTCGCTGATCGAGGCCGGCAACGAAATCTCCGGTGCCGCCTTCGCCACCGGCGGCCGTTCCGCAGCCGACATCGTTGACGAGGCCGAGCGCCGCGTCTTCGAGATCGCCGAACGCGGCTCGCGCGGCAAGTCCGGCTTCCGCTCGCTCAAACAGATCCTGCCCGAGACCGTCGATCGCATCGACCTGCTGCACCAGTCCGACGGCGACATCACGGGCATCTCGACGGGATTCAACGAGTTCGACAAGATGACTGCCGGCCTGCAGGGCGGCGACCTGGTTATCGTCGCCGGGCGCCCGTCGATGGGCAAGACGACGCTGGCCGTCAACATCGCCGAGAACGCGGCGATCGGCAGCAAGGTGCCGACTGCAATCTACTCAATGGAGATGCCGGCGCAGCAGCTCGCTTTTCGCATGATTTCGTCGCTGGGCCGTGTCGACATGAAGCACCTGCGTACCGGCCAGTTCCCGGACGAGGACTGGTCGCGCATCAACACCGCCGTGCAGCTGATGTCGGACGCACCGATATTCATCGACGACACGGCCGGCCTTTCGCCTACCGAGATTCGCGCGCGTGCCAGGCGCCTGCAGCGTGAGCACGGCCTTGGACTGATCGTGGTCGACTACCTGCAGCTCATGCAGGTGCCGGGCAACACGGAGAACCGGGCGACGGAGATCTCCGAGATCTCGCGCTCACTGAAGGCGCTTGCGAAGGAACTCGACCTGCCGATCATCGTGCTGTCTCAGCTAAACCGCAGCGTGGAGCAGCGTACGGACAAGCGGCCGGTCATGTCCGACCTGCGCGAGTCTGGCGCTATCGAGCAGGACGCCGATCTCATCGTGTTCATCTACCGCGAGGAGGTCTACAACCCGGATACGCCAAAGAAGGGCCTGGCCGACATCTCCATCGCCAAGCAGCGTAACGGCCCGATTGGCGACTTCCTGCTGACCTTCGTAGGTCGTTACACCAAGTTCGAGAACTTCGTGCCGGATGCCTACGGCGCCGAGGCCTTCCCGGAGGCCTACCCTTGAGCTTCGGCGCACGGGCACGGATCAGGCTCGGCGCCCTCGAACACAACCTCTCTGTTATCCGCGCCGTCGCTCCCGAGGCGCGCGTCATGGCCGTGATCAAGGCCAACGCGTACGGCCATGGCCTCGTGCCGGTCGCGAAGCACCTCGAAGACGCCGATTCGTTCGCCGTCGCGAGGATAACCGAGGCAATCGAACTGCGCGCGGCGGGCGTAGTCCAGCCCGTGGTATTGCTGAAGGGCGTGGTGTCCGCTGAGGAGTTCGCACTGGCGAGTGCCCATAACCTCGAACTCGTCGTGCACTGCCGCGAGCAGATCGAGCTGCTGCAGAGCCACCCTGACGACGCACTGACCGTCTGGCTCAAGTTTGACACCGGCATGAACCGGCTGGGCTTCGCGCCATCAGAGGCAGCGACACTCATTGCCGAGGTTCGCGATCTGCCGGCCGTTCGTGAGCTGCGACTGATGACTCACCTGGCCGACGCGGATACGCCCGACAGCCCGGCGACGGCCGCGCAGCTGGCGCAATTCCGCGATGTCGCCGCCGATTTTGACGGCGCGGCGAGCATCGCGAATGCGCCGGCGGTACTCGATCTCGAGGACATTCGCGACGCACCGGACCTGTTCGGATTCCGCGGCGAGCACTGGATCCGTCCGGGTATCGCACTGTTCGGCATTTCGCCGTTCGAACACAGGAGCGCGGCGGACCTCGGGCTGCAGCCCGTCATGCAATTCGAGGCGCTGCTAATCGCGAAGAAGCGCCTTGCCGCAGGCGCGCGCGTCGGTTATCGCGGCCGCTTCGTCAGCGATACCGAGACGACGCTCGGCATCATCTCGGCCGGCTACGGCGACGGTTACACGCGGCACTTTCGCGACGGTACGCCCGTGCTGATCAACGGCCGGCGGGTAGCGCTCATCGGCAATGTCTCGATGGACATGATCGCCGTGGATCTTGGCCTGCATTCACAGGACCAGGTCGGCGACATAGCGACGCTGTGGGGCGATGGCTTGCCCGTCGAGGAGGTCGCGCCGTGGGCCGACGCAATTCCCTATGAGCTGGTGTGCGGCGTGATGAACCGCGAGGCGAGCGAGATAGTCGACTAAGCAGGGCCGAGCCGGCCTAGCTCGCGAAGAAGCCCATCTTGACGCCGGCGAGCTGGACGACGTCGTTGTCGGTCAGCTTGCGCGCCTGCGCACCGATCGGCTTGCCGTTGACCAGCGGAAAGTCGCCTTCCTCGCCCGATTCGACATGCACGATGTAGTAGCCCTCGGCGCGGCGCGTAATCGCAGCGACCTGAACCCCGGGGCGGCCGAGCGTCGTCAGTGCCTTCGTGAGCTCCAGTTCGCGACCGGCGAATGCGCCGCTCAGGACCTGCAGCTTGGCAAGCGGCAGGGCGTTTGGTGCCGAAGCCGGGTCGATGCCAGCCTGAGTCTCGGCATGGCCTGCTGGTTCCGGCCTGTCCTCGGCCACCGTCTGGGTCGCCGTGACCGGCGGTGTCGACGGCTCCGCGACCGGTTCGGGCGCGGGTTCCGGCTCAGGTGCGGGCGCCGGCTCCGGCTCCGGTTCGAGGCCGGCCATTTCGGATTCGTCGAGCATCACGCCGGGGTCGGCCACGGCGGCTTCGGCTGAGGCAAGCGCTGCGGCTTCGGCGGCTTTCTCTGCCTTGGCGAGCTGTTCGGCGTTTTGCTGACCGGCCGGTATGACCATCGTCTTCTCGAACTCGTCCTGTTCGGCGTCGTTCGTGGCCTGGTCAGAGAAGCGCAGCTGGTGATGTCCGATCGTGATGACATCGCCGTGCTGCAGGGCATGCTTCTTGATGAGCTTGCCGTTGACGTAGGTACCGTTGGTGCTGTTCAAGTCCTCGAGGAACGAGTCATTGAGAATGTTGATGATCAGCGAGTGGTGTCCGCTGACGGCGGGATTGTCGATGCGCACGTCGTTGTCAGGGAGGCGTCCAATCGTGTAACGCTCCTTGGTCATGTTGTACTCAGCCAGGACCTGGTTGTCCAAACTCAGAATTAGTCGTGCCATGTTTACCCGCCGCTACGCTTTAGGATCTGTTTGTCGAGAGGGGCACGCGGAACGGCGGCTGCGAAGCGCAGTCGTATCGCTCTTCGTCGAGGAGTGACTCCCTTTAACCCCTGCATCCATTGCTAGTCTTTCCGGTCGAGCCTTGTCTAGCGGAACCAGCCCGCGATTTTGACCAGTAGGCCCTTTTTCGCCGCAAACGAATCGAGGACCTGGGCCAGCATCACGGACACGTTATCGCGCCCGCCGTGGTTGTTTGCCAGGTCGACCAGCTGCTGACTAACGACGTCAAGACTAGCATTAAAAGTACTGATAGTTAAGTGAATATCCTCATCTTCGACCATGTCCGGGAGGCCGTCCGAACAGAGCAAAAATACGTCGTCCGGGAGCACGTCGTGCTCATGAACCTCGACCTCGACGGTCGGTTCGACGCCCAGCGCGCGGGTGACGTAGTTGCGGTTGGTCGAGCGCTGCGCCTCCTCGGCCGAGTAGAAGCCCCGGTCGACGAGTTCCTGCAGCAGTGAGTGGTCGAGCGTGATCTGCTCGAAAGCGCCGCCGCGCAGGCGGTAGGCGCGGGAGTCCCCGACGTGGGCAATGGAGACCTTGTTGTCGTGGAACATGCAGGCCACGATCGTCGTGCCCATGCCTTCGCAGTGGGTCTGGCTCTGCGCGGTCTGGAAAATGATCTTGTTGGCCCGGAAGACAGCATCCCTCAAGATGATCGACTGCCGCATCAGGCCACTGTGCGGGTCGATGTCGCCACGGTCCTCACGGGCAGCGGCCTCGGTCGCGAGCTCGGTGACGATCTGTACGGCGATACCGCTCGCGACCTCACCGGCGTTGTAGCCGCCCATACCGTCGGCCAGCACCATGAGGCCGATATCCGGGTTGGACCCGATCGCATCCTCGTTGTGCTCGCGAACACGCCCCGTATCGGTCAGTGAAGCGAAGTCTATTTTTCCACGCAGGCTCATCTACTCGTGCTACCGCTCACATGACCGTTTACGAGAACCGCGCGCAGTTCTTGAGGGCGATGGCCATTTCGGCACCACAGGAGAAGCGGTCTTCCGGTCGCTTCGCCATGGCTTTCGCCAGGACTGCGTCAACGCTCGGAGGAATGCCGGCGCGGCGACTCGCGATCGGCGCGGCGTCCTCGGTCGTAATTTTGGTCATTAACACTGCGATGTTGGTCGCTTTGAATGGCACCTCGCCAACCAGAAGCTCGTATAGGGTAACACCAAGCGAAAACAAGTCCGAGAGGCCCGTGAGCTTTTCCGCACTGAGCTGTTCGGGCGACATATACATCGGCGTGCCAAGCACAATGCCGGTCTTCGTCTTGTTGTTATCGGTGAGCCTCGCGACGCCAAAGTCGCTGATCTTCAGTGAGCCCTCCTTGGGGTTGTAAAGCAGGTTTGCCGGCTTGATGTCGCGGTGAATGACGCCCTGGTTGTGGGCGTAGTCGAGCGCTTCGGCCGTGGAGGCGGCGAGTTCCAGCGCGCGCTTCGGCGCGAGCAGGCGCGTCGGGTCGGTGAAGTCCCTGAGCGGAATGCCGGGTACGTATTCCATGGCAATATAAGCGAGGCCCTTGTCCTCGCCCGCGTCGTACACGGTAATGATGTTCGGGTGGGTCAGGCGTCCGGCCGATTCGGCTTCACGATAAAACCTGAGCCGTGCCTCCTTGAGCTCCTCGTCCTCAAATTCCTTCTCGATCGGTATCGCCTTGACCGCGACCGCACGGTTGATGCGCGGATCCTTGGCCAGGTAGACGGCGCCCATGGCGCCGCGTCCGATCCGCTTCTCGATGACGTAGCGACCGAGCCGCTGCGGAACGCCGCCGCCGTCCTTGCCCGGCTTCGCCTTCGCCGGTATCGAGCTGTGAGTTCGCTTCATCCATTCGAGCACCGCCTCGGCACGCTCCGGCTTTGCCTGTTCCTCGAAGGCAAGCGACAGCTTGTACATGACGCTCGCCAGCGTTTCCGATGGTGGACAACGGCGGAACTCGGCGAAGGCAGGTTCGAGGCGGCCGGCAGCGAGGAAGTTCGAGCCGCGATCGAAGGCGTCCTTCGAGATTTTCGTCTCGTCCTCGACGAGCCACAGCGTCAGTGCCGCAACGCCGGCGAAGATCATGATCGCACGGCCGAGATCGATCCGAATATTGAGAAACAGCAATACGAGACAGCCGATCAGTATCAGGCCGACGATGACGGCGGCGGACATGATCAAGATGTCCCGTCGCGAACGATCCGGCAGGAACAGTACTGCGACGATGGCAAGCAGGACCGGCGCGAGCCATTCCATCGCCTTTACCCAGGCGGGTGAGACAATGCTGCGGTCGCTCTCGAGGTCGGCGAGCAATGCTGCGGTGATCTCGGAGATCGTCGCGAATTGCCCGGAAGGCAGGCGGGCGACGGCGCCTTCGAGTTCGGGGTCGGCGTCGAGGAATACCGTGTAGCCGGACAGGGAGCGGCGGTTGATTCGATCGAAGATAAGGTCGTCCGGGTCGATGCGACGCAGGGGTACGATATTCGACAGGTAGATCGCGTCTTCGGCACTCGACAAACGATGGCTGGCTGACGCCTGTTCGTCATCGAACGTGATCGCCAGCGGCAGCGCCGGCGACATGACGCCGTCGTTCAGTTGCCAGAGGTCGGTGCGGCGCAGAACGTCATCGTTGTCCGGGTTCACGTCGACGACGCCGTGACGCGTTGCGAACTTGGCGAAACGATGACGGGTAGGTACGTACACGGGTGTGCCGTTCTTGAGCGTCGCGACCCAGTCGGGCAGGGCTTCGCCGTCGGCAATCTCCGGCGGGTTGGCTAGCACGATGCGCCGCGCCTCCACGTCCTTGAGCTTGCCGATCAGTTCACCGTAGATGTCGAGGGTGCTTTCCGAGCGCCGCTGCGACGGGTCAATGCTGACGATCACGGCATTGTCGAGCACGGGGCGCGACATGTTGGCGGCGAACGAGTCGTAAACGAAACGGTCAGCAACCACGAACCACTGCGCCAGTGGTCCGTAGACCAAAAGCAGCAGCACGCTCGCAAACGAGAGCGCGATCAGGCGATTGCGTTTTTGCTTATTGCCCGTGTCCAAACGTTCAGGTCCCTGTTTTCAGGGCAAAAGTATAGGAAAACCGCCGCTTCCTTAATGAGAAAGGGTTGGCATTTTTTATGTCATACCGTGCAAAAATCTCGTCTATGATGCGGCGATAGCCGGGGCAGGCCTCTGGCGTGCATAACATTCAGAAAAATACTATAAAACAATCATTTAAAAACTTTTCTTCATGTCGAAAGTAAAGAAAGCCTACGTTTGTACCGACTGCGGCGCGCACAGCGTCAAGTGGGCCGGCCAATGCCCCGAGTGCGAGGCCTGGAATACGCTCACCGAGACGCGGCTGCAGGGGCCTGCTGCGGATACGGGTAGCGGTGGCGATGCCGCGGAGCTTGGCGCGATCCTCGAAGATCTCGGCGAGCGCCACATGACCGGTCTGGCGGAATTCGACCGGGTCCTTGGCGGCGGCCTCGTGCCCGGCGCCGTCGTGCTGCTCGGCGGTGACCCGGGCGTGGGCAAATCGACGCTGCTGCAGCAGGTCTCGGCCAGGCTGCCCGACGACCTCGCAGTCTGCTACGCCACGGGCGAGGAGTCGCTGCGCCAGGTCGGCCAGCGCGCGGAGCGTCTGGGCCTTTCGGGGTCGTCCCTCAAGCTCATTGCGGATACGTCGCTCGAACACGTCCTCGAACTGGCGCGCAAGAGCTCGGCGCGGGTGCTGGTCATCGACTCGATCCAGACGATGTCATCGGCCGATTTGCCGTCCGCGCCCGGGTCGGTGGCACAGCTCCGCGAGTGCGTCAGCCGAATCGTGCAGTTCGCCAAACAGTCCGAGACCGCCGTCTTCGTCATCGGCCATGTGACCAAGGAGGGCGCGATCGCCGGTCCGCGCGTCGTCGAGCACATGGTCGATACCGTGCTGTACTTCGAGAACGACCCGTCGAGTCGCTACACGATGATTCGTTCCGTGAAGAATCGTTTTGGCGCGACCGGCGAGATGGGCGTCTTTGCAATGACCGAGCAGGGCTTCCGCGAGGTTCGAAACCCGTCCGCGATATTCCTGTCGCGTGAATCGGTGTCGGAGCCGGGCAGCGTTGTCTCGGTGGCCTGGGAAGGCAGCCGGCCGCTGCTGGTCGAGATTCAGGCGCTCGTTGCCGACGGCGCGAGCAATTACCCGAAGCGGCTGACGCAGGGAACCGACCAGAATCGTCTCGCGCTGCTGCTCGCGGTCCTGCAGCGGCACGGCGACGTCGTGCTTGGTGGCGAGGACGTCTTCGTCAACGTCGTTGGCGGGCTCAAGATCGCCGAAACCTCCATCGATCTGCCGGTGCTGATTTCGCTCGTATCGAGCTTCCGGGACCGCGCCGCCGAAGAGCGCATGATCAGCTTCGGCGAGATCGGCCTCGCCGGGGAAGTACGGCCGGTGCGTTTCGGCGACGAGCGCATCCAGGCTGCGGCGAAGCAGGGCTTCACGAAGGCGATCGTGCCGGCGGGCAACCTGCCGAAGAAAACGCCGTCGGGTATCGAGGTTATCGGCGTGCGTCGCCTGCGGGAAGCGCTCGGCGCAGTCTTCTAGCGGCGCTACCGCCGCGTAGGACAGCCGTCGCGCGACCACGCGTGATCATCTGTAGGAGCGGCTTCTCCCAACGGGGCCACACCATGAGCCGCGATTCGCCGCCGCATCTCCCCACACGCGGATCACGCCACCTGTAGGAGCGGCTTCCAGCCGCGATCCGCCGCAAATCGCCTATCTCGGGCCCTGTAGGAGCGGCTTCGCCCAACGGGGCCACACCGTGAGCCGCGATTCGCCGCAAATCGCCTATCTCACCACCATCAAGTGATCGGGCCTGAAGGCCCTCCTACAGAGGCGGCGACCATCGCGACGCGATACGCCGCTTAAGCCGCGTCGTCTTCCAGCAGCCGCCGGCTGACGCGCACGGTGCGAATGCGGTTTTCGTCGGTGGCGACGATCTCGATCGGGTAGCCGGCGATCTTCAGGCACGTCGTCGGTTCCGGAATCGTCTCCAGCATCTCGAGGATCAGGCCATTGACGGTCTTCGGTCCGTCGGTCGGCAGATCCCAGTCCTGGGCGCGATTCAGCTCGCGGATATTGGCAGTGCCGTCGACCAGCCAGGTGTCGGGCGAATCGCGAACGATGTCGGCCTCGTCGTCGGCCGGGTCCGTCGTGAACTCGCCGACAATTTCTTCGAGGATATCTTCGAGCGTAATGATCCCCTGGATATCGCCGTACTCGTCGACAACGAGCGCAATGCGAAGTCGGTGCCGCTGGAACTGGACGAGCTGTGTGCTGAGCGGCGTGCCTTCCGGTACGAAGTAGGGCTCGTCGAGCAGGCTCTCGAGCTCTTCCTTCGTGAACGTTCGCGTCGTCAGCTTGGCGAGCCTGCGGAGGTGCAGGACGCCGATCACGTTGTCGATGGAGTCGCGGTACACGGGGAGGCGCGTGTGTTCGCTTTCCCGTATCGCGCGTTCGATGTCCCCGACGTCGTTATCGAGATCGAGTCCGACGATCTCGTTGTGCGGCACCATCACGTCATCGACCGTCACTTTCTCGAGGTCCAGGATGCTGATGAGCATCTTCTGGTAGCGGGTGGAGATCCGCGAGCCGGCTTCGTGCACCAGCGTCCGAAGTTCCTCGCGGCTCAGCGATTCCAGGGCGGTTTCGCTGCCGCGCACGCCGAGCAGGAAAAGCACGCCGTTCGAGCAGACGTTGATCAGCCAGATGAACGGCAGCGTGATCTTGAGCAGCGGGTAGTAGACGAGCGCCGCCGGGAACGCGAGTCGCTCGGGGTGCAGCGCCGCGTAGGTCTTGGGCGCGGTCTCGGCGAATATCAGGATGACCATCGTCATGACAAAGCCGCCGATCGCGAGGCCGGACTGGCCGCCCAGCTGCACCGCGACGACGCCGACGAGCATCGATGCGACGACGTTGACCGCGTTGTTGCCGAGCAGGATCAGGCCGAGTACGCGATCGGGTCGCTCGAGCAGGCGTTCGGCGAATCGGGCGCCGCGATGGCCCTGGCGCGCCTTGTGACGAAGCTGGTAACGATTGAGGCTCATCAGGGCCGTCTCGGACCCCGAGAAAAATGCGGAAAGCAGTAGCAGCAGGCCGAGAAGGCCTAATAAAGCGCCTAGTGGAACGTCGTCGCCCACAGAATGGGCACCTCCTCTCAATACGACACAATCAGTTCAGCAGGGCAGCCCCTTGTCTGTCAAGGACGTACGGCTCAGCCCCAGCTGCGTCCCAGGACCTCCTCGAGAATGAAACGGCTGCCGAAATAGCTCAGACCGAGCGCCGTGAACGCAGCAAGGTACAGGTAGATGGCCTGGCGTCCGCGCCAGCCGGCGAACTGGCGGCCGGCGAGCAGGATGCCGAACAGCAGCACGGCGACGAGCGACAGCGCGGTCTTGTGGACGAGATGCTGGGCAAACAGGTCCTCGACGAATGTGATGCCCGAGACGATCGAGAACGCCAGCACGGTGAAGCCGGCGGCGGTCAGTGCAAACAGCAGTTTCTCGGTGGTATCGAGCGGCGCGAACAGGTAGTTGGCTGCTGTCAGCCGACCGGCGCGCAGGCGCCGGTCCTGGATCAGCGCGTAGATGGCCACGATCGCGCCGACGGTCAGCAGCCCGTAGGCGAACATCGAGGTCAGCACGTGTGTGCGGATCTGCCACGTCATCGGCGCCGCATCACCGGTCACGTCGCCGGTGCCCGTCGCCATCGACGTTACGGCGGCAAGCAGGAGCATGCCCGCCGAGACGCCGCGGAGGTTCTCGTTGAGTGCGGACAGGAAGGCGATGACGCCGAGCTGCAGCCCGATCAGCGAGACCGCCGTCGCCAGCGTGATGCCGACCCCGCCGGGCATCAGCACCATCGTCAACAGGTAAACGTGCAGGGCAACCGACACGGCGCAGAGCGCGAAAGCGGCGGCTGTCAGCGCCCCGGAACGGCTCTCGTGCTGCGGCAGTCGACCGAGCGCGAAACCCGCGCCAGCGAACAGGTACAGAAAAGGAATTGTGATTTGAAACACAGAAACCCGAAGGTGATTAACCTACCTTGCCGACAGGTTAAATCATCCATACGGCGATTCCCAATAGAAACCTGTTTTCCCTTAGGCGACCGGGACTTGCCGGAACGAAAACACGATGCGAATAAGGATTTTGGGTTGCAGCGGCGGTATCGGAGGCGGGTCGAGAACATCGGCCATGCTCGTCGATGACGATGTGCTGATCGACGCCGGAACCGGCATCGGCGATCTCGAACTCGACAGCCTGAACTCGATACGTCACGTCTTCCTGACGCACGCACATCTCGACCACATCGC
>JASJBG010000015.1 GCA_030066625.1 Woeseiaceae bacterium
CGCTGGAACTTCGTCGGCCGCTACAACTACTCGTTCCGCGACCGGGAACCGCTCGAGGAGTTCTACGGCGTCGAGTACGAGAGCTGCTGCTGGGGACTGCGGCTCGTATCCAGGCGCTTCATCTCAACGCGCGACGGAACTCGCGATTCCTCCATCGGTCTGCAAATCGTATTGAAGGGAATGACGTCAATCGGCACGACGGCTGACAAACTTCTCGAACGTGGTATTCTTGGCTATTCCGCTGACCTCCGGTAAGAAATTGTGTTAAATATCAGACATTTGTGCGCCGCACTGTGCGTCGCGCCGACGCTCGCCGCACCCCTGGCCGCGAGCGCCGAAGAGCTCTCGGACACCGGCGTATTCCTCGATGGCGTCGCCGCCATCGTCAATGACGGCATCGTGTTGAAGAGCCGCTACTACGAGACGCTCGACGCCATTCGCTCACAGGCGGCTGCCAACAATTTCCAGCTGCCGCCCGAAGAGATCCTGCGCGAGCAGGTTCTGGAGCGCGTTATTCTCGTGGAGCTGCAGCTGCAGCGCGCCGACATGATCGGCCTCGACGTCACGGATTCGATGCTCAACCAGCTGCTCGAGGACGTGGCGCGACGTATGAACCCGGACGCAACGCTCGCCGATCTGCCCGAGTTGCTGGCAGCCGACGGCGTCAGCTACCAGGTGTTTCGCCGCCAGATGCGCGAGGACTTCACGCTCGAACAGCTGCGTCGCATCGTGGTCGAGCGCGAGATCGTAGTAACCGATCGCGAGCTCAACCAGTGCCTCGCCGACATCGAGGACAACGTGGTCGTCAACTCGGAGTACGAGCTTTCCCACATCCTGCTGTCGCTGCCCGAGAATGCATCGTCGGCGGAAGTCGAGGCGATTGTCGAGATCGCACAGTCGATCTACGAGCGAGCGAGCGACGGCGCGGACTTTCGCGCACTCGCCGTAGAGTTCTCGCAAAGCCCTACCGCGCTGCAGGGTGGCTCGCTCGGCTGGATGCAGGGTGAACAGGTACCGACGATCTTCACCGAGATCCTGGCGCCGCTCACCGCGGGCGACGTCTCTGAGCCGTTCCGCACAGCGTCGAGCATTCACATCGTCAAGGTCAACGACATGCGCGGCGCCACGCAGAAGAGCGAAGAGGACCAGGTGCTCGCACGCCACATCCTCGTCATGCCGAACGAGATCATCGACGACTCGACCGCCGAGCAGCGGCTGTGGGACGCTTACAACCGCATCCAGGAAGGCGAGGAATTCGCCGAACTCGCACGTCTGTTATCGGACGACCCCGGCTCGGCCGGCCAGGGCGGCGAACTCGGCTGGGCGGGTCCCGGCACCTTCGTTCCCGAGTTCGAGCAGATTGCCAACTCGCTCGAGATCGGCGTCCTCTCGGAACCGTTCAAGAGCCAGTTCGGCTGGCACATTCTCGAAGTCATGGACCGTCGCATTTACGACAACACCGAGGAGCTCAAGGAGCAGAACTGCGTCATACGTATTCGCGCCGGCAAGCGGGAAGACGAGACCCAGCTGTGGCTGCGCCGGCTGCGTGACGAGGCATACGTCGACGTAAGGATGTGACAAGCGCCAGCCAACCGCTCGCCGTCACGGCCGGCGACCCGGCCGGCATCGGCCCCGACCTCTGCATCGCACTCGGCGCCGACGGCCGCCTCGACGGCGCCGTCGTCATCGGCGACAAGCGCACGCTTCGCGAGCGGGCCGAAACGCTCGGTATTGAATTCGCGCTCGACGTCGTCGACCTGCCGTTCCCGGAGCCTGTGACTGCGGGCCAGCCGAATCCCGCTAACGCACCCGTCCTGCTCGACGGCCTGAAGGCAGCCGTTGAAGGCTGCCGCGAGGGTCGCTACGCCGGGCTCGTGACCGCGCCGCTCGCCAAGCACGTCGTCAGTGATGCGGGCGTACCGTTCACGGGCCATACCGAATACCTTGCCGAGCTCACAGATACACCGCTGCCGGTGATGCTGCTGGTCGCCGACGACCTGCGGGTTGCGCTGGCAAGCACGCACCTCGCGCTGCGCGACGTGCCGGACTACCTGACGCGCGAACGACTGGCCGCGGTCCTCGACGTCCTGCATGCGGACCTTCGCGGTCGCTTCGGCATCGACGACCCCGAGATCGTCGTCTGCGGCCTGAATCCGCACGCCGGTGAGAACGGCCTGCTCGGTGACGAGGATCGCGAAATCATCGCGCCTGTCGTCAAAGCGTTCGCGTCCAGCGGAGCGCGCGTGCGCGGCCCGCTGCCGGCCGACACCGCGTTCACGCCCGCCGCCGGGCCACGCGACGCTGTCCTCGCGATGTACCACGACCAAGGATTGCCCGTCATCAAGTTCGCGGGCTTCGGCCACGCGGTCAATGTCACGCTCGGCCTGCCGATCATCCGCACCTCGGTCGATCACGGCACGGCCTTCGACCTGGCCGGCACCGGCCGCGCGGACGCCGGCAGCCTCGGTGCTGCCATCGAACTTGCCCGCGAACTCGCGAGCCGGGCGTGAGCGGCCACCGGCCCCGCAAGCGCTTTGGGCAGCACTTCCTGACCGACCCGGGCGTCATCGGCGCCATCGTCAATGCGATCGCGCCGCGAGCCGACGAGACGCTGGTCGAGATCGGCCCGGGACCGGGTGCGATTACCGTGCCGCTGGCGAAGCGCGTACAGGCGCTGCATGCGATCGAACTCGACCGCGATCTCGCCGCGCGCCTGCGCACGCAGTTTGCCGGGCACGACAACGTGACCATTCACGAGGCCGACGCGCTGGCCTTCGACCTGCGCTCGCTTGGCGAACGGCTGCGGGTCGTCGGCAACCTGCCCTACAACATCTCGACGCCGCTCCTGTTTTGGCTGCTCGAGCAACGCGACGTCATCGTCGACATGCACTTCATGCTGCAGAAGGAGGTCGTCGACCGAATGGCCGCAGGACCCGGCAGCAAGGCCTACGGCCGACTCAGCATCATGCTCGGTTGCTACCTCGATATCGAGGCGCTTTTCGATGTCGACGCGGACGCCTTCGAGCCGCCGCCCGAAGTGACGTCGTCGGTGGTCCGGCTCACGCCGCGGCCCGACGATGAAATCGACATCCACGATCCGGACCGGCTGTCGCGAATCGTGGCGACGGCCTTCAGCCAGCGTCGAAAGACCCTGCGCAACGCGCTCAAGACCGTCGCCTCCGAGGAAGACCTCGCTGCCCTGCAGATCGACCCGGGCCTGCGCCCCGAGAACGTCGCCGTCGAAGACTGGGTCGCGCTCGCGAATCGCCTTGCCGCCGCCGACAACGGCGGCTGAACCGGCTAGAATAGCGGCCATGACCGAGAACGTATTCGACATTCGTATCCACGTCGTGACCGATTACGTCGACGAGCAGTCCGAGCCCGACGCCGACCGCTACGTCTTTGCGTACACGATTACGATCACGAACAACGGCAACATCGCCGCAACCTTGCTGAGCCGACACTGGGTGATCACTGACGCAAACGGCAAAGTCCAGGAGGTCTCCGGCGACGGCGTCGTCGGCGAGCAGCCGCACCTCGCGCCCGGCGAGCAGTTTCGCTATTCAAGCGGCGCGGTCCTCGAAACGCCGGTCGGCGCGATGCAGGGCCTCTATCGCATGGAGGCCGAGGACGGTGACAGTTTCGATGCACCAATAGCACCGTTCACGCTCGCCGTTCCGGGCCTTCTCCACTAGACCGGCAAAGAACGTTGGCGACGTATGCGATCGGCGACCTGCAGGGGTGCTACGATCCGTTTCGCCAGCTGCTGGATACGCTCGAGTTCGATCCCGACTTCGACAAGCTCTGGCTCGTCGGCGACCTCGTCAACCGTGGGCCGAAGTCCCTGAAGACCTTGCGCTTCGTCAAGGACCTGGGCGACTCCGCTATCACCGTGCTCGGCAATCACGACCTGCACCTGCTCGCGCTCGCCAATGACGTCGTGCATTTCTCCAAGCGGTTCGAGACGCTCGAGAAGATTCTCAATGCGCCGGATCGCGACGAACTGATCGACTGGCTGCGGCATCGTCCGCTCGCGCATTACGACGAGGAACTCGACACGCTGCTGGTACACGCGGGCGTGCACCCGAAGTGGTCCGTCAAGAAGACGCTGGCACGAGCTGCCGAAGTCGAGGCGGTGCTACAGGGACCGAAGTATGTCGACATGCTCGCTCGAATGTACGGCAATACGCCCCGCAAATGGTCGGGTAGACTGAGCGGCTACCGGCGCTATCGTTTCATTATCAATACGTTAACGCGCATGCGCATGCTGACGTCGCAGATGAACCTGAACTTCCAGCACACCGGTTCGCCGTGGCGGGCGCGGCCCAACCTGAAGCCATGGTTCCAGTTCGACGACAGCGGCCTCGGCGACACGCGGGTGGTATTCGGCCACTGGTCCGCACTGGGCCTCGTCGTACTGCCGAATCTCGTCTGCCTCGACACGGGCTGCGTCTGGGGACGCCAACTTACGGCCGTGCGGCTCGACACGGATCAGCCCCGTGTCATCCAGGTGCCCGGCCAAAAGGACAACTTATGAGCATGCAATCGCTGATGGCCTTCAATCTCGCCGGCTGGATCGACGAACATCGCGAGCAGCTGAAGCCTCCCGTCTGCAACCAGCAGGTTTTCGAGGATACGAACTTCATCGTTATGGTCGTCGGTGGCCCGAATTCCCGCGACGACTATCATATCGACGAAGGCCCCGAGTTTTTCTACCAGCTCGAAGGCGAGATGCTGCTCAGGACGATCCAGGACGGCGAACGCGTCGACATCCCGATTCGTGAAGGTGAGGTGCTGCTGCTTCCGCCGCGGGTGCCGCACTCACCGCAGCGCTTCACCGACTCGGTCGGCCTGGTCGTCGAGCGCCGGCGCCTCGACCACGAGCTGGACGGCTTCCAGTGGTACTGCGACAGCTGCGGTTCGCTGCTGTACGAGGAATTTCTCTACATCGACGACATCGTCGGCCAGCTGCCGCCGATCTTCGAGCGTTTCTACGGCTCGCGCGATCATCGAACCTGCGACAACTGCGGCGCAATCAAGCCCAAGCCCGACAAGTAATCGTGACCACCGCCGAGCTCAGGGAGTCCCGCAGCATCGAGACGGACGTATCCGCGAGCGCGCTGTGGGCGGAGCTGGTCCACTTCGGTCGCGGCGGGGATTTCTTCTCCGGCCGACCGCTCTGGTGGCTACGGCGCGTGCTCGACTGGCTAGTCGGCGGGCCGAGCTTTCGACGACCCCGGCGCGATCCTGACGAGCTTGTCGTCGACGATGTCGTCGACAGCTGGACCGTCATCGAGGCAGAAACCGGCGAGCTGCTTACGCTGCAAATGGACATGAAGGCGCCGGGCGCCGGCGTGCTCGAATTCTCGATCGAGGACACGGGGCAACGCCGACGCCTGACGCAAACCGCGTACTGGCAGCCGGATGGCTTCCTCGGACATCTCTACTGGTACGTTCTGCTACCCGCGCACGGCTTCCTGTTTCGCGGCGCCGTCCGCGAAGTCGTGCATCGCGCTCAGCGGCGGACGTAGCGCCGAAACTCGAACGCGTAGACGTGCCGCTCGTCAGCCGCGTGCGGCTCGGCGGAGACGAGCTGCCAGCTCTCGTCGAGCGGCGGAAACAGCGTGTCGCCGTCCAGTTCGACGTCGACGTGTGTCAGGTAGACGTTCGCGGCGCGGTCCAGGAACTGCCGATAGATCTCACCACCGCCGATGATCATGACTTCCCCGCTATCGGCCAGGAGCGCCAGGGCCGAGTCCGGTGAATCGACCACGTCGGCACCGGGTGCCGAGTAGCCGGCCTGGCGTGTAATCACGACGTTCTGCCGGCCCGGCAGCGGCTTGCCGATCGACTCCCACGTGCGCCGCCCCATGACGATCGGCTTGCCCATTGTGACGCGCTTGAACCACGCGAAGTCGTCAGGCAGGTGCCAGGGCAGCGCGCCGTCAACGCCGATGATGCCGTTCGCCGCCGCCGCGACGACGAGACTGACGTCCGGTTCGCTCAGACCGCGACCTTGCCGGCGATGTGTGGGTGCGACTCGTAGTTGAGGATCTCGAAGTCCTCGAAGCGGTAGTCGAAGATGCTCGCGGGACGGCGCTTGATCGCGAGCGTTGGCAGCGGCAGCGGCTCCCGCTTGAGCTGCTCGTTGGCCTGCTCGAGATGGTTCAGGTACAGGTGGCAATCGCCGCCGGTCCAGATGAAGTCGCCGACCTTCAGGTCGGCCTGTTGCGCCAGCATGTGCGTCAGCAGCGAGTACGAGGCGATGTTGAACGGCACACCGAGGAAGATGTCGCAGCTGCGCTGGTAAAGCTGGCAGGACAGCTTGCCGTCGGCGACGTAGAACTGGAACAGGCAGTGGCAGGGCGGCAGCGCCATGTGCTCGACGTCGGCGACGTTCCAGGCCGAGACGATGATGCGCCGCGAGTCGGGGGTCTCGCGCAGCTGGGTGACGACCTGTGCGATCTGGTCGATGACCTCGCCATCGCCTGCCGGCCAGTTGCGCCACTGCACGCCGTAGACGGGGCCGAGCTCGCCGTCTTCATCGGCCCAGTCGTCCCAGATACGGACACCGTTCTCCTTGAGATAGGCGACGTTGCTGCTGCCGGACAGGAACCACAGCAGCTCGTGAATGATGGACTTCAAGTGCAGCTTCTTGGTCGTGACGAGCGGGAAGCCGGTGCCCAGGTCGAAGCGCATCTGGTGGCCGAAGACGCTTAGCGTGCCGGTGCCTGTCCGATCGCCTTTCTCGGCGCCGGTGTCGCGGACACGGCGCATCAGGTCCAGGTATTGCTGCATGTCAGGCCTCGGCCTCCTGTGGCTTGCGGTAGGCGTAGACGAGCATGCCGACGCCCGCAACAATCATCGGCAAACTCAGGACTTGCCCCATCGTAACCCAGTCCCAGAGCAAATAGCTCAGGTGGGCGTCGGGCACGCGGTAGAACTCGATGTAGAAGCGGAACACGCCGTACAGGAGCAGGAACAGGCCCGACACGGCGAACCGAGGCCGCGGCTTCGACGAGAACCACCAGAGGATCGCGAACAGGACGAAACCCTCGAGCAGCGCCTCGTAGAGCTGCGTCGGATGCAATACCTGGCCGCGATACTCGACGCCCCAGGGCACGTCGGTCGGCTTGCCCCACAGCTCGCCGTTGATGAAGTTGCCGATGCGGCCGAAGCCCAGGCCCAGCGGCACGAGCGGCGCGACGAAGTCGAGGATGGCCCACATGCTCTGGCCGACCTTGCGGCCCGTGAAGTACATGGCGACGATCACGCCGAGGAGCCCGCCGTGGAAAGACATGCCACCCTCGGTGATCTTGAAAACGTACAGCGGATCGTCGAGCCACTCCTCGATGCCGTAAACCAGCGAGTAGCCGAGGCGTCCGCCGACGATGACGCCGAGCATCGCGTAAAAGATAAGATCGTCGACCTGCTCGGCCGTGATTGGCGAGTCGGCGCGGGCGCAGCGCTTCTTGGCCAGCCACCACGCAAACACGAAGCCGATCACGTACATGAGCCCGTACCAGCGAATGGCGAGCGGGCCGATCTGGAAAATGATCGGGTCGATCTCGGGGAATGTGAACATCAGGCGCTGCCCGGGAGCCTCGAAAACGCAGCAGTCTACCATCGCTCTAGGGCGGTCTCATACGGCGATGAAATCTGCGTTATAGTGCCGGCCCGCGAAACCCGAAGAGCACCGATGCCGAACCGCCTGGCCGACGAAACGAGCCCGTATCTCCAGCAGCACGCCGACAATCCGGTCGACTGGTATCCGTGGTCGGAGGAGGCTTTCGAGCTCGCGCGCCAGCGCGGCAAGCCGGTGCTGCTGTCGATCGGCTATTCGGCCTGCCACTGGTGTCACGTCATGGCGCACGAGTCCTTCGAGGACGTGGCCACCGCGGAGGTCATGAACGATCTGTTCGTGAACGTGAAGGTCGATCGCGAAGAGCGGCCCGACATCGACAAGATCTACCAGACCGCCCACCAGCTCATCACCCAGCGTGGCGGCGGCTGGCCGCTGACGATGTTCCTGCACCCGGACGACCAGCGGCCGTTCTTCGGCGGCACCTATTTCCCCAACGAGGCGCGCTACGGCATGCCGGCGTTCACCGAGCTGCTCAGGAGCGTCGCGACCTACTACGACGAACAGGGCGACGAGATCCGTGCACAGGGCGACCGACTCGTCGAGGTCTTCGGCCGCCTCGATCCGCAGCCTGCGAGTGCCGAGCAGGTGATGGGGGCGGAGCCGCTCGCCGCGGCACGCGAGGTCTTCGCAGAGACCTTCGACAGCGAGTTCGGCGGCTTCGGGTCGGCGCCGAAGTTTCCGCACCCGACGACGATAGACCGGCTGCTCCGCCACTGGCGGGACTCGGCCAACGCATCCGAGCCCGACGTCGACGCCCTGTTCATGGCAACGCTGACGCTCAAGCGCATGGCGGACGGCGGCATCTACGATCACCTGGGCGGCGGCTTCTGCCGCTACTCGGTCGACCGCTACTGGCAGATCCCGCACTTCGAGAAGATGCTGTACGACAACGGCCCGCTGCTGGCCTTGTACGCCCAGGCGTTTCTCGCGACCGGCGAACGGCAGTTTGCCGACGTCGCCAACGAGACCGCGGACTGGATGCTCGCCGACATGCAAAGCGACAACGGCGGCTTTTTCTCCACGCGCGACGCCGATTCCGAAGGCGAGGAAGGCAAGTACTACGTCTGGTCGCCGGAATCCGCCGGCGCGCTGCTCGACGACGACGAGTACACTGCGCTGTCGACGCGCTTCGGCCTCGACGAGCCCGCGAACTTCGAGGGCCAGTGGCACCTGACCATTCGACGGTCGATCGACGACGTCGCCAAGGGCATCGGCCGGAGCGCCGACGACACGGCCGCGTTGCTCGACTCCGCACGAAAGAAGCTCTTGGCCGAACGAGCGACGCGAATAGAGCCCGGCCGAGACGAGAAGCAGATCGTGTCCTGGAACGGGCTCGCGATCCGCGGTCTCGCCATTGCCGGTCGCGGGCTCGGTCGCGAAGACCTCGTCGACGCCGCGGTCGCGGCGGTCGAGTTCGTTCGCCGCGAGCTCTACGCGGACGGCCGTTTGCTGGCCGTCTACAAGGACGGTCGGGCGCGCTTCCCCGCCTATCTCGACGACTACGCGTTCCTGCTCGACGCGCTGCTCGAACTGCTGCAGGCGCGCTGGTCGAACGAGCATCTTGGCTTCGCCACCGAGCTCGCCGACGCACTGCTCGGGCACTTCGAGGACAAGGACGGCGGCGGCTTCTGGTTTACGGCCGACGACCACGAGCAGCTGATGCACCGACCGAAGCCGCTCGCGGACGAAGCCGTGCCGTCGGGCAACGGCATCGCCGCATTCGCCCTGCAGCGGCTCGGCTTCCTGCTCGGCGAGACGCGCTATCTCGAGGCTGCAGAACGCACCCTGCGTGCGGGCTGGCGCGGCATTAGCGAGTACCCGCACGGCCACGTAAGCCTGCTGACGGCCCTCGAGGAATACACGGAAGAACCGGAGGTCATCATTATTCGCGGCGGCGCGGAGGCAAGCCGCTGGCGCGACTCTGCCGCAAAGCTGTACGCGCCGCGACGCCTCGTTTATGCCATCGGCGCTGACGTCAAAGGGCTGCCGGGGGCACTCGCCGACCGCAAGCCCGTCGAGGGTGAGACGGTCGCGTACCGCTGTCTCGGCACGCACTGCGAGCTGCCGGTTACGAGCTGGGAAGCACTTGCAGGGCAAATGAGCGGGCAATGAGCGACTTGTACAAACTGGCCGCTTTCGCTGAAACCGAGGGCGGCGGCAACCCGGCAGGCGTCTGGATCGGCGACGCGCTCCCCGACGACGCGGAGATGCAGCGCATCGCGGCGGAGGTCGGCTTCTCCGAGACCGCGTTCATCGCCCCGGCAAGTGGCGCTCGCCGCACCGTTCGCTATTTCAGCCCGGAAGTCGAGGTACCGTTCTGCGGTCACGCGACGATCGCTACCGGCGCCGTACTCGGCCGCCGCGACGGCGCCGGCCGCTACGAGCTCGACACGCTCGTCGGCATCGTGCCGATCAACGTGCGCGAGCAGGACGGCGATTTCGTGGCGTCTCTGACCTCGGTCGAGCCGCGGCAGCGCAGTATCGACGACGCGCTCATCAACGACATCCTGGCCACGCTCGGCTGGTCGCGCGAACAGCTCGACGATTCGATACCCGTCATGGCCGTCTTCGCCGGCGCCTGGCACATCGTCATCGCGCTTCGTGAGCGAGAGACGCTCGCGGCGCTCGATTACGGCTTCGACGCGCTGAAGCAGCTCCTGCAGGCTGGCGACTTCGTCACGCTGCAGCTCATCTGGCGCGAGAACGAGTCGCTTTATCACAGCCGCAACCCGTTCCCGGTCGGCGGCGTGGTCGAGGACCCGGCAACGGGTGCGGCGGCCGCTGCGTTGGCCGGCTACCTGCGCGCGGCGCGCCTCGTCGATATCCCGACATCGATCGTCGTTCGCCAGGGTGAAGACATGGGTCGGCCGAGCGTGCTGCACGTCGACATACCGGAATCCGGGGGCATCGTCGTCTCGGGCTCGGTTCGCGACCTCTAGGTACAGGCCCAACCGAAACCGAGCACCTCGGGGTGCCGCTTGCAGCGGGTAATGTGGCCGACACCGAGGTCACCGAACAGGAACGGCAGGTTCTGATCCGAGTCGACCTGGAAAACGAGCCCCATCGGCTCTCCGCACTTCGGGCAGTCCGGGTACTCGACGCCTTGTATCCAGTAGGGCCAGCCGCCGAGCTTCTCGCCCGGGTTCAGGCTATTGATGCCTTCAAGCGCTTTAAGATCGCTGTCGTCGAGCTCGATCCCGAGTGTGTACTGTGCCTCCTCCCAGTTCGGCAGTTCCTCGACGGTCTTCCAGCCGGTGATCGACTTTGCCGGAAACGCGTCCTTAACGGGCGACGCCGAAATCAGCTCGCCGGACCCCTCCGTAACGACGCGCGCAAGGCTTGCCTTGGAAAACGGCCGCCAGCCCTCGCAGTCGACGTCGCACATCGACTCCGGGTCGGTGCAGTAGAAGAACTGCAGGATTCCCTCCGGGTGAAGCTCGCGTGCACCCTCGGGCAGGTCTTTCGCGTTGAGCTGCACGAATAGCTGCATCGGCTTGTCGCAGCTGCCGCAGCGCGGCCAGGATTCGCCTTTTGGGATGTGCGCCAGGCCGGAGAACTTCGACGCCGTGGTCTCACCGTCGCCGTCTTCGGCCTCGGCGAGCCAGCCCGTGCGCCAGAACGGCGCGAGCTTCTCGGCGAGGGGCCCCGGGATCACTGGGTCCGGCGGCGGCGGATCCGGCGGCCGTACCCACCGTCCAGGCGCCGGGGGCCCGTCGTCCGGCGGTTTTCGCGAGAACAGTCGGCGCAGGAAACCCATGGGCTGCTCCGTACAGCGACGATGCTTCACTATACGATTCGTCGTTCCCGCGTGCTAGGTTGGTTTCCCGATAATAAGCAGGGGAATGTCATGGACCTCGGATCGTTTTCGGTCAGCCTCGCCGTCAAGGATATTGCGGCATCCCGCGACTTCTATGCCAAGCTCGGCTTCGAACCTATCGGCGGCGACGTCGAGCAGAACTGGCTCATATTGCGCAACGGCGATCACGTCATCGGCCTGTTCCAGGGCATGTTCGACAGGAACATGCTGACCTTCAATCCCGGCTGGGATCAGCAGTGCAACGAGACCGCGACGTTTACGGACGTGCGCGAGATACAGAAATCGCTGCGCGAAGCCGGCGTCGAGATCATCAACTCGGCCGACGAGTCCGGCGTGGGCCCCGCGAGCTTCATGATCACGGACCCCGACGGCAACCCGATCCTGGTCGACCAGCACCGCTGATCTTGGTCCGCCTGCTCGCACTCGCCGGTTTGCTGCCCGCGCTCCTCATGGCGAGCGAGGTCGATACGAGCGCGCTGCGCGAAGAGCTCGGGCAGACCGTCGAACGGATCGAAGCGCTATCAGCGCAGTTGCACTGCGACGATACGACGCAGTGTGCCTGGCTGCCGGTGGGCCAGCAGGCCTGCGGCGGTCCAGCGGGCCACCAGATGTACTCGACCCTCATCGGCCATGAAGCCGTCCTCGAGCTGCTCGAGCTCGGCAGGCGCTCGGCCGAGCTGCAGCGGCAGATCAACCTGGCCGAGTTCGCGATATCAACCTGCGGCGTTCCGGTACCGCCGCCGCTCATGTGCCACAGGAACAGCTGCGTCGCGCTCGATCCCGCGTTTCATCCGGCCATGGTTCGCGACGCGCGCGGCGCGATAGCCGCCATCGTGTTTGCGACGCGGCTCGACGAGCTGTCGGCGCGGCTCGCAGGGCGCGAGATCGACGACGACCTGCACGAGAAGATCCTGTACCGCAGCGCCGGAATCGTCGCCGAGTGCCTTCTGGAAGAAGCAACGAGCGATCCGAACTCGACGCTGGCGCCGTACGTCAGCTCCGCGTCTTCCCTGCCCTATGCCGACCAGGACCTGCGCGCACAGCTCGTCGCAGGCTACGACGAAGCGACAGCCGACGCGCAGCTCGGACTCGCGGCGCCGATACTCGATCGCTGCATCGAGGCCGAGACCATGTTCGTGCTGTCCACCTATCCGCGCCCCACTCGATGACGGAATCCCTGCGCATCGATCGCTGGCTGTTCTTCTGTCGGTTTTTCAAGACCAGGAGCAAGGCGACGGCGGCAGTGACCGGCGGCCACGTGCGGCTGAACGGCGAGCGCACGTCGCCGGGCGTACGCGTCAAGGTCGGCGACAGGATCGACGTGGTGCGCGATCGGCTGCAGTACTCGCTCGAAGTACTGGACATCCCGAAGCGCCGTGGCCCGGCGCCGGAGGCGCAGGCCTGTTACGTCGAAGACGAAGAGGTCATCAAGCTGCGCGTGACGCAAACCGAAGCGCTGCGCCGCGACCGGCTGTCGATGCCTACGACCGATGGGCGCCCCGACAAACGCACACGGCGCAAGCTGATCGATCGGCGGAGAAAGTAGCGGTGGGTGCGATCATGGCCTTCGGCATGGTCGCGGCGCTGTTCATGATGCCCGTGATGACGCTGGCTACGCTTGCCGTCTGCGGCATCTGGAATCATATTCGGCGGCCCAAGACCTGGCAGGTAATGACCGTGGCGACGCTGGTGAGCTTCGTGCCGATCCTTGTCTCCGATCTCGGCAAACTCGCTACGGTCACGCCGTACCGGATCTGGCTGGCACTGAGCTCATCGCTGTTCGCCTCGCTGCCGGTGCTGATCACGGCCGGCCTGTGGGCGCTGTCGCGCGCCAGCGAATACGGCGAGCACACCAAGGCCGCGCGCGTTGCCGGATCGCTGCTGTTCGGCTGGCTCATGCTGATCATCGTTGGGCTGCCGGTCGCGTTCTTAGGCTCCGTCTGGTTTTTCGGCCGCACTGCGTAGGATGGTTGGCGCTACAACACCGGCGAGGTGAGCCGGCACAACCGCGCCGCGAATCGGAACCAGATCGGCTTGCTCGTGTAGGCGTCCTTCGCCATGACGCTGCTACGTGCGAAGTCGGCTTCGAACATCTCGACCATCGAGGCGACGAAACCCGGGCTCGCTGCGAGCGCCGTGATCTCGAAATTGAGGCGGAACGAACGATTGTCGAAATTGGCGGTGCCGACCGCACCGACACGATCGTCGATGAGAAACACCTTCTGGTGCATGAAGCCATCGGTGTATCGATAAAAGGTGGCACCGCAGCTCGCGATCTTGTTGAAGTAGACATACGAGGCGAAGTTCACGAGCGCGTTGTCGGTCTTGTCCGGAATGATGATGCGCACGTCCACGCCGCGCAGGCACGCGAGCTGCAGCGCGGCGATAGTCGCCTGGTCCGGCACGAAATAGGGACTTGCGATCCACAGCCGCTCGCGCGCGGAGTTGATCGCCTGCGTGTGCAGCAGGCTCGCGGTTTCGAGCGTGTCGGCCGGCCCGCTTGGTGCGATGAGCATGCCGGCGTCACCAGCGGCAGCTGCAGGCGTCCATTCGAGCCAGTCCGGCACCTCTCGGCTGGCCCACTGCCAGTCCTCGACGAACGAGACCTGCGCTGCCATCACGGCCGGACCGTCGATGCGCAGGTGCGTATCGCGCCAGTTGCCGAACTTCGGATCCTTGCCGAGATATTCGTCGCCAACGTTGAGTCCACCGAGCCAGCACCGGCGACCGTCCACGACCACGATCTTGCGATGATTTCGGAAGTTGAGCTGCATGCGGTTGAAGAATCCCTGCCGCGTATCGAAGGGACGCGCATCGATGCCTGCCGCACGCATTTCGCTCAGGTAGCTCGCCGGCAGTCCGAAGCTGCCGACCTCGTCGTAGACGAAGCAGACCTTGACGCCTGCCTTCGCGCGGGCAATTAACCGCTCCTTGAGCGCACGGCCGATAGTGTCGCCGCGAACGATGTAGAACTGCACAAGCACATAGCGCTCGGCAGCGTCGATGCCGTCGAGAATGCTCGAGAACGTCGCATCGCCGTCGACGAGAAGCTCGACTGCATTGCCCGCGGTTGCCGGCATTCGCGCGAGCAGCTCTGCACTGCGCAGGCCGCCCTCATCCGCGCCGGCGATCTCCGCCTGCTGGCGGAGCTCGGCAGTCGCATCAGCCAGCCGCTCGTGCAGATCCGATAGCTGCTCTTGCCGTGCGAGGACGTAACCCTGGAACTTGTTGCGGCCGAACACCCAGTAGGCGGGCACCGCGAGGTAAGGGAACGTGATCAGCGCCATGACCCAGGCGACGGCACCCTGCGCCGTGCGTGTCGACATGACCGCGTAAAAGGCACTGATGAGCCCGGCGAGGTGGATGAGCGGAATGAGATAGTAGAGCAAGCGGGTGGCTCCGGCTTTTTCCCGATGCTACCAGAGTGTCGTGACCTGTAACCCCTTGTAACGTCGAGGGCAACGACATTGCAATTACCGGTCCTGCGTGCCGAAATAGCCGCCATGCAGAAATCGCCCGAAATCGAGGTCCGCGTCCGCGGACTTCGCCGCACCTTTAGAGAAGGCCAGCGCGAGCACGTCGTCCTGGACGGCGTCGACCTCGACGTGGCCCGCGGCGAGACCGTCGCGCTGCGCGGCCGCTCCGGCTCGGGCAAGTCGACGTTCCTTAACTTGCTGGGCGGCATCGACCGGCCCGATGCGGGTGAGATTTCCGTTGCCGGCATCGACCTCACCCGCCTGTCCGAGCGTGAACGTACGCTGTTCCGGCGTGAGCGCATCGGTTTCGTCTACCAGTCCTTCAACCTCGTGCCGACGCTGACGGTCGCCGACAACATTCGCCTCGTGCTCGAACTCAACAAGCTGCCGTCGGCGGACGCGCATGCGCGTATCGACGAGCTGCTCGACGCCGTCGGCCTCGCCGATCGGGCGTCCAGCTACCCGGACGTGCTGTCAGGCGGTGAGCAGCAGCGAGTTGCCATCGCGCGAGCGCTATCGCATCGTCCTGCGCTGCTGCTGGCCGACGAGCCGACCGGCAACCTCGACGACTCAACGGCAGAGACCGTGCTCGCGCTGCTCGACACACTCGTGCGCAAGGAAGGCGGCACGATGATTATTGCCACGCACAGCGCGCGCGTCGCCGCATTCGGCGACCGGGCGCTGGAGATGCACAACGGCCGGCTGGAATGATCCCCGTCACCTATCGCGCGAACTTCAGCTACCTGCTCCGGCACCCATGGCAGCTGGCACTCGCCATTGTCGGCGTCGCGATTGGCGTCGCCGTCATCGTCGCCGTGGATCTCGCCAACGCGAGCGCGCGCAAGGCCTTCCTGCTGTCGATGGACGCGGTCACGGGCGAGGCGACGCACCAGGTGATTGGCGGGCCGCGTGGCGTTGACGAGTCTGTCTACGCGTCGCTGCGCGTCGACGCCGGCATTCGCGCAATTGCGCCCGTTGTCGAGGGCAACGTGCGCGTCGGCGAGCGATCACTCGACCTGATGGGCATCGACCTGTTTGCGGAGCAAGACCTGCGCGAGTTCACAGGGCAGGTCGATACGGCCGAAATGGACGACGCCGACGCGGAGTCGGTTTTCCGCGCGCTGCTGACGGACCCGACCGCCGTCACGATGTCACGGACGACGGCGAACGAGCTCGGCCTCGAGGCGGGCGACGCGTTCGACGTCATCGCCGACGGCCGGACGCGGCCTGCTACCTTGTTTGGCACCTTCGACAGTGATGGCACGAGCATCGACAACCTGCTGATCGCGGATATCGCGACGGCGCAGGCATGGCTGGGCCAGCAGGGCTGGCTGTCGCGTCTCGACGTGCGTATCGAGGACGGCGACGATGCGGCGCTCAAAAAGCTCGAGGACGCCCTGCCCGCCGGCACCCGCGTGCTCACGGCCGCGGGCCGCACGCGCACGACCGCTGAGCTCTCGAAGGCGTTTATGACCAACCTGACGGCGATGAGCCTGCTCGCGCTCCTCGTTGGGCTGTTCCTGATCTACAACAGCGTGAATTTCTCCGTACTACAGCGCCGCGGCCTGATCGGCTCGCTGCGAGCGCTCGGCATGACCCGCCGCGAGCTGTTCACGCTGATCATGACGGAGGCCGCACTGATCGGCCTGATCTCGGCAACGGTCGGTGTACTGCTCGGCGCGTGGCTCGGCGACAGGCTGCTCGCGCTCGTGTCCCTGTCGATCAATGACTTCTACTTCCGCGTGAACGCTACCAACGTAACGGTCAGCGCGTTTTCGGTTACCAAAGGCATGCTTGCGGGCGTCGGCGCAGCACTCGTTGCCTCCGCCGTGCCCGCGCTCGAAGCGATGGCCTACGAGCCGCGGCTCGCGATGGCGCGGTCGACGCTCGAGCAGCACACGAGTCGCTTCCTGCCGATTGCGGCGATCCTCGGCATCGCGACGATGGCAGCAGCCGTCATCGTGCTGCTGGCGTCGGGGCAGAGCCTGGTCGCCGGGCTGACCGCCGTGTTCATGCTGATCCTCGGCTTCGCGCTGTGCGTGCCGCTGGTCGTCGGTATCGTCTCGCGCGCCATCGCGCCGGCCACGACGCGTGCCGCCGGGACCACCTTCGGCATGTCGGTGTCAGGCATCGCCGCATCGCTGAGCCGCACGGGCATCGCCATAGTTGCGCTGGCGGTGGCGGTCTCCGCGACGATTGGCGTCAGCGTCATGGTCGACAGTTTCCGCGGCTCGGTGAGCGACTGGCTCGAACAGTCCCTGCAGGCCGACGTCTACACGGGCGTCGAACGCGGCGACATGGACCCAACGCTGATTGCCGACATCGTTGCGCTCGCCGGCGTCGAACACTACAGCACGAGCCGGCGTGCCTGGCTCGAGGACGACGAATCTCGTGTGCAGCTGATTGCCATACAAATGGCGCCGGGTGGTTACGCGGGCACCGAGATCCTCGACGCGGACCCGGACCGCGTCTGGCCGCGCTGGGAAGCCGGCGACGTCGTACTCGTGTCCGAGCCGTACGCCTACCAGAACGCTGTTGCGGCGGGCGACACGATCACGCTGCGCACCCGCTCGGGCGACACCCCATTTGAGATTGGAGCGACCTACCAGAGCTACGACATCAACGCGAGCGCGGTGATGCTGAGCCGCGCCACCTACGACCGCCACTATGACGATGACGGCATCGACTCGATTGGGCTGTACCTCGCGGACGGGGTCGACGCCGATGCGTTCGTCGAAACGATCGGGGTGCTTGCAGGGGACCGTCAGCTCATTCGCGCAAGTTCCAACGTGGGCATCCGCGAGCTTTCGCTCGAGATCTTCGACCGCACGTTCGTCATCACCGACGTGCTCTACTGGCTGGCGCTCGGCGTCGCCTTCATCGGCATTCTCGGCGCGATGCTCGCACTGCAGCTCGAACGCACGCGAGAACTCGCGACGCTGCGCGCGCTCGGCATGACGCCGGCGCAGATCGGCGGGATGATCACGGGGCAGACCGCCACAATCGGACTGTTCAGCGGCATCGCCGCCGTACCGCTCGGGCTCATCATGGCGTGGGTGCTGATCGAGGTGATCAACCGCCGCGCGTTCGGCTGGCAGATCGACATGACCGTCGCGCCGGGCATCCTGGGCTCCGCGGTCGTGTTCGCGGTCGGTGCCGCGATGCTCGCGGGCCTGTACCCGGCGATGCGCGCGTCGCGCGTGGAACCGGCCGTCGCGATGCGGGAGGAGTGATGCGCTACCTGCTATCGATCGGCCTCCTGTTCGCCTTCAGTGCGTTCGCGCAGGAATCCAACAACAGCGAGCTCGCCGACCTGCTCGGCAGCGAGGACATGTCGGGCTTCGTTCGCGCGATCGAGCCGTACGAGTTCAGCTTCCCGCGAGACCACGGCCCGCACCCGGAGTTTCGCAATGAGTGGTGGTACATCACCGGCAACCTCGACGGCGAACGCGACCGGCGCTTCGGCTTCGAGCTCACGATCTTCCGCTTCTCGCTGACGCCGGACGAACCGGAGAAGGACTCCGACTGGCGCACGAACCAGGTCTACATCGCACACTTCGCCGTGACCGACGCCGACCGCGAACGCTTCTACGTCGCGGAACGCTACTCGCGCGGAGCGCTCGGTATCGCGGGTGCGGAGGCCGATCCGTTCCGCGTCTGGATCGACGACTGGGAGATCACCGGCAGCGGCCAGCCGGAGCGGTGGCAGCTCACCGCCGCGGACGAAGACTTCGCGCTCGACCTGGCGCTGACGGCACTGAAACCTCCTGCGCTGAACGGCGACGAGGGCCTGTCGCAAAAGTCGGACGAGCCGGGCAACGCGAGCTACTACTACACGATCCCGCGCTGGCAGAGCGAGGGGACGCTGAGGCTCGGTGACGATACCTTCACGGTTTCGGGATTGTCCTGGCTCGATCGGGAATGGAGCTCGAGCGCGCTGGCGTCAGACCAGAAGGGCTGGGACTGGTTCGCGCTGCAGCTCTCGGACGGCAGCGAGCTGATGTACTACAACATCCGCAAGGACGACGGCTCGCAGGACAGAAACAGTTCGGGCACGTGGATCGATGCCAACGGCAACTACCGCTATCTTTCCCGCGACGAGGTCACGGTCACGGTCAACGACTACTGGGACAGCCCCGAGGGCGGTCGCTACCCCGGCGCGTGGACCGTCGAGGTACAGGCCGTCGGCCTGGTCGTCGACGTCGAACCGGTCATCGCCGACCAGGAACTGTTCACGACCGTGCGCTACTGGGAAGGTGCGGTGGACGTCGAGGGCACGCGCAACGGCAATCGTGTCGAGGGCCGGGGTTACGTGGAGCTGACGGGATACGCGGATTAGGTGCTGCTAATCTCTGTGCTCCAGCAGCGGCGCGAGCAATCGATTGCCGTGTACTACGGCAACGATACAAACTTCGTCGCCGCTCGCGTGATAAATCACTCGATAGCTGTAGACGAATCGCTCCCGGACGTCGTCACAAGCAAGCTCAGGAACCACTCGGCCAGAATACGGATGCTGCTTGAGGTCTCGTGCCGTATTGAAGATCTTGACAACCACGGCGCGTGCGTAAGCGGGTGAATCGCGCTCGATATAACGCGCGATTGCTTCTATGTCCTCGAGCGCTTCCCGCGACCAAACTAGTCGGACAGCCATTCGGCCAGTCGCTGCTCTGCAACGCCGTCCGGGATTCCTTCGCCACGACCAACCGATTCGAGCCCCTTGCGCACCTTCTCAATCACGTACAGGTGATATTGAATGTCCTCGAGGCTGCAATCGTCGGGCAAACGACTCAACAACGCCTGGACGTCATCTTTGGCCGCACTCATGGGAAGTTCTCACGTCACTAACGGAAAACTATTGTATCAAGTTGCTCGTATGACGCGCTGGGCATTATCGGGCAAAGTCTGTGGAAATCGCCGCTTCCGCAAGGCATTGTCATGCCCTGCAGCGGCAGTAGGTCCCAGGATAGCCCCTTCGGATTGAGTTCTGACGCTTTCACAGGCATGTTGCACGAATGACCCAGCACGAATACATCTTCATCGCCATCTCGGTCATCCTCGGCCTCGCGATGGCGCGGCTGCTGCACACGGCTGCACTGCTGGTTCGTGCGCACAGTCGCGTGACCTACCACTGGGCGACGGCCTTGTGGAGCGTCTGCATATTCATTTACATCCTGCAGCTCTGGTGGGTCGGCTGGGAACTGCGGCTGGTGGCAGACTGGTCGATCGTTGATTTCTTCGCGCTGGTGATCGGTGCGATCTTCGTATACGGCGCCGCCGAATTGGCATTACCGACCGAGGATTTCGACATCACGGATAACACCGAGCTCGACTTTCACGCCCATAGCTGTTCGCTCGGCCGGGTATCGGCTGCGTCGATGCTCGGCTATTTCGCGGTCGGTCCGTATGTGAACCTGACGATGCTCGGCACGCCGACCTTGCCATCCTACGCCTTCCCAATCGTTGGTGGTGTTCTGATGGCGCTCATGATCGTACGGCCGAGGTGGTTCAGCGTGTTGGCGGTGGTGTTCACGCTGTATACCGTCGTGATTCTTTACCTGACTGCCTGAAGAGGCTGCGCAGCCCCAAGTCGAGCGTCCGTTCACGGTTACAGTGGCTGCTTTCTGCTTGCCAACATGGACAGGCACATTTAACTGCCCCAACATGGACAGGCACATTTTCACTGGTATCAATCACTAATCGGTGCTGCGACGCTTAGTTCACGTTCGCTAATCTGCCTCCATGCCCAGGGCCCGCAAACACCTCGTCTGCGTCTCGGAGACACCCTACTACCACGTCTACTCCCGCTGTGTACGGCGCGCCTTCCTGTGCGGCGTCGATAAACTTACCGGCAAGGACTACGAGCATCGTCGTGGCTGGATCGAGGATCGTGTCCGGGTACTGTCGTCCTTGTTCAGTGTCGAGCTCTGCGCCTACGCGATCATGAGTAATCACTATCACCTGGTCGTAAAACTCAATCCCGACATGCCAGAGAGATGGTCCGACGACGAGGTGCTGAATCGCTGGACAGCCCTATATCGCGGCCCATTGCTCGTACAACGCTATCGCGAAGGAGAGGCGTTGAGCCCGGCCGAGCGTGACGCCGTCGGCTCCATAGCCGCCGTGTACCGCGCACGTCTCGGCAACCTGAGCTGGTTCATGAAGTGCCTGAACGAACCAATCGCCCGCAAGGCCAATGCGGAGGACGGCTGCAGCGGGCATTTCTGGGAGGCCCGGTTTCAGTCGCAGCCGCTTTGCTCGGAAAAGGCCCTGCTCACGGCGATGGCCTACGTCGACCTGAACCCGATCCGGGCAGGCATTGCCAAGACCCCGGAACAATCGGCCTACACGAGCATTCGTGCACGACTGCATGACGAGACCAACCGGGCCCTACGAAACGCCGTTGCACGCCTCATAAAGCGCAAGGAACTCAATCACTTCAACGTGCCGGTACGGCCGTTGACGTCGTTCGCGAATCGCGGCACGACAACCGCGGACACATCTTTACCGATGAAGGAGACCGAGTACCTGAAACTCGTCGACATGACCGGCCGCATCGTCGTCCGCGGCAAGCGTGGCCGGATTGATCCGGCATTGGCGCCGATACTCGAGCGCCTGGGTCTCACGACCGACGAGTGGACCAAGGGTGCAACCGCGTTTCGCCAGCACTATCGAAACGGGGATGTCAGGCTGACCAAGGTCGCCTGATCGGTTGCACGAATCGAATCAGGCTGTGGGCCTGAGAATCAACCGCGGCCGACCTATTCGTAACTCACCTCAATCAAGCTAGTCGAATAAGGTTTCGACTGACTGCGGGTGCGCGGACTGGGCTTACCTCAGGGGTGTGCCCAGGGGTGTGCCTGTCCATGTTTGCTCACCGATGCGCTGGCCGTTGCACCCGGTCGTACCGCCGCCGCCAGCGCATCCACGCACGGAGGCGTCCCGCAGGCTGCCGGTGCCGCGTAGATACTCAGCGGCTCGCTGCGCGCCAGCACGTTGTAGCCGTTGTTCTCGTACAGGCGGTACTCGTAGGCACCTGGCGCGTACGCTACCCAGCGGGTCCAGACCTTGGAGGTCTGGCCGCTGCCGACGTAAACGTAGGTCAGGTACGAATAGTCCGATGAACCCAGCGCGGAGATCGACAGCCAGTCGCTCGGAGAAAAGAGCAAGGGAATTTCACTGGCAAACGGCCAAAAACGGACTGGCTTACTCGGACTTGAATCGGTCCTCGAGCCAACCCTGTGGACTCACTCTAATGTGCCTGTCCATGTTTGGAATCTCCCACATCAGACGTGGTTAACTTTCTGGGGTATGACCTTACCCCGCTCAGCCTGAGTACTCTGAGTGAGAGTTTGGGTAAAACTTCTGGGTCAGTAGCGCCTCGATCGGTGCCATCTGGCCGAGCGCGCTGTGTGGTCGAACATGGTTGTAGTCTTGGCGCCAGTCTTCGATGACCTGTCGGGCTTCGTTTAAGGATTTGAACCAGTGCTGCCGTAGGCACTCGATTCGTAGTTTGCCGTTGAACGATTCGCAGTAGGCATTCTGGGTCGGCTTGCCGGGTTGGATGAAGTGCAGCTTCCGGGCTGTCCGTTGCGTCCACATCAGCATCGCCCTGGACGTGAACTCGGTG
>JASJBG010000016.1 GCA_030066625.1 Woeseiaceae bacterium
CCCTGGCTTGTCGACAGGTTGTTCGCTGCCGTCGAGATTCCGTATCCGCAGGAGGGCACGATGGCGATGTTCTCGGCGGAGCAGCCGACGATACGTGCAAACGAGGCCCGCAGTGTCTCGACGCCGTCGAAAAAGTCCGCGGGCGTAATGGTCCAGGGTCGCGACCGCCGGATCGCACCCTGCTGCGTCGCCTCGAGGACACGTCTAGGCTGCGGGCCCATGTAGGCATTGTTGAGGTAACAGATGTCTCTCGGTATCTCGAACTCGTCGCGATAGGTCATCGTGGCGTTTGCCTCGAGGCTGTCGAATGACTGCAGCGTGCTACGGGCGAGGTCGCCTGCCGCTCACCAGATTGCGTGCCTGGCAACATGAACAGTCGGCGCGTCAGGGCTTGCCTGGCTCCGGTCCTGGATTCGAGCCCATGCCCGGAATCTCGTCCGCGACGGAGCGAAGGTGGAGGTCGCGCTGAGGGAACGGGATCTCGATGTCGTTGTCGCGCAGCGCCTGCAGGATGTCCTCGTGCACGGCGTGCATGATCGGGAATCGATCGCCGAGCTGTCGCGAGTACATATACAGCTTGAAGTCGAGTGAGCTGTCGCCGAAGCCCATAAAGTAGGCGCGAGGGGGCGGGTCGTCGAGGATCAACGGCTGCTCGCGAAGCGCCTCTTCCATCACCCTGTGCGCCAGCTTCACGTCGGAACCGTAGGAGATCCCGACCTGGATGACGACGCGCGTTATCGGGTCCGACAGCGTCCAGTTGATGACCTGCTCGGTAATGAAGGACTTGTTCGGAACAATGATCTCCTTGCGGTCCCAGTCCGTAATCGTCGTCGCGCGTATGCGCACCCTGGTTACGGTGCCTGACAGGTTGCCGACTGTCACCGTATCGCCGACGCGAACCGGACGCTCGAACAGGATGATCAGGCCGGAGACGAAATTGGCGACGATTTCCTGCAGGCCGAAGCCGAGCCCCACCGACAGCGCGGCAACCAGCCACTGTATACGCGACCAATTCCAGCCGATGACGCTGAGGATCGAGACAATGCCGATTGTGATCACTGCGTAGCGAAGCAGCGTATTGATTGTGTAGCGGCTGCCCGGCTGCAGATCGAGACGCTGCAGCACCGCGATCTCCATAAGGCCCGGGAGGTTCTTGGCGGCAACCCAGGTCACGGCCGCAATCACGAACGCGAGCAGCAGGTCCGCGAGCGTGACCGGGACCAGGCTTTCAACACCGTCAATCGTCCGGGTCTGAGTCCACAGCGATACCTGGTCGAGCACGGTCAGGGCAGGCAGGACCTCCGACCAGATTGCCCAGGCACCGATGACGCCAAGGAAGAACAAGCCGGCCTGCAGCAGACGACGGCTCTGCTGGTCGACGGCATCAAGGTCGAGCGACTTGGGCTCCGGGAGTGGAATCTCACCTTCACCCTCCCCATCGTGAGACTCCTCTTCGATGCCTTCCTTTTGCCTTTCCTTTTCGGCCTTCAGCGCCTGGCGTTTGTTGATGGCCATCTGCCACGCAATCTTGCGGCGTGCGAGGGCGAGCCACCGCAGGATCACGAGATTGGCAACGATCAGCGCGAGGACCAGCCAAATCGTGTCAATGAAGCTGCCTGTCAAAATCGCCGACGTGTACAGGTAGCCGGCCGCGGCGAGCAACGCGAGCAGCAGCGGACCCCCAACCTCTATTCCGTACCATAGCCATTTGAGCCGGCTGACCCAGCTGTCCGGACGTTTATCGTAATAGACCGCCGCCACGCTGTTCGCAGGATTGCCGAGGGGACGGACGACCGCGGCGAGCACGATCATGAAAGCTATGAATGCAAGGCGCCCGAGGCTGTCGCGATAGGAAGGCTCCGGCGATGCGTAGGCAATCACAGTGACAAGAATGAGCGGCGTGCCCGTAGCGATCAGGCGGTCGAGTTGGCGGCGAATGATTACCAGGTTGTCTTTCTGCCAGCCGAAATGCGTCCGCGCCACGCCGTTACGGGCACAAAGAACGCGGAACAACAAAAGGTTGTAAAGGAACGGCGCGGTAACGAGTAATGCCCGGGACAGGCTGGTCGTGAAGTCGGTCGACAGTGGACTGTGCTGTAGTCCCCAACCAATGATCGCAAGGAACAAAGGCAGTGGCAGCGCATGGACCGCCGTGATGCCGATGGCGCCGAAGGTTAGCCAGATGTTGTCGCTCGAAAGGCGGCCAACGCGCTCCGTGATACCCTTGAACTTCGCGCGGAGCTGGCCGCGGGAAATCAGTGCGGCACCCAGCAGCAGAAAGGCCAAAACAGCGATCAGAGTATAGCTGCGTAGCGACCCGATGAACGCGAGAACGGCGTCTGCCCAGTTTCGCGGTGATAGTACCCACGTCGCGGCCTCCACCGCATCCGCGAACGTATCGAGCCCGATGACCGTCGTGCTCGGAATCCACAACAGGTTCTGATCGAGGAAGTCGCGATACTCGTCGGCTGCCTCGAGCAGGCGGCGCTGGGCGACGTCCAGATCGCCAAGGGCCTGAAGGTAGCTGCGATAGGTGTTGGTAGCCTGTTCGAGCAGGCCGCGCCGGTCCCGCAATAGCTGCAGGACCTCTTCCCGAATCGACTCGATTTCGGCGGGATCGGTGACGGTTTCGGCGACCTCGGCCATGCGTTCGTCGACGACCAGTGCAATCGCTGCGAGGTCACGACGCTCCTCCTGCAACCGTACCTGGGCGAGGCCGATGGTGGCGAGTGCCTTCTCACGCGATCGAACCTCGCTGCGATACTGCGAAACGCTCGGCAGGTTGCGCCGTTCCTCGACCAGCAAGCGACCGATCGCCTGGGTGACGCCCCCGACTTCGAGTTGCTGGCGTGAACGCAGCATTCTCTGCTCGATATCCTCGGCCTGCGCATTCACGGCAGCAACCGAGTCGGTCGCGATCTCGATAGCGTCGGCAATTGGCGGCAACTCCGCTGTCAGTGCCGCATTGCCCTGTGCGAGCTCACGCACGACCGGATGCTTGTCAGCAGCGGCGAGTTCTGCGGCGGCCGTGTAAATCTGCGCCTCCTCGACCGAGCTCTGGCGCTTGTTGTTGACAGCGGTCTGCAGCAGGTCGGCGCGCTGTTGCAGCGTTATCGCTTCCAGGGCTACCACGTCCCGCTTGGCTCTCAGCAGCTCCAGTCGTACACCCTGACTGACCAGCTCCTGGTCGAGGCGCTTGAGTTCCGAGTCGCGGGCATTGAGTTTGAGCTCGGCCGCCAACTTGCGGGCATCGCTCAGTATCACGTTTTCGCCCGAGGGCGGGTCACTCGCAATAACGGTGCTCAGTTCCTCGCGCGCGGTGCGCAGCTCGTTGATGCGCTCCCTCACGACAGACGGTCTTCCTTCCTCGGATTTGACCTGGTTCTCGAGCGCCGCGTACTGCGTTTCGACGCTTGCGAGTTCCGCGAGCGCCTGGGCGAGCCGTTGCTCCAGCTCCTCGAGCGACAGCTCTTCGTCGAGGCCCATGCTGTCGATGGTCGGCGCCGGCGGCGGTGGTGCATCGAGCTGTTCCCGCAGCCGCGCGGTCTCGATCGGGGCACTGTTGAGCGCCGCGGCGAAGTCGGCCGCGCCTGCCTCGAATCCCTGCTGGTTCTGTAGCTGCGCCTGCGCATCACGGAGCTGGTCGATGACCCTGCCGCGGGTTTCCTCACCGAGGCCTTCACGCACCTCAATTGCCTGGATTGCGGTTTCAATCTGGGCCTCGGTGACAACGCCGTCGGTAGGCACCGACGGAATCGGTGACTCGGCAAACGCGCCAGCCGTTGCGAGGAGCAACAGGACGAGAAGCAGGCGGCGATGCGGTCGCCGGAGTCGGCTGAGTTCGAGGATCATGGACGGTTCTTGGCTTTGTTTTCGCGCATTATAGCGGCAGCTGCGGCCGCTCTGGCCCCGTGATTACCCGTAGTTTGCTCGAGCGTCAGTTGCCGCGAGCCGACGGTCCCCGTCAGGGAGTTGATGTCACCGGAGAGAATGGCAATCCCGACCGGCGAAACGAGCCCCCAGCGCTGCTCATCGAGCCTGAGCAGCGCGAGCTCATCAGCGTCACCGAAGTTGAAGCGTGCCGCCCAGCGACTAAGCGCATTGTCGCCGCGTAGTCCGCCCCGACAGCCGCTGGCGGTATTTCTCCATTCGATGGTCGCCGACATCGCGTCGTCGCCGAAGCTACCGGAATAGTCGACCGCGCCGTCAACCGCGCAGTTGCCGGCGGCTTGCGCGTCCGCGAGCGCAAAAGCGACAGCCGTGTCCTCCATGCGCCCGGTCCAGGAGGCATTCGATAGCAGGGCGACGGCTTTGCCGCTATCGGGCCAGACGGCGACGATCGAGCGGGCGCCATTGGTCACACCGGCGTGATGCAGGTAGACATCGCCATTGGCGTCGAAACTACGCCGCCAGCCGAGCGTCATCTGCCAGCGGCCCGCGTCGACGGTCCTGCCGGCCCGGTCGGGCAGGGGAGCGACGAGCAGCGCTATGCCCTCGTCGCCCAACTGGCCGGATCCGCCGAACTCGCTCGATACGAAGTCGGTGAGCGCGATAGTCGTGGCCGCCATGCCGGCGCCGCACCAGCTGTAGCTGAAGTCCTCGGGCTCGATCTCGCGTTTGGCGCCGCTGTACAGGCGGGAACGGCGTTCATTGCCCTCGATCGCGTGTTCGAGATGAATATCGCCCGCGATTCTGTCGTCGAACAGTTCCGGGAACGTGCGCTCGCTGGCGGCTTCGAGCATGGCCGAGGCGAGTGAGAAGCCGTGCGTGCTGTAGAGATAGCCATCGCCCGGTTCCGCGACCAGCGAACGATCACCGAGCTGCTCGAGACCGTCGATCGCGGTGCTGTATCGTTTGCGCCCCCTGAGTGCATCGCGGGCCTGGTAGTGCGGCAGTCCGGAGGTATGCGTCATGAGATCGCGAAATGTGAGCTCGCGATACTGCTTCGCCAGTTCGGGCAGCAAGGCACCAACGGTGGTGTCGACGTCTATGACACCGTCTTCGATGAGACCTGCGGCCATGACGCTGCAGAGTGCCTTGGAAACGCTCGCGAGTCGAAACAGCGTTTCCCCGGAAACTGGCAGGCGGGCCTCGATATCCGCCGAGCCGGTTTCGGCATGCCAACAGACCTCGCCGTCGATGCTCAGAGACGCTGCCATGCCGGCCACCCCGGTCTGTCGGCGAAGCTCGTCAAGCAGGCTGGCAGGGTCGGCAGCGGCCGAGGTAGCCAAGAGGAGCAGAAGCAGCGGCCTCACAGGCAGCGCCTTTCGAAGCGCGCCAGTAGCTTGTCCTCGTTCTCCGCCTCGCGGAAGAAGCCAGCGAGGTAGGAGACGATACGGTCGATTTCGTCCTGGTCGCCCGGAATCTCGCGGACGGCCGCGATGATGTCCTGCTCCCGATCCCGGACCGCGCCGAGTGCCCCTCGCAGGACGTCCTCGTCGATGCAATAGCCGCGATAACGGCGGCGTTTGACGTTCTTGATTCGCAACGACGGATCCGGCTTCGCGTATGGGGCGTCAACGATCCCTGCAAGGTCGAAGTCGTAGGGAATGGGGAAGATCTTTCCGTCTACGCGGATCAGGTCCATATTGTGGCAACACTCTTCATCGTCGAGGCTGGTGACCAGCGACCAGTCGGTATTGCCGATCAGGTATTCGAAAACGTACATCAGCGCGACATGGTCCTGTGCCAGTTCGCTGAGCCGGACGCCGCCGACATCGGCCTTCTCGCCGCCGATACGCGCGGCAATCTCGTCACGCGATTCGAGCAGGAAGCCGTAGCGCTCGCGCGCGCCGCTGTCGAGGCGCCCATCGGTGTCTGCATACATGATACGCAGCAGGCGCGTCCGGTAACTCACCTCTGTGAGGACGCCGAGAACCCGATAGGCCGCGTATTCGTCGACGAGGTTCAGCTCGCCGGGATCGTGGTTGCGGCAGTGAGTCACCAGCTTGAGCTTGTCCTGGCCCTCGAACAGCGTCCCGGCAACACTGTCTTCGTCGAAGTACAGCCGGATAGGCGGAAATTCACAGACGCGGGTCCTGCTCTTGCCGCGCACGCTCGCCTCGATCGGGTAGGTGTGGCCGTCAACAGTAAGCTTCATGGAATGCCGGGCACGGTCTTTGACGTCGTCGATCAACGTCTGTACGGGACCCTCTAGCGTCGCGGCGAGCGGGGCATCGTCTTCAAACAGGCTGCCGGCAGCCGCGGTCGACATGCCGATGCAGAGCAGGAGAGCTGTTATCCAGCGTGCGAGATTCACCAATTATGTGTCGGCAGAGGTCCTGTCAGCTAGTATACAGACCTGCCAACAGAGAGGATTGAGCATGCACGAGTTCCCCCACCGCTATATCGTCAGCGCCGCCGCCGAGACGGAAGGTAAGGTCCGCATCGACGGTGACGACGTCGTCACCATCGAGTCCGTCCCGCCAGTCGAGTTCGGCGGCCCGGGCGGCGACTGGTCACCGGAATCGCTGCTCGTTGCGGCCGTTGCCGACTGCTTTATCCTGACCTTCCGCGCCATCGCCCGGGCGTCGCGATTCGAGTGGGTCGACCTGAGCTGCGACGTCGTCGGAGTGCTCGATCGCGTCGATCGGACCACGCGCTTTACTGGCTTCGAGGTCGATGCACAGCTCACCGTTCCGGCCGGGACGGACGAGGCCAAGGCGACCCGGTTGCTCGAGAAGGCCGAGCACGGCTGCCTGATCACCAATTCGCTGATCGCCGAGTCCCAGCTGGCGACCTCGGTCGTCTTCGCGGACCAATAGCGGCCTGCCGATCGACGAACGTTTTGGCGCCGGGCCGCCGTCCGCCCAGCTCTGTCGAGGTCTCAGACCGCGGCGCGCACCGATGCAGCCGATTTCGTTTCCGGGTAGATCTCGTCCAGCGCGATCGATCGGCCGTCGTCCTGCACGATGCGGCAGTGCATTCGCTTAAGGCGGTGGGGTTCGGGTACGCCGCAGGAATGTGCGATCGTGCCGATCTCCTTGCGCATCGTCTTGGAGTAACGAGCAACGCGCTCGGCCTTGTCCTCGGGCACGAGCCCGCGCTGCTTCCGCTTGTCGTGCGTTGTAATGCCGGTCGGGCAGGTGTTCTTGTTGCACTGCAGCGCCTGGATGCAGCCTAGTGCGAACATGAAGCCGCGTGCCGAGTTGATGAAGTCGGCGCCCATGCAAAGGGCGACGGCGGCATCGGACGGGTTGATTAGCTTGCCGCTGGCGATGACCTTGATGCGGTCTTTGAGGCCGTGCTTGTTCAGCAGATCGACGACGAGCGGCAGGCTTTCCTTGATCGGCAGCCCGACGTTGTCGATGAGACTCATCGGCGCGGCGCCCGTGCCGCCGTCGCCACTGTCGACCGTAATGAAATCCGGGGCACTCTCGATACCGCGTTCGTTGATCAGCTCGAACAGTTCCTCGAGCCAGCCATAGGCGCCGACGACGGACTTGAAGCCGACCGGTAGCCCAGATACGTCGCGCACGCGGTTGATCATGTCGAGCAGATCCTCCGCCGAGTCGATGTCAGGATGGCGGTTTGGACTGATGGAGTCCTCGCCTTCCGGAATGCCGCGGATCTTCGAAATCTCGGCCGTGACCTTGGCACCGGGGAGGATGCCGCCTTTGCCGGGCTTTGCGCCCTGGCTCAGCTTGAGCTCGATCATCCTGACCTGCTCGATATCGCCGAGCTCACGCAGCTTGTCGTCGCTCAGGTCGCCGTTCTGGTCGCGCACACCGTATTTGGCGGTGCCGATCTGGTAGACGATGTCGCAGCCGCCCTCGAGGTGCCATTCGGATAGTCCGCCTTCGCCCGTGTTGAGCCAGTTTCCGGCTTTCTTCGAGCCTTTCGACAGTGCCAGCACCGCCGGCTTTGACAGCGCGCCGTAGCTCATCGCCGAAACGTTGAAAAAGGAGGGCGCATCGTAAGGCTGCCGTGCATGGGGGCCGATGCGCTGCGGCTTTGGTGCCTCGACGTCGTCCTCGAGCATCGGGTACGCGCAGTTCACGAAGATCGGCGTACCGGACGGCGCGAGATTCAGGGTCGAGCCGAATGCGACGGTATTGTCCACGCCCTTCGCCGCGCGATAGGCCCATGAGCGCTGCGCACGGTTGAACGGCATCTCCTCGCGGTCCAGCGCGAAGAAGTACTGCCGGAAGAACTCGCCCATGTGTTCGAACATGTAGCGAAACCGCCCGACAACCGGATAGTTGCGACGCACCGTATGGCTCGTCTGCGTCACGTCAACGACGTACATGATTGCGACGGCGAAGACAGCAAGGCCGAGCAGGAACACGAAGATGACAACGAGCGACTGCAGGATGCTCATCGCGATAGAGAATGCTTCACCCATTGGTCTCCCTCCGTCGATGCGGCGCGGGCCGCTTGTGGTTTTTTTTGGCAGCCGCCGGCCGCTGAGCTCTGAATAGCGCCTATTTGAAGACCCTGGTTTTCAGAAGATGGTCGACGCAAACTCTACCGGGACCGCGCAGCGCGAGCGGAAACAGCATTGCCAGGAACAGGAGCGGCACACGGTAGTTGCCGAAACCCTTGTCCGTTATTACGTAGCCTTTCCAGAGATCGGCCAGGCTGTTCCACTCCTCGGGCCAGTGCACGCCGAAGATTGCGACAATTGTGACAATCATCAGGCTTATGGCCCAGAAGCGCGTGAACAGGCCGATAAAGAGCCCGATGCCGCCAAGGATCTCCGTCCACGTCACCATGAACCAGCTCAGTTCGATGGGGAGCACGTTGAACGGGAACGGGAAATCGCCCTTGGTACCAGCAAACCAGCCCGGAACGTCACCCCAGATCGTCTCGCTGGCGTCCAACTTCCTGAAGCCGGCGGACGCGAATTCAAAGCCCATGAGCAGCCGGATTGGAAGCAGAGCGATCCATTCGCCCGCGGCGTCGAGTTTGTCCGTCACTGTCTTCCACAGTGCCTTGAGCTTGTCCATTGCTTTCTCCTGGGGGATCAGGCAGCTCGTGTCCCGATAAGGATTTCGAGCTTGCGCATTTCGGCGAGGGCCGATGCTCCGTGAGCGACAAAAGCGTCGACGTCGGAATACTGGATGGCAGCAGCGATGTCTTCGAGCAGCTGGCGTCCGGTTTTGCCGGCTTCGTTCTCTTCGATGGCGTTGAGAAGGCCGGCGGAAACGGGGTTCAGTTCGAGGAAGCCCACCTTGTCTTCGCTGCTGCGGTACACCGCCAGATAGACAGGCTGCTCAGCAGGTGTGTCCGGCAGGAAGTCCTGCGTAATCCGGTGCACCGGGAAGCGGTACGCGTAGACCCAGGCGAGCGCTGACTTCTGCGGCACTCCTTCGAGCAAATCGCCGTCCACATCGATGCCGTCGAGATCGTCGACGTCAGTCGAGATCGACAGCGCGAGTTCGATGTATTCGTAGTGGGCGAGCTCGACGAGGAACGGGAAGTCGTCATCACTCGGCTCGTACTCATTGGTCAGGAAGTCGAGGAACTCCTCGGGCAGCTGCAGGAAGTAGGGCGTGTGTGCCTGGTGCTTCTGCATGAAGCCGCGGATAAACCTCTCCCAGTGCTCCTCGCTGTGCAGCTTGCGAAGCACCGGAAATGTCGTACCGAGCAGGTTGCGAAGATTGTTGAAAAACAGTTCGCGGTAGATCGCCATGCGCCGGTCCTCGACACCCGCCGGGGCAGGCGTGTGCTCGGGATCGCGGATGTGCGCGGCGAACGCGTACTGCTTCTCCTGGAAGGCGGGTTTCTCAGCCATTGGCGGCTACCGGCTGCTCGTACTCGGACTGCAGGGACTTGATGCGCCGAACTTCGTCGAGCAGTTCCTCAATCGGCGGAAAGTTGAAGTCCCGCTCCAGCAGCGTCGGCACGGAGCCGAACTTCGCGTAGGCCTCTGCGAGCAGCTGCCACGCCTGCTCGTCGACCGGCGAGCCGTGCGTGTCGACACGCAGGTCTTCGTCCTCGACGTAGTGGCCGGCAATGTGGAAGTAGCGAATGCGTTCGGCCGGCATGCGGTTCAGGAAGGCGCTCGCATCGTACTTGTGGTTGATGCTGTTGACCACGATGTTGTTGATGTCGAGCATCAGGTCGCAGTCCGCTTCTTCGAGCACTGCAATCGTGAAGTCTTCCTCGCTCATCGACGTGTCGGTCGGTGCATAGTAGGACACGTTCTCGAGCGCTATGCGCTGCTCGAGAATATCCTGAACGCGCCGGACGCGTTCCGCCGCGTACTTGACGGCGTCCTCAGTGAACGGGATTGGCATCAGGTCATAGAGATGGCCATCGTCGCCGCAGTAGCTCAGGTGCTCGGAGTACATGCGGATATCGTGTTCCGCCATAAAGTCCTTGATGTCGCGCACCAGCTGCTCATCGAGCGGCGCCGGCGAACCGATGGACAGTGACAGGCCGTGGATCAGGAATGGATAGCGTTCGGTGAAGAAGCGCAGCTTCTTCGCGAGTATGCCGCCCACGTGAATCCAGTTCTCCGGTGCGACCTCCATGAAGTCCACGTCCGTCGGCGGGTTCTCCATGAGCTTGTCCGCGATGGGCCGCCGCAGGCCGAGGCCAGCGCCCTGAACGGGATATTGATTCGTGTTGTTAGTCATTCCATCACCGCGTAGTGAGTTACATCTTTAGACCGACGCTATGCGACTAATATTACACGGTGGCGATTGAACGGAAGCTCCCGGGCTATAGTCCCCTGAGTTTCTCGAGATAAGCGCCTTCGTCCGGCGGTACGTTGCTGCTCTGAGCCTCCCAGAGCGTCTCCGCCAGGCACTCGATCATCGCGTGTTCGGCCGCGTGCGGGTCGCCGAGTCGATTGGCCAGGGCACGGTGGATCGCGGCGATTCCGGCGGGGCGGTCCGTGGCAAGCTGCTCCCGAAGGCCGAGATGCAGCCCCATGTGCAGGAATGGATTGGTCTGGCCATCTTCCGGCGTGAAATTGCGGTCGAGATCCTCGGCGGTGACTGCGTCATGGTATTCGGGGTGCTCGGCGATCACGGCGGCAATCTGGGCCTCGAGTGCGGTCAGCGGCCGTCCATCGCTATGCTTGGCCCAGGCATCGCGGTACATGCGCCGCAGCGCACCGCGGTCGTTGCCGAAGATCATCCCAGTTCCTTCTTGCGGTACTCGCACCACTCGACGATCGGGCATTCCTTGCACAGGGGCTTGCGCGCCTTGCAGACATAGCGGCCATGCAGGATGAGCCAGTGATGGGCGTCCTTCTTGAACTCGTCGGGTACGAGCCGGAGCAGCCGCTTCTCCACCTCGAGCGGCGTTTTGCCAGGAGCGACGCCGGTTCGATTCGAGACCCGGAATATGTGCGTGTCGACAGCGATTGTCGGCTCCCCGAATGCCGTGTTCAGGACCACGTTCGCAGTCTTGCGACCCACGCCCGGGAGCTTCTCGAGAGCCTCGCGCGTTCGCGGCACCTCGCTATCGTGCTCATCAATGAGAATCCGGCAGGTCTTGATGACGTTTTCGGCTTTGCTGTTGAAGAGTCCGATCGTCTTGATAAACGGCGTCAGGCCTTCGACGCCGAGGCTGAAGATAGCCTGCGGCGTATTCGCCACCGGGAACAGCTTGTCGGTTGCCTTGTTGACGCTGATGTCCGTCGCCTGCGCCGACAGGATGACGGCGATGAGCAGCTCGAACGGAGACTCGTAATTGAGCTCCGTGGTCGGGTTTGGGTTTCCGTCACGCAGCGTCTTGAATATGGCCGTTCGCTTGGTCCTGTTCACGAACGCCTCAGGCTGCGTGGCATCGACGCGCGGCGAGTGACACTGCGCCGACGGTCGACGGCGTTCTTGATAGCAATGGCGAGCGCGAGGCTAAAGAAGGCGCCCGGTGGCAGTATGGCGAGCAACCAGCCACCGTCGACGAGTACGAGCCCTGCCGTCGCGTCGCCGCCGAACAGCATGTCGAGACGGGCGAGGATCGTGCCCTGGCCAAGCAGCTCACGGAACATCCCGATCGCGACCAGCAGCAGCGTGAATCCGAGGCCCATGCCGATGCCGTCGGCGAGACTCGAACGCACCGAGTTGCGCGATGCGAAAACCTCGGCACGCGCGACAATCGCACAGTTCGTCACGATCAACGGGATGAAGATGCCCAGCGACCGGTCCAGCGACGGAAACCAGGCCTTGAACACGAGTTCGATACACGTGACGAGGCTCGCGATGATCAACACATATATAGGTATACGAATCTCGCTGGTGATCCAGCGCCGCGTCGCCGAGACGAGCACGTTGGACAGGCTCAGGACGAAGAGCGTCGCGATGCCGAGTCCGAGTCCGTTTACGAAGCTCGACGTGACGGCGAGCAGGGGACACAGGCCGAGCAGCTGTACGAGCCCGGGGTTGTCCTTCCATAGGCCGACCTGGAGCCTGTCGAGAAAACCGCCGCTGCTCATATCGTGTCGTCCCCGGCATCGGTCTCTGCGGCAGCCTCTGAGGCAGGGGGCGAGGCAAAAACCGTGTCGCGATTGGCTTCAAAGTATATCAACGTGTCGCGCATCGCCTTGATGATGGCGCGCGGTGTGACCGAGGCCCCGGTGAGCTGGTCGAATTCTCCACCGTCGACCTTCAACGCCCAGCTCGCGGGCTCGGGATCGGTCAGCGAGCGGCCGTCGAACTGGAAAACCCAGTCCGAGCGCGACGATACGATCTTGTCGCCAAGCCCCGGTGTCTCACGGTGTTCGAGGATACGAACGCCGGTCACCGTTCCGTCGTACTGGACGCCGAGCAGGATCCGGATCGGTCCTGCGTAGCCGTCGCGCGCGGTTACGGCGAACAGCGCGGCTACCGGTTCGCCCTCCGAATAGACCCGGTAGATGATCGCGTCATCGGGTCCCGGCAGTTCGTGCGGTGCGGGAATGACGAGCATCGACTCGGTGACGCTGCCCTCGAAGAAGACACCCGACAATGCGGGTTCCAGGCTCTGTTCGAGCCAGGCCTGCTCGTTGGCCGCGATTTGATCCTCGGTCACCTGGTAGGTTGCCGCAACCATCGCGGTACAGACCGCTGCGATTGCCGCCAGGGTCAGTCCGCTTTTGAGCACGCTTCTCTCGCTCATCCGCTGCCTGCCTGCTTGCCGTGACCGACGATACGCGGGACGGTCAGGGCGTCGATGGCCGGGACCGCCATGTTCATGATGAGGACGGCGAAGGCGACCCCGTCCGCGTACGCGCCCCACGTGCGAATCGCATAGATCAGGAAACCGATGCCGATGCCATAGATCAGCCGGCCCTTCGGGCTGGTCGCTGCCGATACCGGATCGGTCGCGATAAAAAACGCGCAGAGGATGGCGGCGCCACCGAACATGTGGAAGCCCGGGCTCGGATTGATATCCGGGTTGAACAGCCACATGATGGTCGCCGGAACGAGCAGGCCGATACCGACGCCGGCCGGGATGTGCCAGCGGATGATCTTCTTGATCATCAGCCAGAAGCCGCCGATCGCGAGGAAATTGCCGATCCATTCCCAGCCGCGGCCACCGAAGTCGCCCATGATCGGCAGCGTTCGGACCTCCGCGACGGTGCGCGCGTTGTTCAATCCGGACTTCATTGCATCGAGTGGCGTGGCGCGGCTAACCGCGTCGAACGGATGTGCTTCCGGCAGCACGCCGGTCAATGTGTACTGCAGCGATTCGAAGATGCCGAGGTATTCGTAGTCAATGTCGCCCATGCGCGGCGCGATCCACAGATTCAGGTGCATCGGGAACGCAACGAGGATGACGACATAGCCGGCCATCGCCGGGTTGAAGATATTGAAGCCGATGCCGCCGTATAGGTGCTTGGCGACGACGATGCCGAACAGCGCGCCGGTGCCGGTGACCCACCACGGCGTTAGCGAGGGGAGTGCGAAGGCCAGCAACGCGGCCGTCACGATTGCCGAATAGTCGGACAGGGCCGTTTCCGGGTCCCGGCCACGGACCTTCTGCATCATTGCCTCGCCGGCGACGCAGAATGCCGTAGCGATAACGAGGTTGAACAGGAAGCCCGGGCCGAAGAACCAGACGTGTGCGAGCGCGGCGGGCACCAGCGCAGCCAGCACGTGCAGCATCACATGCGATACGTCCGCGGTCGGCGCGACATAAGGGGCTTCGCGACGCTCAAATTCCACGTCAGTCGTCGTCCTGCTGGTCGCGCTTGCGTTTCAGGATCTCCGCGATCGCGGCCGGACCGGCCGACCTGGCCGTATCCTTCTGACGTTCGAGTTCTTCATTGCGCGAATCCTGTTCACGTTGCAGGCGTTCATTGCGCGCCTCGAAGCGACGGCGCGCACGCTCGGCACGGGCCTTTTCGTCTGCAAGCTCCTGGATCCGACCCTTGGCCTTGCGAAAATCCGCCGTCAGCGGGATATGGCTCGGACAGACGAGGTCGCAGCAGCCGCATTCGATACAGTCTGTCAGGCCGTAGGCGCGGAGTTTCTTCTCGTCGTCGGCGCAGGCGTTCCAGTAGAGCTGCTGCGGCAACAGCTGTACCGGGCACACGGCGGCACAGTCGCCGCAGCGAATGCACGGTCGCGTTGTGCCGACGGATGGAACCTCGGAGAGTACCAGGATGCAGTTGGTCGCCTTGACGACTGGCACGCGATCCGTCGATACGGATTTGCCGGTCATCGGCCCGCCGATGATGAGCAGGCGCGCCAGTTCCGTATAGCCGCCTGCGAAATTTATGATGTCGGCCACCGTCGTGCCGATGCGCGCGCGCACGTTCATGGGCTGTGCGACGCCGGGGCCCGTAACGGTCGTTACGCGCGAGATCAGGGGTTCGTTGTGCTCGATCCAGTCGTAGACGGCCGCCGCCGTGCCGACGTTCTGCACCAGGCAGCCGACGTCGGTCGGCAGGCCGCCGCTCGGCACCTCACGGTTGGTCACGAGTTGGATGAGCTGGTCCTCCCCACCGGACGGGTAGATCGTCGGCACCTGCTTTAGTGTGATGCGCTCGTCACCGAATTCGCCCAGCATCTCGCCGAGCCGGTCGATCGCTTCCGGCTTGTCGCTCTCGACGACGATGGAGCATTCATCCGCGCCGAGCGCATGCATCAGGATCTGCGCGCCGCCGATAATGGCATCCGCACGCTCGCGCATGAGCACGTCGTCGCAGCTGATGTAGGGCTCGCATTCGACGCCGTTCAGGATCAGCTTAGTGGTGCCGAGTGTGGTCGCCTGCATCAGTTTCTGCGCGGTCGGGAATACGGCGCCACCGAGACCGACGATACCGCCCTGCAGTATCTTCGCAGCGAGGATGTCGGGCGGCAGTGCGTCGAACGGAACCGGGGCGTCGGCCGCTTCGATCGCGCGGTCTTCGCCGTCCGTCTCGATGACGACGCAGGGCGCCGGATCGCCGAAGCGTCGCGAGATTGGCCAGGGCTCGATCGCCACGACCTTGCCTGATGACGTTGCGTGCACAGGTGCGCCAAGCGTGCCCTCGTGCTCGGCCACGAGCTGGCCTTTCAGGACACGTTCGCCGATACCGACGATGGGTTGTGCCGGATCGCCGACGTGCTGTGCAAGCGGCAGCACGAGCTGCCGCGGCACCGGCACGTCGTAGATAGGCGCGGCGGTCGAGTCGTGTTTGTTGCCCGGCAGTCGCAGGCCGCCGTGCAGCTTGCCGAGATCATAAGTTGGGGCGCTCATGCGACCTGTCTCATACTAATGCAGTCCACGGGGCACGGCGCGATGCAGAGTTCGCAGCCGGTGCACTCGGATTCGATGATCGTATGCATAAGTGTATGGGCGCCGACGATGGCATCAACCGGGCAGGCATTGCGGCAGTGCAGGCAGCCAATGCAGATGGCTTCGTCTATGACAGCCACGGCACGTCCCTCCGGAGCGGGCTCGGCCAGCGGCAGCGCTTCTCGCTCGAGTAACTCGGCCAGCCTTTCGACCGTCTCCTGACCACCGGGCGGGCACAGGTTGATAGCGATATCGTCATTGACGATTGCCTGCGCGTAAGGACGGCAGCCCGGGTAGCCGCACTGGGCACACTGGGTCTGTGGCAGCATGCCGTTGACCTGCTCGACCATGTCGAGCTCGCCGGGCGGCAGTCGTCGCGACGCGAACGCCAGCGCGGCGCCTGCGAACAGCGCAAGCGCGGCAATCGTGATGACGGCAATCCAGACGGCGGTCATACCGGATCACGGCCGCGCCATGCCGGCGAAGCCCATGAACGCGAGCGACATGATGCCGGCGGTCATCAGCGCGATCGCGGTGCCGCGGAAGGGCGCGGGCACGTCGGCTGCCTCGAGCCGCTCGCGTATTGCTGAGAACAGCACCAGCACCAGGGCGAAGCCGCCCGCGGCGCCAAGACCGAAGAATACGGACTCGACGAAGTTGTTCGACTGCTGCACGTTCAGCAGCGCGACGCCGAGGACGGCGCAGTTCGTCGCGATCAGCGGGATATAGATGCCGAGCACGCGGTCGAGCATCGGGCTCATGCGCCGAACCATGATCTCGGTGAACTGGACGCTGGCGGCGATGACGAGAATGAAACTCACCGTGCGCAGGTAGCCGAGATCGAGCGGCACCAGTACGTACTGGTGCAGCAGGTAGGCGCTTGCCGAGGACAGGGTCAGCACGAAGGCCGTTGCGAGCGACATTCCGGCCGCAGCCTCCAGGTTTCTCGATACGCCCATAAACGGGCAGAGGCCGAGGAATCGGGTCAGGACGAAGTTGTTGACCAGGACGGTCCCGACGAGGATGACGATGAGCTCGCTCATGCCGCCGATATTACTTGACGCGCATCCCCGCTTCAGCGCCATCGTCCGGGGACAGCAGGAAAATATCCTCGCCGCCCGGGCCGGCCGCCAGCACCATGCCTTCGGATACGCCGAAACGCATCTTGCGCGGTGCCAGATTCGCGACCACGACGACGTGGCGATCGACCAGCGTTGCCGGGTCGTAGGCCGCCTTTATGCCAGCGAACACCTGCCGGGTACTGTCACCCAGGTCGAGCGTGAGTTTGAGCAGCTTGTCGGCACCCTCGACCGGGTCGGCGGCGGCGATCTTCGCGACCCGCAGGTCGACCTTCATGAAGTCGTCGATGCTGATCGTGTCGTCGTCCGCCTCGGCGGCGGGTTCGGCTGCCAGCGATTCCTTAGATTGTTCAACCATGGTGTTGACCTTGTCCGCTTCGACGCGGGTCAGTAGTGGCTGGAATTTGTTGATGGTCGCACCGAGCAGCGGCGTGCTGGCGTTTTCCCAGTGCCATTCGGCCTCGCCCAGGAACGACCGTGCCCTGTCCGCCACGTCGGGCAGCACCGGCGCGAGATAGATCATCAGGCTGCGGAACAGGTTGAGTCCCTGCGTACAGACGGCCTGCACGGCATCCTGCTGCGACTCGTCCTTGATCATGACCCACGGCTTGTGTTCGTCGATGTAGCGGTTCGCCTTGTCGGCGAGGCCCATGACGAGGCGCATCGCTTTCGAGTATTCGCGCTGCTCGTAGTGGCCGGCGATGCGCTCCGACGCGGCCGCGACCTCGTCGAACAGCGCAGGGTCGGCCAGGCTGTCGGCCAGCTTGCCGTCGAAGCGTTTGCCGATAAAACCGGCGCAGCGGCTCGCAATGTTGACGAGCTTGCCGACGAGGTCGGAATTCACGCGCGCGACGAAGTCCTCGAGGTTCAGGTCGATGTCCTCGATCGTCGGTCCGAGTTTCGCCGCGTAGTAGTAGCGCAGGTAGTTCGGGTCCAGGTTGTCGAGGTAAGTGCGCGCGGTGATGAAGGTGCCTCGGGACTTGGACATCTTCTGCCCGTTGACGGTCAGGAAACCGTGCGCAAACACGCTCGTCGGCGTGCGCCAGCCCGCGCCTTCGAGTACTGCCGGCCAGAACAGCGTGTGGAAATACATGATGTCCTTGCCGATGAAGTGATAGACCTCGGTATCGTGGCCGGGCTTCCAGTACTCGTCGAAGTCGAGATCATCGCGGCGTGCGCAGAGGTTCATGAAGCTGGCGGGGTAGCCGACGGGCGCGTCCAGCCAGACGTAGAAGTACTTGTCATCCGTGCCGGGTATCCGGAAGCCGAAGTAGGGCGCATCGCGCGAGATGTCCCAGTCCTGCAGGCCGGCTTCGAACCACTCGTCAAGCTTCGCGACCACTGCGCGATCGAGCTTCGCGGAGGCCATCCAGGCCTTGAGCCGGTCCTCGTAGTCGCTGAGGCGAAAGAAATAGTGCTCGGACTCGCGCGTGACGGGCGTGGTCCCCGAGACAACGGAAACGGGATCGATCAGGTCGGCCGGCGTGTATGTCGAGTGGCAGTTCTCGCACGCGTCGCCGTACTGGTCTTCGGCCCCGCACACCGGGCAGGTACCGCGAACATAGCGGTCAGGCAGGAACATGCCCTTTTTTTCGTCGTACGCCTGCTCGATGCTCTTCGTGTAGATGTCGCCCTTCTCGCGGAGGGCCTCGTAGAGCTCGACGGTGAGCTGCTCGTTCTCCGGCGAGTGGGTCGTGTAGAAGTTGTCGAAGTCGACGCCGAAATCGGCGAAGTCGCGTGCGAACTCGGCGCTGACGCGCTCGACCAGCGACTCCGGCGACTCCCCGAGTTCATTGGCCTTGATCATGATCGGCGTGCCGTGCGTGTCGCTCGCGCAGACGTAGATGCAGTCGTGGCCGCGTAGCTTCTGGAAGCGCACCCAGATGTCGGTCTGCAGGTACTCGACGAGATGGCCCATGTGCAGGGAGCCGTTCGCGTACGGCAGGGCACTCGTAACCAGGATTTTTCGGCGATCGGCGGACATGCGGCGAGAGCTTTGCGGCAAAGGCGGCGATTATGCCACTACCCGCCGGCCCAGAGATACTGGCGGTTCAGGCCTCGTCTTTGACGCGTTCGAACTTGGACTTGTTGTTGGCCTGCAGGTAGGCGTCCTGTCCCGAAATCCGGCCCGTCCGCTGCAGTTCCTCTAGCGCGCTGTCCATGGTCTGCATGCCGAGGTTGCCGCCGGCCTGCATGGCGGTTTCGAGCTGGTCGAGCTTGCCCTGGCGAATCAGGTTGCCGACGGCCGACGTGTTGATGAGGATCTCGAGCGCGGCGACACGGCCGGGCTTGTCCTTGGTCGGCAGGAGCTGCTGCGAAATCACGCCCCGCAGTGAGGTCGAGATCATCGTGCGGATGTGGCTCTGTTTATCGGCCGGGAACGAGTTGACGATGCGGTCCACGGTCTGGCCGGCGCCGTTCGTGTGCAGGGTGCCCATGACGAGGATACCCATCTCGGCGGCGGTTACGGCGATACTGATGGTCTCGAGGTCACGCATCTCGCCGACCAGGATGACGTCGGGATCTTCGCGCAGGGCCGAGTGGAGGGCGTCGGAGAAACTGTCTGAATGTACGCCGACCTCGCGCTGGCTGATCAGGCAGCCTTGCGCCTTGTGGACGAATTCGACCGGGTCTTCGATCGTCAGGATGTGACCCTTCAGGCGCTTGTTCATGGCATCGATCATCGCGGCGAGCGTTGTCGACTTGCCGGAGCCCGTCTTGCCGGTCACCAGGATCATGCCCTGGGTATTGCGGCAGAGTTCATGCACGACCTTGGGCAGGTTGAGCTCTTCGAGCGTGAGCGCCTTGGACGGGATGGCGCGGAAGATCGCGCCAATGCCGTTAAGGTGCCGGAACACGTTAACGCGGAATCTCGATACGTCGGGGATCTCGTAAGCGAAGTCGGCGGCATCGCGTTCATCGAAGACATTGGCCGTGCCGACGTCCATGATCTCGGTCATGCACTCCTTGACACGATCGGTCGTCAGGACTTCCGGCATCAGTTGCTGAAGGTGACCGTGGACACGGGCGCGGACGGGGTCACCGGACAGGAAGTGCAGGTCGGAGGCGTTGTTCTTGAGCGCCTCGGTCAGGTACTCGTCAATCTGCGGCATACGGCGTCAGCCTCCCGGACCGCCGGCGATATCGAGCGTCGGCACGAGATCGGTATCGGTGATGAAGCGCTTGAACTTGTTCTTGTCGTTGGCAAAGCGGATCGCATCGTCGGGGTCGATCTGCTTGGCGCTGATTGCGTCGAGCAGCGCCGTGTCCATGACCTGCATGCCCAGGTCCTTGCCGGTTTGCAGCTGCGACGCGATCTGGTGTGTCTGGTCCGACTGGATGAGCTTCGAGATCGCACGGTTGTTGACGAGAATCTCGAGAATGGCGCGGCGGCCGCGTCCGTCGGGCGTCTTGACGAGTACCTGGGTCACGACGGCCTTCAGGCTCATCGCGAGGAAGGCCTTGGTCTGTTCGCGGAGTTCTCCGGGCAGGGCGTCGATGATGCGGTCGATGGTCTTCACGGCACCTGTCGTATGCAGCGTGCCGAGTACGAGGTGGCCGGTCTCGGCAGCCGTCATAGCCATCATGATGGTCTCAGCATCGCGCAGCTCGCCGACGAGAATCACATCGGGGTCTTCGCGCATGGCGGCGCGAACGCCGTCGGCGAAACTGCCCACGTGGGTATTGAGTTCGCGCTGAATGATCTGGCTCTGCTTGCTCGGGTGCACGAACTCGATCGGGTCTTCCAGGCTGATGATGTTCAGGCTGCGGCGCTCGTTCAGGTGGTTGATCATCGCGGCGAGCGTCGTCGACTTGCCGGTGCCGGTCGAGCCCGTGACCAGCACCATTCCCTGGTGGTAGTCGCAGAACTTGGCCAGGATCGGCGGCATGTTGAGCTGCTCGAGTGTCGGCACGTTGCCCGGAATGTGTCGGAACACGGCGCCGATACCGGTGACCTTGCGGAACACGTTAACGCGGAATCGGCCGCCCTCTTCGCCGACGTACGAGAAGTCGAGATCGTGACCGCCGGCCAGTACCTCGCGCTGCTTGGTCGTCAGGATTTCCTGGATGTAGGTTTCGAGCTCCGTATCCGAGAGTTCGCGGAACTTGATCGGCATCAGGTCGCCGTTCATGCGCAGCATGGGCGGCACGCCGACAGCGAGGTGCAGGTCCGAGCAGCCTTGGGCCAGGCCGAGTTTCAGAAATGCGTCGATTCGGGCCATGACTACAGTTTAACCGCATCCAGCGCGTCGGTGAGTTCCTCCATCGACTGGTAGCGCTTGGACTTGTCGACAGACATGGCCTTGGTGATGATCGCCGCGTAATCGTCGGGAATCTCGGTGTTGATCTCCTGGGCGGCCTTTGCTTTGCCCTGCACGTGCTGGTACATGACCGACATGTGATCGCCGCGGCTGTACGGTGGGATGCCCGTGGCCATTTCGTACATGATGACGCCCACCGAGTAGATGTCCGCGGTCTCGTCGACCTTCTTGCCGAGAATCTGTTCGGGCGCCATGTATTTCGGTGAGCCAATGACGTAGCCGGTTTTCGTGAGCTGAGTGTCGCCGCTCGAAGCCGCCGCCGCGACGCCGAAGTCCACGATCTTCAGGAGGCCATCTTCGTTGACGAGGATATTCGCCGGCTTCAGGTCGCGATGAATGACGCCGGCCTGGTGAGCTACGGCCATGCCGGTCGCAATGTCCCGCGAATATTTTAGGCACTTGCGAACGTCCATCGGTTTGCTGTCGGGGATTTCACCGGACAGCGTGTGCGACGGGAAATACTCCATCGAGATCGCGTACGCGCCGTGCAGGTTGAGAAAGTCATAAATACGAATGACGTTGCGGTGCGTGATCTTGCGCGAGTAGCGCAGCTCGTGGACGAAGCGCTTCATCATCTCCTCATCCGAGGAGACATTCGGGTTCAGGAACTTGAGAATCAGGCGCTCGTCGACGACCTCGTCCTGCATCAGCAGGACGGTGCCGAAGGCGCCCTTGCCGATCTTCTCGATGTACTTGTAGCGGTTGTCGAGCATGTCGCCGGGGTTGAGCTTGGATATATCGAGAACCGGTGACGCGACCGGAGCTTCCTCCGTGGCAGCCACTTCCTCTTCGACGTCGGCGACCTTGCTGGCTTCCTTGGCTTCCTCGAGCAGCTTCTCGAGTTCGTCGTCTTCGACCAGCATCGTCCGCGTGTGCTCGCCGATCTTCTCGGCGCGTCGGTTCTCGGCCAGCATCGTCGCCGAGAAGCGTGCATCGAGTTCGTGCAGGGCGCGATCGGCATTGTTGATGATGGTCGGGTCGTCGACCTGCTTGATCTTGCGCAGCACACCGCGAATCGTCTCCGCGTGATCCTCGTCGGTCAGCTGTGAAAGGGCCTTGATGGCCTCGATCTGGATCTCGCGCTCCGGGCGCTTCAGGAGCGGCAGGATCTTTGCAACGTGCTTCGAGTTGCCCATTTTCGAGAGTGCGCGAATCACGACGGTGTCGGTCTTCGGATTCTGCCCGAGCATCGACTCGAGCTTGGGCAGCGCTTTCGGGCTGCCGATCTTCGACAGCGCATCGACGGCACGTTCGCGGACCCACCAGTCGGTGTCGTCCGTGGCGTTGATCAGATGATCGACGGCACGCTCATCCTTCATCGCGTTCAGGATCTCGATGGCCGTTCGGCGGATCTCCTCGTCCTCGTCCTTGATCAGGCTGACGACGGAGTCGACGACCTTGGGTCCGCCGATTTCGGCGAGCGCGTCGCCGGCGCGCGAGCGCACCCACCAGTCGTCGT